>JASGFZ010000009.1:0-25404 GCA_047605345.1 Flavihumibacter sp. | reverse complement strand
CGTATATTTCTTTTATGACATCCATTACTTTTTGCCAGATTTCTTCCTCCAGTTCTGCAAGGGATGCATGATTGATCTTCTCCGGCTGGCCGCTGCCTTTAAATACAAATTGCCAGGAAAAAGCTTCGGGCGATTTACCGATGGCCCGCACATCGTAAATACCGGTTTCAACAGACAGCGGCTGCTTTTCTTCCCGCTGCAGGATCCAGGCATACATAAAGGTTTGCAGCGCAGCTTTGTTGCGGCGGGGGTTTTCACGATCGAACATGCTTTCCACCGACGGTATATTCTTATCGTCCATGCCCGTTTTATAATCGATGATGCGGTAAACGCCCTCTTTCCAGTCCACACGGTCTATAAAACCGCCGATCCATATCTTTTCAGAACGCCCACTAACGGTAACGGGTACCTGCACGGCGATTTGTCTTTCCATCGACACCAGAGAAAACGGCGCATACAATTCATCTACCGCCAATACTTTTTTTACATACCCGGCGATGATCTCCCGCAATACCAGGAAGCTGCCGCTGAAAGTAAAGGGCTTGTCGGTTTTTGTCAGCTCCTGTGCAAAGGCCCTATCGATAGCGGCCGGCAGTTCCCGGCGCAGCAGCACTATACCGGCTTTGTCTACCTTCACCTCCTTTGTTTCCTGCGCCAGCCAGGTGTACAGGTTTTCGAGGGTCTTGTGAAAAATGCTGCCTACGGTTTTGCTGTCGAGCTCGGTAAGAAACGCATCGGGCTCCCTGATCTCGGCCAGGTACTGGTAATAGAATTTCAGCCGGCAGTCAAGGTAATTGTTGATGGCCGTAGGCGTCATTTTTTTGCGGACGTTGGAAAACCGTTTTAACAGTCCCTGAACCTGGGGCGTTTTCTGAATGCTGATGGGCTCTTTCGAATAGGCTTTGATCGGAATGGAAACGGGTTTCTTTTCCAGTTCCAGCGAGGTTTCATATTGCAACTGTGCCAGGAAGCGACTGGGTTCGCCGGTACTCTGATCGGTGACCAGGCTGTTATAGGTCATCCATCCTTTTGCCGAGCGTTGCAACAGCCGGTAAAACACATACGCAAAAATGCTGTCCTGGTTTTCGAGCACACTCAGCTGGTACGCCCTTCGAATGCTGTCGGGTAAAAAAGTGGGCGCGGCCGCCCGTTTCGGCAAAATGCCGTCGTTCGCCTGCAAAAGAATGAACTGGTCAAAGTCGAGCCCGCGGCTCTCGAGCAGCCCCATGATCTGCAGGCCTTCCAGCGGCTCGCCTTCCAGCGGAACCGATAACCCAAAGAGGCTTAGCTGGATCGTGTCGGCAACGAAACCGAGAGACAGGTGCCGGCTGAATTTTTCCAGGAGCCCTTCCAGCCGGTTGAGCTGTTGCCATGCTGCTGTTGCCAGCTGCTGCAGCATCGCGGTATGCCTTGCCCTGTTCTCTGTGCCCGACCACCATTGCAGCAGGTAGCGGATGCCGTTGAACAGCGCCATCGGCTCCGTTACCGGCGTAAATATTTTTTGCAGCAACGCATCGTCATTTTCCAGTAAGGCCGCCACCGGAATCCGGATACCTGCCTCTTCCCGCAGTTTATCCACCAGTTTTTTCGCCGGCTCGTATGCCTGCAGCCAGGGGTGATCCAGCAAACCAAATACCGGTTCGTAAAAAACATATTTGTGCTGCTGCTGCGCCACCGACTGGCAATAGTGCAGGTAAGCGGTCGCAAGGGGATAGATCACCGAGCGTTTCAGCTCATAGCCCATGGTGATATTAACCTTTATATCAGGCGGCAAGGCCTGTAATACCGGTTCCAGCTGGCTTTCATCGGCCAGCAGCACCGCTGTTTTTACGGGCTCGTCTCTCAGGTTCCCGATCTGGGCCAGCAGTTGCGGCAGCAACCCGGCCTGCGCCGCATCGCCTTCCACAGCCAGCACGTCTATTTTTTTCTGCGAATGCCTGATGGCATCACCGTGAGTCAGCTCATTGCCGAACACATTCACATTGCGCCGCATGAACCGGCCCGCTTCCTGCAACTCATCGTCCAGGTAATGCCGGTCGGCATCAAAATAAAAAAGAGCCCGACCGGCATCTTTGTAGCGTTTGAAAATTTTCAGCTCCGACTGGTTGAGCGCGTTGAAGCCCACAAAGGCAATATGGCTGTAGCTTTCATCAAATTGCGGGTTGTCGTGCTCATCGGCGGCCAGCGCCCGATAGGCAGTGCCGGTATCGATCAAACCCTGCTGCGAAAGCTTTTGTGAAAAGCGGTTATAGATAGCCGGTAGTTTCTCCCAGAGGCGGATGAATTTTTCCTGCTGCCGGCTCAGCTGGTTGATGGAAAAACTGCTCCAGAACCGTTCGAGGTAGCGCTGCTGCTCTTCGGTCAGGTAATCAAAGCCGGCCGACAATTCGCCCATCGCCCTGATATTCGCATATACATCACCGATAGGCGCGCCGTTGGCTTCCAGCTCGGTAAAATCGTTGAGCAGTATTTCGCTGAAATGGAAAAAATCTTCAAAGCGGTTGTTATACGATTCTCCGGCTTCGCTGAACACTTCTTCATAGGCTTCAAACAACAAAAAGCGCGACACCAGCCTGTCGGCCGGCAGCCGGTGCGTGGAAGAAAGAATGAATTCGTGTATGGTCATCATCGGCGGACTCCATACCGGCTGCCGGATGAGCTCGCCCAGCCACTGGCGGAGGTACAGCGCCGGGCGTTTATTCGGGAATACAAAAGCTACCTGCGACAACTCTTTTCCAAACCGGTTGAGGGCATGTTCGGCAACATCGTATAAAAAAGGTTTCGCAGGCATCAGTTAAAAAGGTTTCCTTGTTGACGGGGTAATTGCTGCAGGGGCACCAGGGCCTCCTGCAAACCATAATAGAGATAAGCCTGCACCGCGGGAAAACCCATCTGCGCCAGCAGGTCCCTGTATTCTTCCAGCTGTTTGGTATGCGCCGTCGTGGCCATCCGGGTGAATTTGAAATCGATAAGAATCGTTTCCTCGTCATTGTAAAACACCTTGTCGGGGCGGCGAACCGCTCCGCCCTGTAAAAGGATCGGCCTTTCACTGATCACTTTGTAATCGCCTTTGTACCATTTGGCGAGGTCGGGCTGTTGCCATACTTTTTCCAGCTTCTCGCGCAGGGCGGGTAATTGCACATCGGTGAGCAGGCCTTCATTGCGCATTTTCATTAATACATTGCCGGTTTCACGGTGATGCGGTATCCGCTCCAGCGCCAGGTGCAAAAGCCGCCCCAGGGTTTGCTCATAAGAAGCGGCGGTTTCCAGCAGCCAGTTTTCAGGCGCCGGATCCGTTCTGCTGTCAACACCGCCGGTGGCTACCCGTGGTGCCAGTGAAATGCTTTCGGTTTTGGCAGTAACAGCGGCCGGCACCGTGGTATAAGGCAATTCCCAGGCCGATTCCGTAAAAGAGACTCCGGCGAAATAATCCGACGCGGGGCGGCCGGTGTAACCCGTTACGGCGGCCACCAGCGCGCCGACCGTACTGATCTTTGCCGACGATGCGGGAGGATCGGGCGCATAGATGCGAAGCTGCCGCCGGGCCCTGGTGAAGGCAACATACAGCAGGTTGAGCGCATCCATGAGCGACAGCAGCTGTTCTTCCTGGTAATCGATGGCAAAACGGGTTTGCCGCAACTGCGCACCCAGGCGAACCGGCACCCATTCCAGCGGACCGTCATTTTCATACCGGCACCAGATATTGCCTTTGTTGTTTTCGAGCTCCCAGCTGGCAAAGGGCAGCAAGACCGCATCGAAAGCCAGGCCCTTTGACTTGTGAATGGTCATCACCTGCACTGCCGAAACACCGCCGGCAGAAGGGAGCGCTTTGTTGGTCGCATCGTCGTTCCACCAGTCGAGAAATTCACGAAACGTGGTTTTGCCGTTTTTACTGAAATTATTCACGAGGTCGCGAAAGTGCAGGAGAAAGGCCTGCTCGCTGGTCCATTCGTCCAACGCAAAAATGCCGATCAGCGCTTCGGTGGCATCGAAGAGCGAGGCCCAGCGCAGGCTTTCTTCTTTTTTATAAAAGGCCTCGGGCAGGGCTTCACGCGCCGTTTCCTGGTTGATCCTGTACAGCGCAGGGTCCGACAGGTTTTGTTGCTGCCGCACCGCATCCGCCTGTATAAGTTCGGCGCGGGCCAGCTTATTTCCCGCGTTGTGCAGCAGCGACAGGGCGGCAATCAGCAATTGAATGGCCGGCGAATGATCGAGCTGCAGGGCATCGGCCGATAATATGGGATACTGGCAGCGCGCATCCGGCTGCTGCTGGTACTGCAACAGGTGACCGATGATGCGCCGCGCCTCGTGGTTGTTGCGGGTTAGAACAGCGATGCCACCGGGCGACAGCTGCTGGTCAACGATCATGGTTTCCATATCGCGCGCCAGCTGTTCCATGGCCGGCTCCTGCCAGTCGTTCGAGCGGCTTCTTCCGTTGCTGAAAAAACGGATGGAAATACCGCCGCCGGGCAGGGCGCCGGGGGGAATGGTCTGCTCCGTTTCGTTATAGGCATCGGTGATCATCGAAAAATACTGCGTTTCGCGCAAGCGCTGCTGTATTTCATCATCGGCCAGTTGCTGCATATCGGCATTGAACTGCTGTTGCAGGAGGGCGGGCGCCGCCGCAAAGAAGGCGTTGTTGAACGCGATGATCTCGGGCGCGCTCCGGTAATTTTCCTGCAGGCTGCCGGTGAACACCTGTTCGGCCTGGTATCCTTTTTGGGCTTCCGATAACAGCAGGCGCCAGTCGCCGTTGCGCCAGCGGTAGATGGCCTGCTTCACATCGCCCACCAGCAGGTTGAAATGACCGGCGGCAATAGACTGCTCCAGCAGCGGCTTGAAATTTTCCCACTGGAAGCTGCTGGTATCCTGGAATTCGTCGAGCAGGAAATGGTGGTACCGGCTGCCTGTTTTCTCGAAAATAAACGGCGCATCGTTGTCGCGGGTCAGCTCGCGCAAGAGGCTGTGCGTGTCGCTGATCAGGAGGCTGTTGGTTTCACGGCGGTAATCGCCCAGCTGGTCGGCCAGCACCCGCAACAGGTTCAGGTTGTCGATGTTCCTGAACACTTCTTTTTGGGTATTGTATTCAATGGCGTTTCCCTGGTAATAGCGGATGGCTTCACCCAGCTTTGCATTCAGCGCGGGGTAGGCCGCTTCTATTTTATCCCGGATGTTTGCCGGAGTGGTTTTGGTTACCCATTGTGCCGGCTCGTCGAGGGCAGAGAGCGTGGTGGTTTTGGGCGCTTCAATAGCGCCGTTTACCAGCTTGTTGAAATAATGGGGAAAGCCTT
Organism: Flavihumibacter sp.; assembly: GCA_047605345.1. GTDB lineage: Bacteria > Bacteroidota > Bacteroidia > Chitinophagales > Chitinophagaceae > Flavihumibacter. The sequence goes on along the minus strand of JASGFZ010000009.1, from coordinate 20,113 downwards.
TTTTACCGTTTTTGAAATCGGTGGCAGAGAGGCCGTTGCTGTGGATGATTGCCAGGCCCTGTGCCCCGAAAGATTTCATATCGGTTTCAAAAACATCGATCTGCTGTTTCAGCTTTTTGCGCAGGCGGCTGAAAACGGCGTCGGGATCATCGATCCGGCGCAGGTTTTCTTCAAAAAGCGCAAATCGTTCCTTAAAAATTTCACTGGCCAGTTCCAGCATGGTGGTGGAAAAATCCCAGCTTTTGCCCGCGTCGATTCTTTCTTCGGCCAGGTCGATCAGCCAGTTCAGCAGCGAGGGACTGGTATCGATCAGCGCATACAGTCTTTCGGCCAGGTCTTTTTTTACCAGCTCGCTGTTGAGCTGTAATTCATACCCCGCGTTCAGGCCTATTTCAAAAGCGAAGGCGCGGATGATCTGCTGCACAAAGCTGTCGATCGTTCCCACGGCAAACCGCGAATAATCGTGCAGGATGTGGCGGTAGATCTCATCGGCTTTCTGTTGCAGGAGAGCGCCCTGCAGGGCCGGCATTTTTTCGCGAATGATGGCAGCATACAGGCTGTCCTTTCCTTCAGCCAGCTTTTTCAGCTCACCGAGTATGCGGGTCCTCATTTCTTCGGTGGCCTTATTGGTGAAGGTCACCGCCAGTATTTCACGGTATTTGTAGGGATGCTCAAACAACAAAAGCAGGTAGCGCGACGCAAGGAGAAACGTTTTTCCCGAGCCGGCCGAAGCCCTGTATATATGAAGCGGTTGATCGTTCATTGGAAAAATCAAATTAGCATTTTTACACAGAATACACCGTCATTGCTTTTCTTTGAAGCAGAAACCGTTACATGGATTGGAACCAATGTTTTTCGCACCGGCGCTTCGGGCAGGATTATGTTTCGGCTACGCCGCGTACGCCTTATGAAAGGGATTTCGACCGCCTCGTATTTTCTTCCGCTTTCCGCCGCCTGCAAGATAAAACGCAGGTGTTCCCGCTTCCGGGCCCCATACTTGTGCACAACCGCCTGACCCATTCGCTGGAAGTGGCCAGTGTGGGCCGTTCGCTCGGCAAGATCGTGGGAGAGGAGATGGTAAAACAACTGGGCGCGGCGCTGACGGAAGAAGCGCGTGATTTTTACCGGCACGACCTGGGCAGCGTGGTGGCCGCCGCCTGCCTGGCGCATGATATTGGCAATCCTTCTTTCGGTCATTCGGGCGAAGCGGCGATATCGGCTTATTTCGTAGAGCAATCGGAGGCACCATTGAACGGTCGTTCGCTCCGGTCGCATTTCAATGAAGCCGAATGGCAGGACCTTACCCATTTTGAAGGCAATGCCAATGCACTTCGCATACTCACGCACCATTATGGCAACCGGCAGAAAGGCGGCTTTCAGCTTACTTATACCACACTGGCCTCTACCGTGAAATACCCGGGCGAATCGCTGGCGGCCGACGGCAAAAGCCTGCTGACAAAAAAATATGGTTTTTTCCAGTCAGAGCGGGCTGCCTTCAAAGAGATTGCAGCAACACTGCAATTGCAAAAGCTGCAAGACAGCCCGTTGCTTTACCAGCGCCATCCTTTTGTATTCCTGGTAGAAGCCGCCGATGATATCTGTTACCGGATAATCGACTGGGAAGATGCGCACCGGCTGGGTATTATTGAATCCGGCATAGCGGTGACGCTGCTTTTCGATTTGCTGAAAACATTGCGGCGCGAGAACATGGAAAGGATTGAAAACATCCTCGATGCATTGCGCAACGATCCGCGTGAGCAGCTCTCTTTTCTGCGCGCCCAATGCATCAATTACCTGGCGACGAGCTGTGCACGGGTGTTTATGGAAAACGAATCGGCCTTACTAACGGGTACCTATAACCGCTCTTTGCTGGATGGCATGCAGGAAGAAGCGAAACAGGCCTTGAAGGCGATCAATAAAGAAACCATTGGCAGGATCTACAACCATGAAACCGTGGTGCGTATTGAGCTGGCGGGGTACGAGGTAATGCGGTCGCTGCTTTCCGCTTTTATTCCTGCCGTGCTGGCGTCAACACCCAGCCATAAACACAAAAAACTGCTGCAGTTGTTACCCGCCCAGTTTGTGGGAGCCGAGGCCGGCGCCTATGAAAGGGCTTTGTCGGTTATTGACTTTGTGGCCGGCATGACCGATTCCTATGCCATGGAACTTTATAAGAACCTGCGTGGCATAAGTCTGCCTACACACACATAAATAATTGATTTATAATTATTTATAATATCCATTTGCCTCTATTTCCTGCCTTACCCGCTCGGGAACAAGGAACCGGATGTCTTTGCTTTCCCTTACCTGCTGCCGGACGAAGGTGGCCGAGATGTCCAGTAAGGGCGCTTCCACGAGCCGGGTTTTGTCGTTCAGCGGTATTACGGGAAATCCCGGGCGCTGGTACACATATACCGGGTAGCGTTCCAGCAATACGGGGGCGTTTTTCCATTTTTGGATATTCTGGTAGCCATCGCTTCCCATGATGAGGGAAAAAGCATGCCGGGGAAATTTTTCGGCGAGGTAGGTAAGGGTATCAATGGTATAAGAGGGGCGTGGCAGGTGAAATTCTATATCGGAAGCCTGCAACCCGTCCACCCCTTCAATAGCCAGTTTCACAAGGTGAAGCCGGTCGTATTCATTCAATAGGCCGGCTGCCGGCTTGAAAGGATTCTGCGGACTCACCACCAGCCATACCTGTTGAAGCGGAGTATGGGTTCGGACATGGTTCGCGATGATGCAGTGGCCAATATGAATAGGATTGAAAGAGCCGAAATAGAGTCCGATTTCCATGGTTTACAGCAGCTCTTCCACAAAAATATTATCCGCTTCGTCGATCCGCAGGCTGAGATTGTATCCAGCCACGGTAATGGCGATGGGATCGCCGAGGGGGGCTTTCTGTTCCACCCGCACTTTTTCTCCCGGTACGCAGCCCATTTCCATCAGTTTCAGGAATATTTCATTGTTTTCAAAGCTTTTGATAACCGCTATTTTACCAATCCCGATAGCTGACAAACGCTTTAATACAGTGGTCGATTCAATGGCCATTAGAAATGATTTACGATTTTTGCCGGGCAATGCGTAAAAGTACCGATATTATTGAGTTTCATTACCTCGTGCGGGATTTTAGTTTCCCGCAACGGCAGGCCTGCAAATCGTTCATAGTCCGCCTTTTCCGGAAAGAAAAGCTGCCCTTATCCCATCTCCGGTATATCTTCTGCGACGATGAATACCTGCTGGACATCAACCGCCGGTTCCTCCGGCACGATTACTATACCGATATCATCAGCTTTCCTTTATCGGCCCCCGGCGAACCGTTCGAAGGGGAAGTCTATATCAGCATCCCCCGTGTAAAAGAAAATGCCCAAATAGAAGGTGAACCCTTTAACCGCGAACTGCACCGGGTGCTCTTCCACGGCGCCCTGCATTTCTGCGGCTACAAAGACAAGAGCAAGGCCGACCAGCAAAGGATGCGGGAGAGGGAGGAGGATTGTTTGAGGGGGTGGGAAAAGTTAAAAGTCAACAATCAAAAGTCAAAAAGAGGTCGCTGAGTGGAGTGCTGTGTTATTTTTTTGGGTTTGGCGAGGTGTTTCACGTGGAACAGGGATGTTTTGCCGGGGAGGTGGAAGCTGGGGTTTAAGGCAGTTATTGGGATTTTCGTTTCCCAACAGCAGACATGGAGGTTTTTAAGGCAGCCCTTTATAGGATGGCGCTTTCTTATTAAAGTTGTTCTGCCGTACAACTTTGGTTATTTTTAAATGCAGATCCCTTCGGAATAGGAAAGATCGGGGAGTTTAGGGCATGCATAATTGTGTCTTTTCTTAGGAAGCATTTAAGAAGCACCCATGAACGCTCATCAATATATCGAATGGGGCATTTTCATTTCCAAAAAGGGGAAAGACGGTGGGGGTTTCCGGAGGGCATGTCTTTTGGCGAAAGAAGGTAAAAACCACCCGGCTGTTTCCTTATCCGTTCTTGTGAAGGAAACTGTCATCCTCCGGCTAATGAAACAACATTTTCCGCCACGTCCACAATGCACCTGTTCCTCATGAAACAACACAAATACCCTCCAGCAAGACTTCCTTTAAGGGTTTTGCAAGAGAAGACCTTCTGCTCAACGATTAATACGCTGTTTCCACTATCCATAAACAATATTGGGTTAGTTGCAGCGCGGTAGCGACAAGATGCCGGTCCGCAACACATTGTTCCACGTGAAACACCTTGCTAATCCAAACTACCACCTGCTAAACCATACTACGCCGCCCGGGACCCTTTTTGACTTTTGACTCTTGATTTTTGACTTCCTCCTTAATTTCGCACCTTCAACCACTATTATGCTTTTTCCAGTTTACGATATAATTGTAGTCGGAGCCGGGCACGCGGGCTGTGAAGCGGCAGCGGCGGCGGCCAATATGGGGAGTTCTGTGCTGCTGGTGACGATGAATATGCAAACCATCGCCCAAATGAGCTGTAATCCGGCGATGGGCGGGATAGCCAAAGGGCAGATCGTTCGGGAGATCGACGCCCTGGGCGGCTATTCGGGTATTGTATCAGATAAAAGCATGATCCAGTTCCGGATGCTGAACCTTTCCAAGGGCCCGGCTATGTGGAGCCCGCGGAGCCAGAACGACCGGATGTTGTTTGCCGCCACCTGGCGGGAAATGCTGGAAAAAACGCAGAAGGTAGATTTTTACCAGGACACGGTAAAGGGTTTGATCATTAAGGGAGACCGGGCACGAGGGGTGATCACCGGACTGGGCCATGAAATCGAAGCAAAAGCAGTGGTGATTACCAGCGGTACCTTCCTGAACGGAATTATCCATATCGGCGAAAAAACCTTCGGCGGCGGCAGGGTAGCAGAAAAAGCAGCTACCGGCATCACCGAGCAACTGGTGGCCCTTGGCATGGAAGCCGACCGCCTTAAAACCGGCACGCCTCCGCGGATCGACGGCCGCAGCCTGAACTATGCTGTTATGGAAGAACAGCCGGGCGACGAGACCATCACCGGGTTTTCTTACCTGGAAAATCCGGCCCTGCAGCCTAAAGACCAGCTAAGCTGCCATATCAGCTATACCAACCAGCAAACGCATGAAATACTGAAAACAGGGTTCGACCGCAGTCCCATGTACACAGGCAGGATAGAAGGGGTCGGTCCGCGGTACTGCCCCAGTATAGAAGACAAGATCAACCGCTTCGCCGATCGCGAACGGCACCAGATATTTGTAGAACCGGAAGGCTGGAACACGGTGGAAATATACGTGAACGGGTTCAGCACTTCCCTGCCCGAAGACGTACAATACAAAGCGCTTACCACCATTCCCGGTTTCGACAACGTGAAGATGTTCCGGCCGGGCTATGCCATCGAATACGATTATTTTCCGCCGGTGCAGCTGAACTATACCCTGGAAACAAAGCGTATCAGCCACCTGTTTTTCGCCGGACAAATCAACGGTACCACCGGGTACGAGGAAGCGGCCTGCCAGGGCATCATGGCAGGTATCAATGCCCACCTTAAAGTCAGGGAAGAAGCACCGTTTATACTGAAACGCAGTGAAGCCTATATCGGCGTACTGATAGACGACCTGATCAGCAAAGGAACGGAAGAGCCCTACCGCATGTTCACCAGCCGGGCGGAATTCAGAACCCTGCTGCGGCAGGACAATGCCGACCTGCGTCTTACAGAGATGAGTTATCGCATGGGGCTGGCCAGCCACGAAAGAATGGAAAAAGTAATGCAGAAAAAGAACGGCACCGCTGCGCTCAAAACCCTGCTGGCCGACATTTCACTGGATCCCGCCGGCACCAATGGTTACCTCGAATCGATCGGCTCAGCACCGCTGCAGCAAAAACAAAAGCTCGCCCAATTGCTGTTGCGACCCAATATTTCACTCGCCGGCCTCACCAGCCAGCTGCCCGAAATAGAAACTGCACTGGCTGCCTTTCCGGCCGAAACCCGGGAACAGGCTGAAATCCAGCTCAAATACGATGTATATATTGAAAAAGAAAAGGAGCTGGTACAAAGAATGAACCAGATGGAATCACTGGAAATCCCCGAAGCCTTTGACTACAGCCGGGTGTCGGCCATCAGCAACGAAGCCAGGGAAAAACTGAAAAAGATCAAACCGCGCACCCTGGGCCAGGCCAGCCGGATCAGCGGTATCAATCCCAGCGATGTACAAATACTGATGGTTTATATGGGAAGATAATAAGTTATATAAAAATATAACTTATTATCTGTTATTTTCCAATATTATACAAGAGATTTTACGGCTTGCTGCGGGATCTTTTTTCCTATCAGCTTTTCTATATCCCGTATATAGCTGCGCTCTTCCTGGTCGCAGAGGGAAATCGCGGTACCGGAGGAACCCGCCCGGCCTGTGCGGCCAATGCGGTGCACATAGGTTTCGGCAACATTGGGAATTTCATAGTTTACAACCCATTTAAGCTCGTCAATATCAATTCCCCTTGCCGCTATGTCAGTGGCGATCAGGGCCCGTAATTTGCCCGCTTTAAAGCCATTAAGGGCCTGTTGCCGCGCGCCCTGGCTTTTGTCGCCATGGATCGCCGCCGCACCGATGCCTTTTTTGTGCAGGAACCTCGCCAGCTTGTCGGCGCCGTACTTCGTACGCGTAAACACCAGCACCGGGTTTATCTGCCTTTCTTCCAGCAGATCGACCAGGTAATTTTTCTTCTCTTCCTTCCCTACGAAATGCAATTCCTGGCTGATCATCTCGGCCGTAGAAGAAACGGGATTAACGGCAACGGTTTCGGGTTTGAACAAGATGGTATCGGCCAATTGCCTGATCTCCTCCGGCATGGTGGCCGAAAAGAACAGGGATTGCCTTTTCGCAGGAATCAGTTTCAGTACTTTTTTCACATCATGCACAAATCCCATATCAAGCATCCTGTCTGCTTCATCGAGCACGAAATAGCGAAGCTTCGACAAATCAACCAGTTTTTGCCCTGCCAAATCGAGCAACCGCCCGGGCGTGGCAATCAATATTTCCACCCCGCGCTTTAACTGTTCCACCTGCGGAACCTGCGATACACCGCCAAACAGGGTCATGCTCCTGAAACGAAGATGCCGCCCGTAATCGCGAAAACTTTCTTCCACCTGGATAGCCAGCTCACGGGTAGGGGTAAGCACCAGTACCTGGATACCCTCCAGGCGCTGCTTTCCTTTATCTTCTGCCAGCAGCTGCAATACCGGAATGGCAAAAGCAGCGGTTTTACCGGTTCCCGTTTGGGCACAGGCCAACAGATCACGACGGTTCAATACAACCGGAATGGCTTTCTCCTGGATCGGAGTGGGCGCCACATACCCAGCCTCGGTCAGGGCCTTCATTATAGGCTCGATGACCGCTAATTGCGAAAAACTCAAAACAATAAATTTTAATAATAAAAATCGGTAAGGCTGACACAGGTCACTTTACCCGCCTTACATACGCTCAGCACTTACCCACAGGAGAGGAGAACGGAAATAAGAACCGCAAATATAGTAAAAATTAACCAATTAACCCGGCAGCCCGGCTGATTTCCAACATCCGGTCGATCGGCTTCTTCGCCGCAACCCGCAATTCTTCTTCCATCAGTATCTCGGGAACCTCGTATTTCATGCACAGGTACAGCTTCTCTAAGGTGTTGAGTTTCATATGCGGACAGTCATTACAGGCACAACTGTTGTCAGGCGGCGCAGGGATAAAATTCTTCTGCGGACTGGCTTTCTGCATCTGGTGCAGAATACCGGTTTCGGTAGCCACGATATAATCGGTGCCCGCATCCTGCTGCGTAAACTTCAGCAACTGCGTGGTGGAACCGATGTAGTCGGCCAGGCGCAGCAGCGGGTCTTCACATTCGGGGTGGGCGATCAGCTTGGCTTCCGGATGCCGCACCTTGAGCTTTGAGATCTTCTCCAGGCTGAATATCTCATGCACCATGCAGGCGCCGTTCCACAATACCATATTCCGGCCTGTTTTCTTATTCAGGTAAGCACCCAGGTTCTTGTCGGGTGCAAAAATGATCGGTTGCCCGGCCGGAACGCTTTCGATGATTTTCTCCGCATTGCCGCTGGTACAGATAATATCACTTAATGCTTTAATATCTGCCGTACAATTGATATAAGAAATAACCAGGTGGTCCGGGTGTTTTTCCCTGAATTTCCGGAACAAATCGGCGGGCGCCGAATCGGCCAGCGAGCAACCGGCATTCAGATCGGGCAGCAGCACTTTTTTTGTGGGGTTCAGGATCTTGGCCGTTTCTGCCATGAAATGCACGCCGGCGAAAACAATGATGTCTGCATTTGTTTTTTCGGCCTGCTGCGCCAGTCCGAGGCTGTCGCCAATATAATCGGCCACATCCTGGATATCGGGCTCCTGGTAATAGTGCGCCAGCACAATGGCATTTTTTTCCTTTTTCAACTGCTCTATCGCTGCGAACACATTGGTCAACGGATCAATGGCCACGTCGAGGAATCCTTTTTTTACAACTTCGAGCATTGCTGATTCCATGTTAATATCTGCCATAATAAATACTATAATATATTTTTTATAAAAAAACCTATTACTATTAGGGCTGTGAATAGGTGGACAACTATTTAAGAACGCGTTTGAATAGTCAAAATTACTAGCTTATCCACAGTAATTCACATGCTATAAAATCATAATTCCTGCTGCGATTCATGCCATACCACAGCCGTGATTGATTTTGTATGTCCAATGGTTTTTGGCGAAAACTGTCAGATCAATGGTGAAACAGCGGGTTATTAGCTCATCTTCAAAAATGCAAACCAACTTAAGTTTTGGAATTTTTACCGCTTCGCGGAAGGTGAACCGCGGTTTTCCACGATTTCCGTATTATTCACATCCCTGTAAAGATGTTTACGGTAAAAGTTGCATCGTAGAAATCGGCCAAAACGCTGGATTGCCGTGAATTTGCGGGGTTATCCCCAATTTGTTCATATGTCTAATTTGCTTATTTTCGCTCCTCATTTTTCGAAAACCCTGTATAATATATTAATTATCTAGCATCATGTCTATTATTCAAAGCATCCGCGACAAAGCTGCCTGGGCGGTGTTTATTATTATTGCGCTCAGCCTGCTTGGATTTCTTTTAATGGATGCCTTTGTAGGAAAAAGTGGCCGCGGCCTGTTTGGCGGCAACGGCAGCACGGTTGGTTCCATCAACGGTGAAAAGCTGGAGTACGTGAAATACCAGACCCGCATCCGGCAAACCGAAGACCAGTATAAGGCGAACGGCTATCCCATGAATGAAATGATTCGCCAGAATGTGCAGGACCAGGTGTGGAACCAGATGATCGAAGAGAATGTATTGAACACCCAGTGTGATCAGCTCGGGCTGGACGTTACACCCAAAGAGCTGGACGATATTTTGTTCGGCGCCAATCCGCCTGCCGATCTTCGCCAGCAGTTCAGCGACAAAGACGGAAACTACGATGCCAATGCTGCACGTGCCGCTATCCGCAACCTCGCCAAATCGAATCCGCAAATGGCTGAAAACTTTTCCAGTCAATACCTGCCGGCACTGATGGAAAACCGCCGCCGTGAAAAATATGTATCACTGCTGTCGAACTCCTATTATATACCGAAGTGGATGGCAGAAAAAATGAACACCGACCAAAACGAACTGGCTTCCATTAGCTATGTATCTGTTCCCTATACAACGGTTAGCGACAGTTCGGCCGATATAAAAGTGAGCGACGGCGATATCCAGGCTTACCTGAATAAACACCAGGAAGAATTTAAGCAGGAAGCCAGCCGCAGCATCAGCTATGTAACTTTCAACGCCGCTCCTTCGGCAGGAGACAGCGCTGCGGTTAAATCAGCACTGGAAACACTGAAGCCCGATTTTGCCGCCAGCACCGATCCCGCCGCTTTCCTGTTGCGCAATAACAGCGATCAAAAATTCGCCGACATCTATGTATTGAAATCCAAACTGCAGGTGCCCAACGCAGAAGCTATTCGCGAATTGCCCGACGGCGCTGTGTTTGGCCCCTATCTCGACGGCGGTAATTATGTAATGGCGAAAATGGTTTCGAAAAGAAATATTCCCGACAGTGTTAGATGCCGTCACATCCTGGTGAGCACGCAAGCGAATCCCGACAGTACGGCCAAAAGCCGGATCGACAGCATTGCCGCAGCTATTAAGGGCGGCGCCGATTTCAGCACATTGGTGTTGAAATACAGCGACGACCAGGGAAGCAAGGAAAAAGGCGGGGAATATACTTTCGGATCGCTGCAGATGAACAGCCTGGCGCCTGAATTTGCAAAGACAATTTTTTACGGTACCGCGGGCGACAAGAAAATCGTAAAGACCGATTTCGGATACCATTATATAGAAGTGCTGAGCCAAAAGAATTTTGAGCCGGCTTACCAGGTTGCTTATCTGAGCCGCCCTATCAATGCCAGCGTAGCTACCGACCAGGCTGCTTCGGGCGCTGCCAACCAGTTTGCCGGAGAAAGCCGGAACGCGAAAGCTTTTGAAGCATCGGTAACCAAGGGAAACCTCTCGAAGCTGATGGCTACCGATATCAAGCCGAATGATATCACCATTTCAGGACTGGGCGCCAGCCGCCCGCTGGTACGCTGGATAAACGACGCCAGAGTCGGGGATGTTTCAGAACCCTTTGCCATTGATGATAAATACGTGGTGGTGATGCTGTCGGAGATCGTGAAAGAAGGAACCATGTCGGTTGCCAAAGCGCGTCCGCAGCTGGAGATGATTATCCGCAACGAGAAAAAAGCAGGCGTTATCGGGAAAAAGATCGGATCGGCCAATACGCTTGAAGCCATTGCCACCGCTACCCAAACCACGGTAATGACGGCCGATTCGGTTCGTTTTACCACTCCCTTCGTAGCGGGCATCGGCCAGGAGCCGAAAGTGGTGGGCGCGTCTTTCGACAAAGAAAACCAGGCAAACCATCAAAAGCCATCAGGCAATACAGGCGTTTTTGTGTGAAAACAAACCGGGTATCTGCCCTTTCCGACGGCGGTGGAATGTAGACGAACAAAGAAAAGCCTGATGACCCAGTCGCGCCAGATGTCGGGTTACCGCTCGCTGGAAGCGCTGCGGAAGTCGGCCAATGTGAAGGATGAGCGTGCTAAACTGCTTTAGTTGTAAAAAACAAAGTAAAAATTGTTCCCGCTGGTTCCCAGCCTGCCTTAAAGGAAGGTTACCCGCCAGGGACCAACGGTACTTTTGATTTTTTACTTTGCCTTTGATTATGTCAGATATCATTGTCAATAAAGTGGCGGAAAGCGGCCTCATCACCCTTGACCTGGAACAATATGTTCCGGCGGTGGAGGTGGTGGCCTTCGATCTGAAGCCTTTTCTTTTTATGGAGCTGATCCTGAAAGAGAAAGATTTCAGGGAAGCCATGAAAAACCACGACTGGAACCAGTATGCAGGCAAAGCGGTGGCGGTGTATTGCTCGGCCGATGCGGTGATCCCTGCATGGGCCTATATGCTGGTGGCCAGCAACCTGCAGCCGCTGGCAAAAACGGTTTTCCTGGGAACAGTGGCCGAACTGGACAAACAATTGTTATTGGAAGCGTTGAGAAATATAGACCTCTCTCCTTTTGAAGACCAGCGGATTGTAGTGAAAGGCTGCGGCGATAAAAATATCGGCGCCCCGGCTTACCTGGAAATAACCCGCCTGCTGCGTCCCATAGCAAAATCCATCATGTACGGCGAACCCTGCAGCACCGTGCCTGTATATAAGAAGCGCTAAGCCCGCGCACTCAGTAATCGGTTTTGATGTTTTTATTGAAAGGCAGCCTGAACTGGTAGCCTGTTTTTTCATCGGTGCTGTCGTCCAGCACATCCAGGCCATAATGCAGGTCGCGGGGATCGGCATAAGCAAAAGTGCCGAAAAGCCGGTCCCATACCGAAAAGATATTCCCGTAATTGGTATCGGTCAGCGGCCGTTGAAAGTGATGGTGGGCTTTGTGCATATTGGGCGATACGAAAAACCAGCTGATGGGTTTATCGAGCCAGAACGGTACCCGGATATTCGCGTGGTTGAAATGGGTGAAGAGGGCCGATAACCCGCGGTATAAAAAATACAGACCGACCGGCGCCCCGATCACAAAGATGCCCAGCACCACCGATGTTTCCCTGAACAGCCACTTGCCCGGATGGTGCCGCGTACCGGTGGTTACATCCACCTTGGTATCACTGTGGTGCACCATATGGAACTTCCACATGAATTTGACGTGGTGCATGAGCCAGTGCGGCAGGTATTGCCCGAAAAAGTCCAGCAGCACCAGGCCGACCCCCCATCCTGCCCAAACCGGCATCGGCACCCACTGGAGCAGGCCGACATGCTGTTCGGTTACAAAAGCGCAAACCTTAATGGTAACCAGTCCGAAAATAAGGTTCAACACCAGGGTGCAACCCAAAAAAACCAGGTTCACGCCGGCATGCCTGTACCGGTTAAACGAAAAGCGGAACAGGGGATAATAGCCTTCCAGCAACCAGAAGAATACCATCCCTCCCATCAGGATCCCGATGCGGTGCAGGGAACTGATATGGGTCCAGTATTCTACAAAAGAAGACATGTTTAGGCATTTAGCATCAGCGGCATCACCAGCATCAGCAGGTCTTCATGCTCATCACTGTCGGTGGGCCTGATGATGCCTGCTTTGGTGGGCGTTGATAATTCCATTCTTACCTCATCGCTTTCGGCGGCGTTCAGCATTTCGATCAGGAAGCGCGCGTTGAAAGCGATCGCCAGGTCTTCGCCGTCGTACTGGCATTTCATGCGTTCCGTTCCTTCAAAGCTGAAGTCGATGTCCTGCGCGGCCAGTTGCAGTTCGCTGCCCGAAATGGTCAGCACCACCTGGTTGGTGCTCTTGTTCGAAAACACGCTTACCCGGCGGAGTGCGCCCTGGAAATCGGCTTTCGACACCAGCATCTTGTACGGGTTGTCGGCCGGTATCACCACTTTGTAGTCTGGGAAGCGGGCGTCGATCAGGCGGCAGCTCATCTGTGCATTGCCGTGGGCAACGAAAAGGTGGTTGCTGTTATAGCTGATGGTGATGGTATCGTCGTTGTCGGGCAGGGCCGATTTCAGGATGTTCAACGGCTTTTTGGGCACAATAAAACTATCGGCCTTGGGGCATTTTACGTCGGTGCGTTTGTAGCGAACCAGCCGGTGGGCGTCGGTGGCCACAAACTGCGCAAAGTTTTTATCGAGCTCAAAGAAAACGCCTGTCATCGCGGGACGCAGATCATCGCTGCTCACCGCAAACAGGGTCTTATTGATCGCAGTTACCAGCGCGCCGCTGGTCATTTCGAAAGAAGTGGTGCCGTCGGCCACCGGCTCTTTCGGGAAATTATCGGGGTTCTCTCCCATTACCTTGTACTTACCATTGTCGCTCGTTATCTCGATAGCGAAATTCTTGTCGATATTGAAAGTCAGGGGCTGGTCGGGGATATTCTTCAGCGAATCGATCAGGATTTTCGCGGGAATACAAACGCGACCCGCGTCTTTCGCTTCGATATCCATCTGCACCCGCATCACGGTTTCGAGGTCGGTCGCCACCACGGTCAGTTTGTTCCGGTCGATTTCGAAGAGAAAATCTTCCAAAATGGGCAATACCGTATTGGCATTGATAACACCACTGATCTGTTGCAATTGTTTCAACAAGGCCGACGAGGAAACGATAAACTTCATATAGCGATTAATCTTGAGTGGCGAAACTACTGTTTTTGGCGCAAATTTGTACGATGCCTTCCTCCCGCACCTATACAGCTTCGCAGGCCCTGCAAAAGGCCCGGCATTATTGTGCCTACCAGGAAAGATGCCACCAGGAAGTAAGCGAAAAGCTTTTCGGGTATGGTCTTAACAAGGCGGAGGCAGACCAGTGCATTGCCACCCTGATTGAAGAGAATTACCTGAATGAGGAGCGTTTTGCCATCCAGTTTGCCGGCGGCAAAAGCCGGATGAAGGGCTGGGGGCAGGAACGCATCCGCCGCGAGCTCCGGCAGCGCCAGGTCAGCGAATATTGCATCAAAAAGGCCCTGGCCCAGTTCGATGCCGGCGATTACAGCCGGCAACTGGTAAAGCTGGCCGAAAAGAAATGGGAAAGCCTGGCGGCCCTGCCCCGCCTGAAAAGGGAAAAAAAGACCCGCGATTTCCTGCTTTACAAGGGTTATACCTGGAACGAGCTGCAGCCCGTGCTGAAAGATCTGTTTAGCGGGGCAAACGGGAATGGTTAATTTCGGGCATGTCGCAGCTGCATATCACCACCATCCAGGCCAACCTGGCCTGGGAAAACAAAGAAGCCAATCTTCATTCTTTCACCGGAAAAATCCGCGGCATCGTGGGCCGGAAAGAGATCGTGGTGCTGCCCGAGATGTTCACCACCGGTTTCAGCATGCGCCCCGAAGCCCTGGCCGAAACCATGGACGGCCCCACGGTTTCGTGGATGCGCAACATGGCCCGCGAACAGCGGATCATCCTCACCGGCAGCCTGATCATTGAAGAAACCGGCCGGTATTATAACCGGCTGGTCTGGATGCTTCCCAATGGAACATACGGGTACTACGATAAAAAGCACCTGTTCGCCTGCGGCGGCGAGCACCATCATTATGTGCCGGGAGAAAAACGCTTTATTGCTTCGGTGAACGGCTGGCGGGTGAACCTGCTGATCTGCTATGACCTGCGCTTCCCGGTATGGGCGCGCCAGCAGCCGGCTGCCGGCGACGCGGAGTACGACCTGCTCATCTGCGTGGCCAACTGGCCGGTAATGCGCAACCATGCCTGGAAAACCCTGCTCCAGGCGCGGGCCATCGAAAACCAGTGTTATGTGGTGGGTGTGAATCGCGTGGGTACCGACGGCAATGGCGTGTACCACAGCGGCGATACCATGGTGGCCGATCCGCTGGGCGAAGTGTTGTACCATATTACCGGCAAAGAAGAAGTGCATACCACCGTTATCGACAAAGCGCCCCTGCTGGCGCTGCGGGAAAAGCTGCCTTTTCTGAAAGACGCCGACCCCTTTGTTCTTCCTGTTTTTAACCCCACCCCACACTGATTATGGATACCTGGAAAATTACAAATGGCAGCCTCTTTACCGGCGACGGCTGGTTTGAAAACGCGGTGATCGGTACCGAAAACGGCCGCATTGTGTACCTCGAAGCCGGTGAAACGGCTAACCGGCAGCTCGATCTGCAGGGCGGTCACCTGGTGCCGGCGTTTATCGACATCCAGCTCTATGGCGGCAACGGCCTGCTTTTCGGCGAACACCCTTCGGTGGAAAGCCTGCAGGCAACGGTTGATTATTCCCGCGCCGGCGGCGCCTCGCTGATTATGCCCACGGTGGCCACGCACAGCAATGAAGTGGTGTACGAAGCCATCGACGCCGTGCGGCAGTACTGGGCCCGCGGCGGTCGCGGCGTAGCGGGATTGCACCTGGAAGGTCCCTTTCTCAACAGGGAAAAAAGAGGCGCGCATACCGCCAGCCGCATCCAGGCGCCCACGATAGAAGCGATTAAAAATATACTCGACTACGGCCAGGGGTGGTGAAGCTGATGACCATCGCTCCCGAATGTTTTTCGCCTGAAAGCCTCGGCTACCTGCAGTCAACCGGTATTATTCTTAGCCTCGGCCACTCCAATGCCAGTTACGAACAGGCGATGGCGGCCTTTGACCGGGGCATCCCGCTGGCCACGCACCTCTACAATGCCATGTCGGGCCTGCAACACCGTGCGCCCGGCGTGGTGGGCGCTGTTTTCGATCACCCGCGCGTAATGGCCAGTGTGGTGGCGGATGGCTACCATGTGGATGCGGCAGCGATGCGCATTGCGAAAAAGATCATGGGCGACCGCCTGTTCCTGATCACCGATGCCGTTACGCAAAATACCGAAGGCGACTACCGGCACATCCTCAGCGAAAACCGGTATGTAATGCCCGACGGCACGCTCTCGGGCTCGGCGCTTACCATGTACAAAGCGGTGCGCTTTTGCGTTGAGCAGGTGGGCATTGGTTACGACGAAGCCCTGCGTATGGCATCGATGTATCCCGCAAGGGCGCTGGGCATTGATGCGTACCACGGAAAGATCGCACCGGGTTACTGGAGCGAATGTTGTGTGCTGTACCCCAGCGGGCGCTGCGAGATCAGGGTGTTGTAACCAGCATTCGGATCAGCTCCAGCTTGGGATCACGGTTCTGCATCACATCGTCGCGTGTTGTTTTCACTTCGATATCGGGCAAAACCCCACGCCCGTTTTTGGGCAGGTTCTTATCGGTAACCAGCCGGAAACGCGGCAGCCGGAACCGGATGCCTGATTCCGGAAGGGTAACGGTTGGAATAAACCAGGCGGTATTTCCATAAGCGGCACCGCCCGTCTCCTCCCCGATCAGCTTTACCTGCGGCAGTCCTTTCATGGCCCCGGCAAACAGCGCGGCGGCAGAAAAAGAATTGGCGCCGGTCAGCACATATACATTACCGTTATAGTGGTCTTTTTTTATCGGCTTGAAATAATGCCGCTCGTAAAAACCGAAATGGTAATAACCGTCGGCTCGTTTCCGCGTGATGAACGTAAAGAGCAGGCCGGTGAACCAGTTGTTCTGTATGTAGCGGCCGTATTGGCTTCTTTTGCGGATGGCATATAAAGAATCGGCCAGCCTGAAACGACGGTCGCTGATCATGCTGGTGAGCAGCGTGGAAAGATTCACATTACCGCCGCCATTGCTGCGGATATCGATCACCAGGTGCCGGATATTTTCTTTTCTCAGTTCGCGGAAGCTGTTTTTGAAAAAGGGACGTAACTGGTAGCCGTTGTTGAAGGAATTCACCGTCATATAGGCGGTCGACAACGCGGTATCGATCTGGATGGAGCGAACATTCAGCAGGCGTTCCTCTCGACGCTGCCGCCGGTTGATCCTTTCGCGGATGGCCGGCAACAGCGGAGGCCGCTTTGCCGTATCGCGGTGGGGCTGGTACAGGCGAAAGCTGAACTGGTTTTCCTGTCCGCTGCTGTCGATATATCCCAGGTTATAGGCAGGATCGTAACCGTCAACCAGCCGCAGCCATCCGCCGAAGGCGCCGCGGTTGCTGAGGGTTTGACACAGGTAGTTGTCATTGTAGCCGTCGGCCGGGATAAACCGGCTGAGGCTGTCGGCCAGCTGCAGGATGGGCCGGCCGTTGAGGCTGGTCAGGATGGTTCCGCGGGGCAGGCGCTGGTTGCCGCGCAGGATGGTATTGCCCAGCACGATGGTATCGGTGTCAAGCCATTTGATGCTCACGGGAAACAGGGGCAGCCGTGCCGTGTCGAGAAAGGAAAGGTATTTTTTCGAATAGCGGGTGCTGGTATGGCCGCAGTGGATCTTCGAGATCACATAGCTGAGTACTGACCTGAACTGCGGCTCGGTCATCGAGTCGCTCAGCCTTTGCCGGCCCCAGTTGAAATAATACTGCATGCTGTCGGCCGGCGAATACCAGGTTACGCTGGGATGTGATTCCTGCAGGATGTTTTGAAACAGGTCGTAATCGCGGTGGAGCTGGGCGGGTGCGTATTTCTTTCCCGGATCAAAAGCATTGCGGGGCGCCCGGCAGCCGCCGCCCAGGCAACACAAAACAAACAGGACCCATAAACCCGGTAGCTTCAGCAGGTACATTCGATAAAGATACCTACTGTTCTTTAAAAGCATTCCATCCCTGCGCCGTGATATTGAACTGGTTGCCGCCTTTTGTAACAATGCGGCAGCCTTCTTCGGGTTCGGTCATGTAACCGATCACGCTGATCTGTTCGTTCAGGACAAGTTTATCGTAGTCGGTTTGCGCGATGGTGAAAAGCAATTCATAGTCTTCGCCGCCGCTGAGGGCGCAGGCGGTGGGGTCCAGCCCAAATTTGAAAGCAGCCTGTTTCGCTTCTTCGTGAATGGGAATCTTGTTTTCGTGTATCACGCAGCCGAGCTGGCTTTTGGTGGCGATATGCAGCAGGTCGGAGCTGAGCCCGTCGCTGACATCTATCATCGACGTGGGCCTGATCTCGTTTTCGGCAAAGAACCGGATGATATCGGGCCTTGCTTCGGGTTTGAGCAGCCGCCCCACGATGTACTGCTCGTTTTCGAGATCGGGCTGTACCCCGGGTGTTTCAAGAAAAATGCGTTTTTCTCTTTCCAGGAGCGTGAGCCCCAGGAAGGCGCCGCCGAGAAAACCGCTTACGCATACCAGGTCGCCCTTGCGTGCGGAAGAGCGCAGAATGAACTGGTCGGGCGCCACTTCGCCCAGGGCGGTAACGCTGATGGTGAAGCCAGTTTTGGACGTACAGGTATCACCGCCCACCAGGTCGACCCCGTATTTTTCACAGGCGGCGTACACGCCCTCGTAAAACGCATCCAGCGCTTCCACGCTGAACTTGTTACTAACGGCAATGCTCAGGGTAATTTGTGTAGGGATGGCATTCATGGCATATATGTCGCTCAGGTTTACCACCACCGATTTATACCCGAGGTGTTTGAGCGGCGTGTACATGAGGTCGAAATGCACCCCTTCCAGCAGCATGTCGGTGGTGATCACGGTTTGCTTGCCGAAATGATCGATCACCGCGGCATCGTCGCCCACACCTACCACCGACGAGGCATTTTGAAATTCTATATTCTTCGTGAGCCGGTCGACCAAACCGAATTCACCCAGCTCATTCACTTCAGTTCTTGTTTCCATGCGCGGTTGTTTTTTGTCCGTTGATCCATTGCAGCATTTCGGTGTGGATCTTTCCGTTGGTGGCGAGCAGGCGCGGCTGATAGGGACTGTAATCGGCCCCGGTGAAATCGGTTACCTGTCCGCCGGCCTCCAGCACCATCAGGAAACCTGCGGCGCTGTCCCACGCATTCAGCTTGTGCTCGTAAAACCCGTCGAAACGCCCGGCGGCTACCCAGCACAGGTCAATCGCGGCCGAGCCAAGGCGGCGCACGGGTATGCCGGCGCGGATAAAGCGCCCGAAACAGTCAAGCGGGCCGTTCGGCGTATCGAGATAAGTGTAGGGAAAACCTGTTACGAGGCAGCTGTTCGACACAGCTGTTTTTTCACTGACGCGGATCGGCTTGTCGTTGAGAAAAGCGCCCTTTCCTTTTTCGGCAAAGAAAAATTCGTTGATGACCGGGTTGTACACAGCGCCCATGATCATGGTTCCCGCTTTTTCAACGCCAACGCTGACGCAGCAGAGGGGAATGCCGTTGGCGAAATTCACCGTGCCGTCGATCGGGTCGATGATCCAGCGTGTATCGGAATCCGAAACAAGCTCACCGCTTTCTTCCGTGAGCAGGTAATGATCGGGAAATTGCCCGCGTATGGTGTCGATGATGGCTTTTTCGGCGGCGTGATCGGCTTCGGTTACCGGGTTGTTGATTCCTTCCTTGTTGGCTATCCGGAGACCGGGGCGATTGAAATAATGGGTCAGTTGGCTGGCGCCCGCTTTCACAGCCGCATACAGCGTTTCTTTAATCATCGGGCAAAGCTACTACATTCGCAGATGCTGTTTTCGGTGATCATCGTCAATTACAAGGTAGCGCCCTGGCTGGAGCAATGTTTGCTGAGCCTGCGGCTGGCGGCGCGGCAGCAGGCCTGCGAGGTGATCGTGGTAGACAATGCATCAAATGATGAGAGCGTTGCCCTGCCGGCGCTTTTTCCTGAAGTGCGGTTTATCTGGCTTGATGAGAACAAGGGATTCGGCGAGGCCTGTAATGCCGGCGCCCGCGAAGCGCGGGGAGAATGGCTGCTGTTTCTGAACCCCGATACCCTGGTGGTGCCCGCCCTGCTGCGGGGAATGGCCGGGTTTATAGCAACCCATCCCCAAACGGGTGCGGTGGGGGTGCGGATGGTAGACGGCCGCGGGCGGTTTCTGCCCGAGTCGAAAAGAGGCATGCCCTACCCCTTTGCGGTTTTTTTCAGGATGAGCGGGTTATCGCGGCTTTTTCCCCGCAACAGGCTGATCAACCATTATTACCAGGGACAACTGGATCCCCATAAAACCTGGCCCGTTGATGTGCTGGCGGGCGCCTGCATGGCGGTGCGGCGAACCGTGTTTGAAAAGTTGGGCGGGTTCGACGAAGCGTTTTTTATGTACGGGGAAGACATAGACCTGAGCT
>JASGFZ010000008.1:0-26676 GCA_047605345.1 Flavihumibacter sp. | reverse complement strand
CAAAGTATAAAGGCGAGGAGAATAAAGACGAGTTTGCTTCGGTGGTTCTCGCGGGGTAGGGGTCGATGCCCAGTTCGTGCAGGTGCTGTAATTTCTCTCTCCTGATGATCTCCTGTTCTGAAAGTGCCATGGAAGCGATTTTGAGGGGGCAAAAGTAATTCAAAGCGCTGAAATCGGGGCAGCAGGGCTTTACAATTCCATAACCCTTTGTTAATAAGCAGGTAATACCTTATCAGGAAGTTTGCTTAACTGGCCTTTATGGAAAAAACGATCCGTTGATGTAGCTGTCCTATCCGATCTTCACCTCGGCACCTATGGCAGCAAAGCCGCCGAGGTGCTGAATTATCTCCGAAGCATATCGCCGCAAATGCTGATCCTTAACGGCGACATTATCGACGGCTGGCAATTCAGCAAGCGGTATTTCCCGCAATTGCACATGGCTGTTTTAAAAGAGATACTGACCATGATGGCGCAGGGTACGCGTGTGGTGTATATAACCGGTAACCACGACGACATATTGCGGCGCTATTGCGATATCCAGCTCGGTAATTTTCAGCTGACAGACAAGCACGTGATCGAGATCAACAAAAAAACCACCTGGATCTTTCACGGCGATGTATTCGATAACACCACCAAGGGCGCGGCCAAAGTATGGGCCAAACTCGGAAGCAGCGGTTACGGATGCCTGATACTGATCAACCGCGTTATCAACCGGCTGATGAAATGCATAGGACGCGACCGCGTTTCGCTGAGCAAATCAGTGATGGCCGGCGTGAACCGCGCATACAAGGTAAACGAGTTTGAAACCTACCGCGGCGGAAATCGCCATCGACAAGAAATACGATTACGTGATCTGCGGGCATATCCACCAGCCGCAGCAGCGTGTGGTGGAAACCGAAAAAGGAAAAGTGATGTACCTCAATTCGGGCGATTGGGTGGAACATTTAACGGCGCTTGAGTTTTACCAGAACGACTGGCATATCTATACCTACGATGAAGCGCAGTTCAGGCATGTGCGGCCCGACACCGAAAAGCCGGTGCTGAATGTGGTGACTGATGAAATAAATTTTTACGTGAGCTCGCTCGCGATATAAACGATTTGTATGAAGATATTATACGCAGTACAGGCAACCGGCAACGGGCATATCGCCCGGGCTACACAGGTGCTTCCCTATTTGCAGCGCTATGGCAAGGTCGATGTATTTCTAAGCGGCGCCAACAGCCAGTTGCAGGGTGACCTTCCGTGCAGATACCGGTCGGCCGGCGTCAGTCTTTTTTACAACAGCGATGGCGGATTACAGTACGGAAAGATCGCGAAGCAGTTGAACCCGGTACGGCTATGGAAAGAGATCAGGGCGCTGCCGGTGGCGGACTATGATCTCGTGATCAACGATTTTGAGCCTATTACAGCGCTGGCCTGCGCCGTAAAAAAAGTCAAGAGTGTTCAATTCGGCCACCAGGCTTCCTTTCAGTCGAAGCTCGTGCCGAGACCTGAAAAGAAAGAACTCATGGGTGAGCTGCTGTTGCGTTACTATGCGAGGGCCAGCGCTTATGTGGGCCTGCATTTTGAGCAGTATGACCGTTTCATTTTTGAGCCGGTGATTAAAAAAGAAATACGCCAGGCAAAACCCGGCGACAAGGGATATGTAAGTGTGTACCTGCCGGCTTTCAGCGAAGCTGCTCTCCATCGTATCTTTTCAAAAATGCCTTCCATCCGTTTCGAGATCTTTTCCAAACAAACAAAACGGGAACGCTTCGAGGGTAATATCCGTTTTTTGCCGGTGCAGCAGCAAAGCTTCAACGAAAGTGTGATCCATGCCGGCGGGGTGATTACCGGGCCGGCTTTGAAACGCCGGCCGAGTTGTTGCACCTGGGCAAGCGCCTGCTCTGTATTCCGATTCGCGGACAATACGAGCAATACTGCAATGCCGCGGCGCTCAGGCAATTGGGCGTTGAGGTGATTGAAGCGCCGGGGGATGATTTCCCTGACAGGATAGAACGTTGGATGTCGGCCGCGGCACCGGGCAGCCGGGCTTACCGGCAGAACATTCCCGAGCTGCTTCAATACTTAATGGAAACCTATCCATTACAGGCTGTTGAGCTGGATGAGCTTTATCCCGAATCGCAGCTTTGTTGACCGGTTGAATGCCTACCTTCGGAGGCATGCGATGTTTTGTTTTTTTATGCTGCCTTTTTGCCGGTATTTTTTCCATGGCACAAACCGGCACGCCTTCTCAATGGATACGTATTAACCAGCTCGGTTACTTGCCGGGTTCGGTTAAAACGGCTGTCTGGTGCAGCCGGGATAGTAAGGCCATAAACCGGTTTGAGGTTATTGACGACCGCGGGCAAGTCGTTTATCGTGCCCGCGCGGCAAAGGCATCGGGTGCTTATGGCCCGTTTCAGCAAACGGTTCGGCTTGATTTCAGCGGTTTCCGGCAGCGGGGGCGCTACCGGATAAAAGCCGGCGAGGCATTATCGCCCCTTTTTCCCATCAATGAATTTGTGTACCAGGGCAGCGCTGATTTCTGCCTGCGTTATATGCGGCAGCAGCGAAGCGGGTTCAACCCCACTATGAACGACAGCTGTCATAACAGGGATGGTTATACGCTGTACGGCCCCATGCCCGACAGCACACATATCGATGTGGCGGGCGGCTGGCACGACGCTTCCGATTACCTGCAATATGCGAGCACCAGCGCCAACGCCACCTGTCATCTGCTGATGGCGCTGGAGGAATTTCCGGGCGTATTCGGCGACCAGTATGCCGCCAATGGATTGCCGGGGAAAAACGGGTTGCCTGATATTTATGATGAGGCGAAATGGGGGCTCGACTGGCTGTTGAAAATGCATCCGCAGGCCGACTGGATGTTTGCGCAGATAGCCGACGACCGCGACCATGCAGGTATGCGGTTGCCGAAGCTCGACAGCCAGTACAACCGGGGTGCGGAAAGACCGGTTTATTTTCTGACCGGGTATCCCCAGCAACAAGGCAAGGGTATGAATAAAACCAGTGGTACCAGTTCGCTGGCGGCCAGGTTCAGCAGCGCTTTTGCGCTTGGCTCGAGGGTGATGCAAAACAGCGCTTATACAAGCCTGTTAGCAGAAAAGGCAAAGACTTCGTTGGCCTATGCTTTCAAACGTGAAGGATTCACCCAAACGGCTTCGGTGAGATCGCCTTATGTATATGCGGAAGAAAACTGGGTGGATGATATGGAGCTGGCCCTGGCGGCGGCCGACAGCATGAAGAGGGCAATGGCTTATGCAGCAAGGGAGCCGCAAACACCCTGGCTGGGAAAAGACACGGCCAGCCATTACCAATGGTATCCGTTTATCAATTTGGGACACCGCACACTGGTACAAAAACTAATGGGCGCCGAAAGGGATAGTGTGCTCGGCTATTATAAGAAAGGGATCGACCTGGTTTGGCAGAAAGCGAAACAGAACGGATTTTACCGCGGTATTCCTTTTATATGGTGCAGCAATAACCTGACGGTGGCTTTTGCGATGCAGTGCCGCTGGTACCGGGAACTGAGTGGCGACAAGCAATATGAAGCGCTGGAGCAGGCCTGTATCGACTGGCTTTTCGGCTGCAATCCCTGGGGCACCAGCATGGTGTACGGACTGCCGGCAAGCGGCGATACACCGGTTGATCCGCATGCGGCTTTCAGTCTCCTTAAAAAAGCCCCGGTGGATGGCGGCCTGGTGGACGGGCCGGTGTACAGCAGCATTTTCAAGAGCCTGATCGGGTTAACCCTGCTGCAGCCCGATGAATATGCTGCTTTTCAAAGCGACCTGGTGGTGTACCACGATGATGCCGGTGACTACAGTACCAATGAGCCGACCATGGATGGAACAGCCTCGCTGATCTACCTGCTGGCATCGCTCGAAAACGAAGGCGCGCGAAATTATGCCGTTACGCGGATGGACAGCACCCGGAAAACCATCTATCTCGTGTTTACCGGTCACGAATTTGCAGAGGGCGGTTCGGCGATAAGGCAAACACTGCGGCAGGCAGGCGCCAAAGCCTCTTTTTTCCTGACCGGTGATTTTTACCGGAATAAGGCTTTCAGCAAGCTCATACACGGCTTACAGGCCGACGGGCATTTTCTCGGCCCGCACAGCGATCAGCATTTGCTGTATTGCGACTGGAGCAGGAGAGACAGTACGCTGGTAACGCGAACGGCCTTTGAAAAAGACCTGCGCGATAACTTGTCGGCAATGGCCGCATTGGGTATCGATACCAGCCGCGTGAATTATTTTCTGCCGGCCTACGAATGGTATAACGATAGTATTGTGAACTGGACCAGCGCTTATGGATTACAGTTAGTGAACTATACACCCGGTACGCTGAGCCATGCAGATTATACGGGCGATAAGGATAAGCATTTCCGTGATAATGAAACCATCTACCGGTCGGTTCTGGACCGGGAAAAGAAAGCCGGGTTGAATGGTTACCTGTTGCTGATGCATATTGGCGCCGGGCCGGGAAGATCAGAAGGGTTTTATAAAGAGCTGCCCCGTTTGATCACCGAATTGCAACATATTGGTTATCAGTTTAAAAGGCTGCCTTAGTGAATTGTTGTAGAAAAAAGTCCTGAATTTTAGACAGTTGTCTTAAGTATTTGTACATTTGTCTGGAAAGCATAGACAACTGTCTAAATCGGTTTTATGGAAACAATAACCAATGATATCGAAACGGACCTGGATAAAGAAGTGCTCAAGATTGTAAAGAGGGCTTCTGCCGCCAGTAAATTCGGCCTCCGGGTGAAAGAAATTAGGGTTACCAATTTCCTTTCTGACAAGATGCTGATGATCCTCGTGATCAGGGAAGGTGTTACCTATTCGCTGTTCAGCCGCATCCAGCATTTCACCCCTTTCACCGATGACAACTGGGCCGATTTTTTAGACATTTCATTGAAATCACTGCAGCGGTACCGGCAAACAAGAAAAACGTTCAAGTCCATACAATCTGAAAAGATCATAGAGATCGCAGAGGTCAGCAAGGCGGGTATCGAGGTTTTCGGTGATGCGCAGAAATTCAGCAACTGGCTGGAAACACCGAATTTTTCATTGGGCAGTATCAAGCCCATAGATCTTCTCAAAGATTCTTATGGCAAAGACCTCGTTTTGGGTGAGCTGACAAGAATCAATCACGGCATTTTAGCATAATGGAAGCGTTTCGTTTAGCAAGGGCGCCCTATGCGGGAGCGCTTTCAGGAAAAGGGGCTGCCATCAGCGGTGCGCGGTGGAATGCTGTAGGGGTGGAGATGATATACACTGCCAGTAACCGGGCGCTGGCGATGGCCGAAGTGGCGGTGCATTTTACGCTTGTTACGCTGCCGCCCGACTACCAAATGATGACCTTATTCATTCCCGACGACATTTCTTTGTACAGGCTGAATATAAGCGACCTGCCCGGCAACTGGAATGAGTTTCCGCATCCGAAAGCAACACAGGCGATTGGCGACCGCTTTATTGCAGCTGGGAAGTACTGTGTTTTACAGATACCTTCGGCGGTGGTGAAGGGCGACTATAATTTGCTGATCAATCCCAACCATCCGGGATTTGCAGGCATTCAAATTATTGCGACCGAGAAATTTCCTTTTGATAAGCGGATTTTCAGGTAGCCCTTACGGTTAGGTGTTAAGTCCGCCGCAGGTACTGATCGTTTGCCCCGTTACATAGCTGCTCAGCCCGCTTGCGAGGAACAGCGTTACATTGGCAATCTCTTCGGCTGAGGCAAAGCGGCCCAGCGGTATCTTCTTTTTGTACTCATCGGCGGCGGCGCCTTCTTTGAGGTATTCGGTCATATCTGTTTCCACGAAACCGGGGGCGATGGCATTGCAGCGGATGTTGCGGCTGCCCAGCTCTTTGGCAATGGATTTTGTGAAGCCGATGATGCCGGCCTTGGAGGCGGCATAACTGCACTGCCCGGCGTTGCCCATCATGCCGATTACCGAGCTCATATTGATGATACTGCCGCTTTTGGCTTTCATCATGGGGCGGATCACCTGCTTGGTAAGGTTGAATACGCTGCTGAGGTTGGTATTGATCACATCGTTCCACTGGTCGGGCGTCATGCGCATCAGCAGGTTGTCTTTCGATATGCCGGCGTTGTTAACGAGTATGTCAACGGTGCCGAAGGCGGCCACTACTTCATTGATCAGGGTTTCGGCTTCTTCGTATCTGGCCGCGTTGCTACGATAGGCTTTGGCTTTCACGCCCAGGGCGGTCAGCTTTTCTTCGAGGGCGGCTGCTTTCGGTGCGCTGCTCTCACTTACATAGGTAAAAGCGATATGGGCGCCCTGTTCGGCGAGTTTGATGGCGATGGCTTCACCGATACCCCGGGCGGCACCGGTGACAACCGCAACTTTATTCTCAAGCAATTTCATGTAACAAAACTAGGGGAATCAGCGCATAGATAGCAGGATCTCCAGCAGTTTACGGTCGTTGCTGAGACGGGGCACTTTGTGCTGGCCGCCAAGCTTATTGTTGGCGTTCAGCCATTTATTGAAGAACCCCTTATCCACTGCATGCACCACCGGCATACGCAGGGCAATATCCTTGTGGCGCTTGGCTTCGTAATCGCTGTTCAGGTTTTTTAATGCAGTGTCCAGCTCATAGGCGAAACGTCCGATATCGGCAGGCTTTTTCTCAAACTCGATCAGCCATTCGTGCGCCCCGTTGCCGTTGGCGGAAAAATACACCGGTGCGGCTGTGTAGTCATTCACCGCCGTGCCCGTTTTTTCACAGGCGATGGCAATGGCCCGATCGGTATTGTCTGCAATCACCTCCTCGCCGAAGGCATTGATATAATGTTTGAGCCGTCCGCTTACCTTAACACGATACGGTTTCAGCGAGGTGAACTGCACCGTGTCACCTACAATATAGCGCCATAATCCGCCGGTGGTGCTGATCACCAGGGCATAATTCTTACCCAGCTCCACTTTATCGAGCCCGACGGTTTCGGGAAATGCCTTGCCGTATTCTCCAACGGGCATGAATTCATAGAAAATGCCGTGGTGGGTGAAAAGCAGCATGCCATCAGCCCCGGTATGGTCCTGCGCGGCAAAAAATCCTTCGCTGGCGTTGTACATCTCGAGGTAATTGATGTCTTTGCCGATCAGGCGCCGGAACTGCTCACGGTAAGGGGTAAACGAAACGCCGCCATGCATGTACAGCTCCAGTTGCGGCCATACGTCGGCGATGCAGGATTGCCCGGTCATTTCGAGAATGCGTTTCATCAGCACCAGTGTCCAGGTAGGTACCCCCGAAATGGACGTGACGTTCTCGGTGACGGTATTGAGCGCCAGCTGTTCGAGCTTTTGTTCCCACTCATCCATCAGGGCGATCGACAGGTCGGGTGTGCGGATCCAGTGGCCCCAGAAGGGCGAGTTCTGCAAAAGCACCGCGCTGAGGTCGCCGTAGTTGATGGCTTCGTCGAACTGGCTCACCTGGTGGCTGCCGCCGATTACGAGGCCTTTGCCGGTCAGGAGTTCCGACTCGGGGTGCGACGCGTAATACATGGTGAGCACGTCTTTGGCACCCTGGTAGTGGTTCTGCTTCAGGCTTTCGTCGCTGATGGGAATGAACTTGCTTTTATCGCTGGTGGTACCGCTGCTCTTGGCAAACCAGGAAATAGGATTGTTCCAGAGCACGTTCTCTTCGCCCGCCATCATCCTTTCGATATAAGGCTTCAGGTCGTTGTACTCATGAACCGGTATGGTTTGCTTGAAGGTGCGGATGTTGAACAGTTTGTTCATGCCGTAGTGGCGTCCGAATTCGGTGTACTGGGCAGCGGTAACCAACCCCTGCAACACTTCGCGTTGTGCAGCTATCGGATCGTTTACCCAGTCTTCGATCTGCCAAAGCCGGAGCCTGGCCAGTCGTGATATGGCCGGAGAGATAATTTTCATACAGCGGCCTCAAAATACGGAAAATAGGGATTATAACGTCGGTAAATCGCCGATGCCCTTCATCACTTCGTCGTAGAGATAGTCTTTCCGCTTCAGCTCGAAGTTGCGGCCCAGGTAAAGGCGGCGCACCTGTTCATCGGCTGCCAGTTCTTCGGCGGTGCCGTGTTTAAAGATCTTGCCTTCGATCAGCAGGTAGGCCCTGTCGCAGATGGAAAGGGTTTCGTTCACGTTGTGGTCGGTGATGAGGATGCCGATGTTCTTGAATTTGAGCCGGGCCACCACGGTCTGGATGTCTTCTACGGCAATGGGGTCCACACCGGCAAAAGGCTCATCGAGCAATATGAAATTCGGGTTTACCGCCAGGGCGCGGGCGATCTCGGTTCTGCGGCGTTCACCCCCGCTGAGGCTGTCGCCCCGGTTCTTGCGCACGTGGTGCAGGCGGAATTCATCCAGCAGGTCTTCCAGCTTCTGCTTTTGCTCGGCCTTGCTGAGCTTTGTCATTTCGAGTACCGCGCGGATATTGTCTTCTACGGTCAGCGAGCGGAACACCGAGGCTTCCTGCGGCAGGTAGCCGATGCCCAGCTGGGCGCGCCGGTACATGGGCAGGCGGGTAATGTCTTCATTGTTAAGGGTCACTGTTCCCTCGTCGGGTTTGATCAGCCCTACCACCATGTAGAAAGTAGTGGTTTTACCGGCGCCGTTGGGGCCCAGCAAACCGACGATCTCACCCTGTTTTACATTGACAGATACCTGGTTCACCACCGTACGGCGGCCGTATGTTTTGACGAGTTCGTTCGTTTGTATGACCTGGCTCAACGTGCTGCTTTTGGCAAAAATACCTTGTAAATTGATAATGCCGTGCTAAGTTTGCCGATAGTTCAATCACACCTGCAGAGACATGAAGGTTATCGACCATATCAACCAGGCAAAGAATACCCTGGTTTCTTTTGAGATACTGCCGCCGCTCAAGGGGAAGGGTATTAAAGCGATTTATGACCACCTCGATCCGCTGATGGAGTTCAAGCCCTCGTTCATCAACGTGACCTATCACCGCAGCGAGACCATGTTCAAGAAGCAGGCCGATGGCTCTTTTGCGAAGATCGAAGTGCGGAAACGTCCGGGAACGGTCGGTATCTGTGCGGCCATTATGCAGCATTACAAGGTCGATACCGTGCCGCACCTGATCTGCGGCGGCTTTACCCGCGAGGAAACGGAGCATGCGCTGATCGACCTGGCTTTTCTGGGTATCAACAATGTGCTTGTATTGCGGGGCGACGCCGCCAAAAACGAAGCCTCCTTTGAGCCGGAGCCGAACGGCAACCGCTACGCGATCGACCTGCTGAAGCAGGTGGTAAACCTCAACAACGGCATTTACCTTGAAGAAGAGGTGAAAGATTACGGCAATGCCAAATTCTGTATCGGTGTGGCGGGTTACCCCGAAAAACATTTTGAGTCGCCGAACCTCGATATGGACATCCAGCACCTCAGGGCCAAAGTGGATGCGGGCGCCGAATATGTGGTAACGCAAATGTTCTTCGATAACCGGAAATACTTCGAATACGTGGATAAGTGCCGCGAAGCCGGCATCCATATACCGATCATCCCCGGATTAAAGCCCATCTATAACAAAAAGCAGCTGACCCTGCTGCCGCGGATCTTTCACGTGGATATGCCGATGGAGCTAAGCCAGGCCATCACCAGGGCAAAAACCGACGACGAGGTGGAAGAAGTGGGTGCTGAATGGCTGTTGCAGCAAAGCCGTGAACTGAAACAAGCCGGTGTTCCCGTGCTGCATTATTATACCCTGGGCAAGCCGAAACTGGTTCATAAGGTGGTGAAAGAGTTGTTTTAAAACCATGTTATGGGACGGGTACAAAATTTCGTCATTTGCCTGCTGACAGCCCTGCCCGCCATTTGTTTTGCACAAAACGACCGCAACCAGCAGGTGAGATCGCTGAACAGCATCATCGGCTGCATGGACGAAAGCAGCCGCGTCAACCTGCAGATCTATTATGACATCCTTTCTTTTTCAGAAGCCTATTTTGCCAACCTGCAAAAACGAAATGATAACCGCTGGCATGTATCGGTAAGCGCCGGCGCCAGGTTAAAATCGGGCGATCTGTTGCAATACAAAGAGTTGCATCCCGATGCGGCGGGGTATATCAACGACTGGGAAGCAAAGCTGTTGCCATTCATCCGAAGCAAGCAGGAACTGAAGGAAAGGCTGGCTGCATTCCCTGTGAAGAACGAAGCGATCGTATCGGGCTTTTCCAGCTTTGTGATCGCCTTTGACAATATGCTGTACAAGTATAAGGCGATGGTCGATTATGTACAGCAGCAGGCGTTCAAAACCGACAACGACCTGCGCGTTGCAAAGCGGCTGATCGACGACCTGCAGCCCTGGTTCGAACGTTATGATGCGGCTGCCAAAAAACTCTACCGGCTGATCGAAGATTATTATCAGTCGCTTCCGCCGCTGCACACACAGGCAGCAGTACGCGCCGCACAGGCGGAGCTGCTGTTATCAACCGGTCTGCTTGAGAAATGGGCGCAGGAACTATATGCAGGCGACGACAGCCATCGCCGGTACAATGATTCCCTGTTGCGTGTATTATACACTGCCGGGAAAGAGAAAGCGGCGGCTTATCTCGGCAATACGTATGGCTTCAATGTGCCGGGCAACGGAGCTTTTCCACACGCGCGGTATAAGGCCTTTTATGGTGGAATGCCGTCGACCATTTTCTGGTATGGCAGCGATACTACTGCTTACAATAAGCTGCTGCCCAAAGCATACGACAAATACAATCGTTTGGTGAACCGGTATAACAGTGTGATACATTCTTATAACCAGTTTATTGATTGCGCCGACGGCCAGGCGCTGGCCCGCAATATGGACTATTCCATTAAAATGGCGGCAGAGGTGGGTGCCGATACAGCTCAATATGTACTGCTGAAAAAGCCACGTATTGCCTACCGGTTTGCGCTGGTAATGGAACCGGAAGAGGCGCCCCCGGTGGTCACTTCGGCAGATACGACCGACCGGCGGCGGTTGGAACAAATCCGCAGCGCCGACCCGCATCATACGGTGTACCTGCTCGATGTGTCCAATTCCATGAAGGAGGAAAACAAGCTCGATACCTTGAAAGAAGCGATGAAATACCTGGTGAGCCTGCAGCGTGCGGCAGACAATATTTCGGTGATTGCTTTTGCCGACAATGCCGAAACCCTGTTGCGCTTTACTTCCTGTGATCAGAAAGAGAGGATATACAAACGCATCGACAGGCTGAAGCCGAATGGCGGCACCAATGCCGGCGATGCCATGCGCGATGGGTACCGGCTGATCGACAGCACGCAGCAATACAAAGGTAAAACCCGGATGGTGATCATTACCGACGGCCTGTTTGATGTTGATAAACCCACACGTAAAAAGATCGAAGCCTACCAGCGGGCAGGTGTTCACCTGAGCATCCTGTTATTGGGAAAATACCACGAGCAGGAAACCCTTGATTATTTCCAGTCTCTTTGCACCCGGGGAAACGGCCGGTTTTACGACTTGCGTCAATACAGTTTGAAAGAAGCGCTGGTAGAAGAAGCGGTAAATTAGTAACGGCGCAATCTAAAAAGGCCACTTCCGGAGAAGCGGCCCTTCCTGGTACCTTCTAACAATATCAGAGACTTACGCCTACCGATAAACTCAGCACCCTGTTTTTGCTTTTGTCGTCGGCGCCGTTTTCGGTGCCGGAATAGATCTTGGCCAGCCCGAGGCCATAGTTTACAGCGATCAACAGGTTATGAAAAGCAAAACCGGCGGTAGCATTCAACCCATAGTCGAAGCGCTTCAGTTTTCCATAACCAGCATCTTCTTCGTTACCGGTGGTGGGATCATCGTTGCTGAACTTGATTTTATCCTCCCGCTTGTATAGAACACCCAATGCATTCACTTCAATGCTGCGTTTCCCGCTAACGCCCATGGCGGCATAACCGCCGGCGCCGAAGAAAACCTTCGATTCCTTATCGATCAGCGGCAGGTTGACCACGACGTTCACCGGCACTTCCACATAACCGGGATTGAATTTGGATTCAGCCGAATAAGAGCCCGATGCCCATTTCAGCTTGGAACCCTTTCCCGAAAACTGGATGCCGGGCTGAATGGAAAGTACCGGGAGAATGGGAAGGTCGGCCATGAAACCCGCATGGAAGCTGGGTAAGGCATTGGCGTTGTTCACTTCACCGTCTTTGTTATAACTCACATTCGCGAGGTTAAAACCGGCTTTCAGGTAAAATTTCGGATCCTGTGCATTTGTCTTCAGGGCTGCTGCGGCAAGCGCCAGCAAAAGGATTACTGTTTTTTTCATGTTGGTTACTGTTATTTGATTGTTGGGTTAAAGATTATTTCGGCAATATTGCTTGCAAGACGGTCTTATTCACCACTACCGGGTATTTCTTTTTCAGCCGGCTGATCCACCTGTTTTCCAGCAGCTGCTGGTAATCGTTCAATACCAGCCCGCGGGCATCGGAAAAACTGCGCTGCTCATCTGACAGATGCCGCTTTTGCAGCCACAAAAACTGGTAATTGCCGCTTTCTTTGTTGTAAACAGGTTCGCTGATGCCGCCTGCCGGCAGCGAAGCGGGCAGGGTGAAATTCAGCTGGCTGGTCTCAAACCTGCCGCTGTCGGGCAGGATGGTTTGGCTGTATGCCGCCGCCAGCAAAGACCATGCCGCCGGGTTCTTTCTCAGCTCAGTGATGTATTGATTGGCCGATGCGAGATCGGCGCCGGTAAACAACACCCCCGAAAACGAAGCCGCCCAGCGGTACTGCTGCCGGTGAGCCGCGTAATATTGCTGCAGGCCGGCCTCGTCGTTGCCGGCTTTGTCCCAGATTTCACGCTGCATCACTTCAAAAACCAGGTTGCCATCGGTAAACGCTTTGAACTGGCGGGCAAAGGCGGTATTGTATTTTTCGAGGTGCAGCTGGTATTCCTGCATCAGCGACTGATCAAGAAAACGCTGTAACAAAGCAGTATTGGTATAAGGCGGATCGGCGTGTTTCAACGCTTCGAGGTTTATCCGGAGCCAGTCGCCGAAGGCGGCGGCGGTGAACCTGGCGCCGTTGGTGGAACCAAGCACCATGTTATCGGGTAACACTTTTTCGGACGAAAGGCTTCCCGCCTCAAATCCGCTTATATAACGGTCAAGTACAGCCGCTGGTACCGGCACGGATGTAAACCCCGTCAGCCTTTTCGCCTTACTGACATTCATTTCAGCAGCGATTCGGATGCGCGGGTCAGCACTCACTTTGGTTTTCATCGCCGCAAAGATGCTGGCACTGTCGCCTGTAACAGCCGGGTACACCGTTAAACGTTTGATAATATGAAAGCCGCGGCTGGTTAAAAACGGTTCCGATACTGCACTGTCGCGCGGTAAGGCATAAGCGGCTTCTTCAAAAGCAGGCTCATAGGTGCCCGGCTGAAAAGCATTCATGATGCCCTGCGTCTGGTAGGTACTCACATCGTCTGAAAACCGGTGCGCCAGTTCTCCAAAATCGGCGCCTTTCAACAGCAATGCATACAATGAATCTGCTTTTGCCTTTTGCCTTGACGCCACTTCGGGCGCCGAGCCGTAGGGAACGGCCAGCAGGATCTGCTGCAAACGGATCGTCCCTTTCGCCGGCCGCAGGGCCGACACAAAAAAGATATGACAGGCATCGCTGCCGCGGTATATACCACTATACTGCTGCAACGGCGTTTCATAGGCAAGCGATTCCAGGCGATAGGGCAGTAAAAAAGCGCTGATCCAGCCGATATCACCCTTGTTGACGGCCACCGAAGGGTCTTTGGAAAACAACAAAGCCACTTCCTCAAAGGTTTTCCCGCTTTTTAAGGCATCCATCGCCGTCCTTGCCTGCGAACAGGCTGCTGCAGTATCGGTTCCGGAGTAGGGAATATAGATATGCGAGATGCGGCGGTCCTCACGGCTACGTATAAGCGCTTCGCTGGCGAGAACGGTCAGCATGCTGTCGTCAGACAAATAGCCGCCGATGATCTGGGCGCGGAAATCAGCCGCTTCTTTTTGCTGGCTGAGAAGGGTATCGAGCCCGCTGTCATAGGCCGCCTGCACTTTCAGCTTGTAACGGATATACAGGTCGAGGTAATCGCGGCAGGCCTTCGCCGTGAGTGGGGCATCCTGGTTATTGCGGTGGAAAGCCTCCTCGAATTCGGCCTTGCCCACTTTGTGTGTGCCGTAAGAAAAAAGCGTTTGCGCCCGCAGCGCCTGCACGCCGCACAGCAATAAGAGGCAGAAAAGCACAGGAACGGTCTTCACTTGGGTTGGGTTTGTTTCAGGGTGATCAGGTCGTCGATTTGCCGGTACGTCAGCTTCTTGGCTACGATCCTTTTTTCGTTGTCCAGCAAATAAAGCACCGGGGTTTGATACACGTCGTACAGCTGCCGGTAACCGGCCCGGCCTGAATTTTTTTCGGCTTCGTGCTGCGCTTCGCTCTGGTACATATGGTCCCAGCCCGCCAGGTTGTGCTCGCTGATGTATTTCAGCCAGTTCTCTTTTCCGCCGTCGGTCATAACGCCGAGCAGCCGGATGCCCATGGCCTTCCATTTGGCCTGGAACATCGAATCGAGGCGGGGTACCATCTCCTTACAGTGGCTGCAGGTGGGGTCCCAGAAGCAGATCACCGTATAAGGCGCCCTGATCTCGTAAAGCGTAGCCGGTTTGCCGCTGGTATCGGTCATGGTCAACTCCCACGCGGGGTTGCCGATCAGGTTGGCCATCAGGCTATAGGCCCGGTCGCTCATGTATTGCTGGTATTTTTCGGTGAACCAGTCCACTTCGGCATGGCCGTTAATGTATTTCTCGAACAAATGAACAAACACCGCATCCTGCCCCATATAGGTGGGGTTGATATAGGCCTGCACAAAATGGGTGAGCAGCCATTTGTAGGTTTCCTTATTGGGTTGGGCGCTGGCCAGGAAAATATCCACCTCGCGAATGATCGAATCGGGAGCGGGCGATACCAGGTCCTTGAAGTATTTGTCTACCCGCGTTTCAAAAAAAGGCGTGCGCAGCAGCCGGTCATCCGCCAGCGAAATACCGTCCCAGTAGTGTGCTTTGAAATAACGGTAAGCATAGGTAGAATCGTATTTGCCGCCGGGATGGGCTGCTGCGGGCGGCACCGTGGGCTCGGAAAGCGCCGCAAAAAGTGCCGATAGCAGGGAGCCGGGCTGCGACTGCATCACCTGGGCGCGGTAGCCCTGGATGGCCTGGTTGTTCTGGCGGATGACCTGCTGCAGGGCGGCGGTATCGGCGCCCCGCGCCCCCAATCCTTTCTGCGCCTGCTGAATGGCATTGCCTTTTTGTTGTACAAAGCGGGTATAAGCCTGGAAGCCGGTATTATCGGCCGAGCCGGTAAACAGCACCGCTTCGGGGTGTGCGCTGTCGGCCTTCATGCTGAAATGCTGCTGTTTGTCGAGCAACAGCTCGAAAAGGATCTCCTTTTTGGGCGATACCACGAAATAAATACCACCCGGCAGGGGCTGGTTACCCTTGAAAACGGCTGTGCCTTTCTGCACCGGCACCGAATCGGCCAGGGCCCTGATCTTTCCGTAGTAATAACCGAGATAAAGCCATTGGCCTTCATAGGCGTTCACCGTCACCGTGAGCTGGTGACCGGCAGGCCGGGGTTGGGCAATAGCGGCAAGGCAGGCAAAGCAGGCCAGCACCATACAGAGGAAGCGGTTTTTCATCCTATTGTTTAAGCCGCTAATTTCACGACTTTTGCCCCATGCGCAAAAAGAATATTACCCTCGAGCGGGTTTTGGTGGAGGAATATGCAGCCGAGGGTAAGGCGCTGGGCCGGGTAGACGGCAAGGTGGTTTTTATAGAAGGCGCGGTTCCGGGCGACCTGGTAGATGTTCGGCTGAGCAAGAACAAAAAAGACTGGGCCGAAGGAAAAGCAAGCCAGGTTCACCGGTTTTCCGACAAGCGGGTGGACCCCTTCTGCGAGCATTTCGGCCTTTGCGGCGGCTGTAAATGGCAAATGCTGCCCTATGAGCTGCAGCTCAGCTACAAGCAGCAGGAAGTGGAACAGCACCTCCGCCGTATCGGCAAGATAGCGCTGCCTGTACTGGAACCCATCCTCGGCTGCGCCGACACCCGCTATTACCGCAACAAGCTGGAATTTACGTGCAGCAACCGGCGTTACCTGCTGCCCGACGAGATCGGGGCTGGCGGGGAAATTGCCCGGGAGAACGCCATCGGTTTCCATGTGCCGCGGGTATTCGATAAGGCCATCGATATCTATAACTGCCACCTGATGGCCGGGCCGCAGAACCTGGTCCGCAATACCATCCGCAGCTATGCCGCCGCCCACGGGCTTTCTTTTTATGATATCCGCGCGCACCAGGGTTTTCTGCGGAACGTGGTGATCCGGGTGCTGACCACCGGCGAAGTGATGGTGAACATTGTATTCGGCAAGGAAGATAAAAAAGCGCGGACCGGCCTGCTGGACCACCTGTTGCAGCAGGTGCCGGCTATCAGCACCCTGCTCTATACCATCAACCAGAAATGGAACGACAGCCTGCACGACCAGGAACCCGTTGCCTATTTCGGGAAAGGGTATGCTTTTGAGCAGCTGGAAGATTTCAGGTTCAAGATCGGCCCCAAGTCGTTTTTCCAGACCAATACCCGCCAGGGCGAGCGTCTTTACCAGGTAACCCGTGATTTTGCCGAACTAACCGGCCGCGAAACTGTTTATGACCTGTATTGTGGTACCGGCAGCATCGGGATATTTGTAAGCCGGCAGGCGGCGCGGGTGATCGGCGTGGAAGTGGTGGCCGAGGCCATCGACGATGCGCGTGAGAATGCGGCGCTGAATGCGGTGAGCCATGCGCAGTTTTATGCCGGCGATGTGATCGATATCTGCGACGATGCATTTTTTGCGCAGCACGGCAAACCCGATGTGATCATAACCGATCCGCCGCGGGCGGGCATGCATGAAAAGCTGGTGGAGAAGATACTGGAGATGGAAGCGCCCACAGTGGTGTATGTGAGCTGCAACCCCGCCACCCAGGCCCGCGACCTGCACCTGCTCGATGCAAAATACGCGGTGATGAAGGTGCAGCCGGTGGATATGTTCCCGCATACCCACCATATAGAAAATGTAGTACAGTTAAAAAGAAGAAATAGCTAGATGAGACCATTAACCCCTGTAGTAAAAAATCTGCTGATAGCGAATGTGCTGATATACCTGGCGCAATTGTATTTCTGGAAAGTAGGACGGCCCATTGAAGAATGGCTGGCTTTGTTTCCGGTAGGGGAAGGTTTTCGCCCCTGGCAACTGATCAGCTACATGTTCCTGCACGACCACAGCAGCTTTCTGCACATTTTTTTCAACATGTTTACACTCTACATGTTTGGTCCGCAGCTGGAAGATGTATGGGGTTCAAAGCGGTTCTTTAACTTTTACATGATCTGCGGCATTGCGGCCGGCGGCGCGCAGCTGCTGCTGAGCAACGGTATGGCAGTGGGTGCTTCGGGCGCCATCATGGGTATTATGGCCGGGTTTACCTATCTTTTTCCCAATGTTTCGGTATATATAATGTTCATTCCTATACCGGTAAAAGTCAAATATGTTATTCCCGCCCTGATGGCTATGGACCTGTTCGGCGCCGTCAGTCCTTCAGCGGGTGATAATGTTGCCCACTGGGCCCACCTGGGTGGTGCCCTCTGCGGGTTATTGCTCGTGATCTGGTGGAACAAAACCAACCGCCGCAATTTTTATTAAGAAGCTATGAGCCTGCCTGAAGAAAGAAGTAGAAAGAAAATGCTGCTGGGCGCCGACGGCAATGCCCTGGTCAACCTGGTGATCGTGATCGCCGTGGCCTTCGTACTGCTGAAATTCATCCTGGTGATCTACCAGCTGGGCGGGCTCAATGTGGAAGCCTACGAACCCAATGTATTCAACTGGTTCGCCCTGCCGGCCAGCCTGGAAAAATTACTCAGCCGCCCGTGGACCCTCATCACCTCCATGTTCATTCACAAGGAAGTGATGCACATGGTCGCCAACCTGCTCTGGGTTTGGATGTTCGGTTATATACTGCAGGACCTGACGGGCAACCGCAAGCTGGTACCGGTGTTTTTGTACGGCGGACTGGCCGGCGGGCTGGCCTTTATTGCCATGAATTACCTGCTGCCCCGGCTGCAGCCGTTTATTGATGAAAGCTGGTACTTTGGCTCCAACGCCGGAGTGATGGCGGTGGCCATTGCCACCACCACCGTGGCGCCCGATTACCGCATTTTTCCCATGGTGAACGGCGGCATTCCGCTCTGGATCATCTCGGCCATTTTCGTGATCGTTGATTTTGCCGGTATTGGCGCCTCGCCGGCGGTTTACCTGGCGCACCTGGCCGGCGCACTGACCGGTTTTGTTTTTATTTACCAGATGCGGCGGGGAAAAGACTGGAGTATGCCCGTCAACCGCTTTTTCGACTGGATACTGAACCTTGCCAACCCCGACAAGCCATCCGTCAAAAACAAACGCGACGAATTCTTTTACAAAGTGAGCGGCCGCTCACCCTTTAAAAAAACACCGCATATCACCCAGCAGCGGATCGATCAGATACTTGATAAGATCAATTCGGAAGGGTACCACCTGTTAACGGATGAAGAAAAAGACATCCTGCGCCGGGCCGCCAATGAAGATGATTTGTAAATTCATGGCATGGCATCTTTTTTTCGTGCGTTCACGAAGCGGTTTTTCATACTGGTGACGTTGCTTGTGGCAGGCCTTTTCCTGCTGGCCTGTTCGGCCTGGTGGCTGGAACCCGGCCAGCGCTGGTGGGTAGGTATTTTGGGAGTGGGATTCGGCATTCTCTGCATTGCTACCATTGCCCTGGTGCTGTT
The DNA here is from genome assembly GCA_047605345.1 of Flavihumibacter sp. Classification (GTDB taxonomy): domain Bacteria; phylum Bacteroidota; class Bacteroidia; order Chitinophagales; family Chitinophagaceae; genus Flavihumibacter. Next base: position 7,846 of record JASGFZ010000008.1, on the reverse strand, counting down.
TTGGGTGGTGGCACGGTCGCGCTGGTTCATGCTGCCCCTGGCGGCGATGGCAATCGGCTGGCAGCCGCTGAATGCTTTTTTTGCCTTACATCCCTTTGCCGCAACACAGGAAGCAAAAACAGCAGGCAGCCTGCGGGTAATGCAATGGAACGTGGCCCGTTTTGACGAAATGAACCATCCCCCCGGCTCGGGCGCGTCAAAGCGAAAACAGATGCTCGACTATATCAGGCAGCAGAACCCCGATATCATTTGCATGCAGGAGTTCCTGGAAACGCACAACAGCAAATTGCTGCAACCGAATATCCGCTATTTCAGGGATACGCTGGGGTTTAAATACTATGCGTATGCGATGGATCACCGGCGGCGCGACAGCCTGTATGAACATGGCATCGCCATTTTTTCGAAATTCCCGATTACGCATACGGAACGTTACAAGTTCGGCGGACCAAAATCTTTCCAGGCCGACGAAAGTTATGCCTATGCCGATATCGTGGTGGAGGGGCAAACCATTCGGGTGTTCACCACCCACCTGCAAAGCCTGCTGCTGGGTAAAAAAGAACTCGAATCGGTAGAGGAAATGAAGACCCGCAAAGAGGTGAACATCGATGAATCGAAAGGCATCTTCAAAAAATTCCGCCAGGCCTATGTATTCCGGCAGCAGCAGGCGGCGAAAATCCGCCAGGCGCTCGATACCAGCGCTTATCCTGTTATTATCTGCGCCGACTTCAATGATGTGCCCAACAGTTATGTATATCACCATATCCGCGGCGACCGTAAAGACGCCTGGGCCAGCAAGGGTTTCGGCGTGGGCCGTACATTCAGTAATATCAGTCCCACGCTGCGCATCGACTATATCTTCACCGACCCGCGCTTTACCGTGGCGCAGGTGCGCACGCCGCACCACCGCCTGTCTGACCATTATCCCGTGATCGCAGATCTTTTGCTGCCCGGCGATAAATAGCCGGCAATCCTGCTATTTTTGCATACTATGTCATCCCTGAAGGTTTATAACAGTTATACCCGGCAAAAAGAAGTGTTCAGCCCCATTACACCGGGGCATGTAGGCATGTATGTGTGCGGCCCCACGGTGAGCGGCGAAAGCCACCTGGGTCATGCGCGGCCCTTTATCACTTTTGATGTTATTTACCGCTACCTGATGCACCTGGGATACAAAGTGCGGTACGTGCGCAATATCACCGATGCCGGACATTTTGAGGAAGAGGGCCGCGAAGCGGAGGATAAAATCGCCAGCAAAGCCCAGATCGAAAAGCTGGAACCGATGGAGCTGGTTACCAAGTACAGTAACCTGTTTCACTGGGCCATGCGGCAGTTCAATAACCTCGATCCGAGCATCGAGCCCACCGCCACCGGGCATATTGTAGAGCAGATAGAAATGATCAAACAGATCATCGGCGCCGGTTATGCCTATGAAGTGAACGGCTCGGTATATTTCGATGTGGTTAAGTATGCCGAACATTATCCCTATGGAAAGCTCAGCGGCCGCATCATCGACGACCTGCTGGAAACCACCCGTGAGCTCGACGGGCAGGAGGAAAAACGTGCCAGGCAGGATTTTGCCTTGTGGAAAGCGGCGCCGCCCGAGCACATCATGCGCTGGCAGTCGCCCTGGGGTGAAGGTTTTCCCGGCTGGCACATCGAATGCTCGGCCATGGCGACCAAATACCTCGGCAAGGAGTTCGATATACACGGCGGTGGCATGGACCTGATGTTCCCCCACCACGAAAGCGAGATCGCGCAGAGCACCATTTGCAACCACCATGTGCCTGCCCGTTACTGGCTGCACAACAATATGATCACCATCAACGGCAAGAAGATGGGCAAGAGCTACAACAACCAGATCAAGCTGACCGAAATGTTTTCGGGCGATCACCCGTTGCTGGAGCAGGCTTACCATCCTATGACCATCCGTTTTTTCATTTTGCAAACCCATTACCGCAGCACGCTCGATTTCGGCAATGAAGCCCTGCAGGCTGCGCAGAAAGGATTGCGCCGGCTGTGGGAAGCTTTTGAGCACCTGCAAAACCTGCAGCATCCCGGCGGCGGGCCGTCAGACAAATCGCTCGATGAAAAAGTGTTGCAGACCATCGCGCTGATGGACGAGCACATGAACGACGATTTCAATACGGCCAAAGCCCTCGCGGATATGTTCGAGCTGGTGCCGGTGATCAACAGCCTGCGTGAAAAGCGCTATGCGGCCGATGCCATCGGCAGCGACACCCTGCAGCAGTTGCAGGTCACGTTTAAAACCTATCTTGAAGACATATTCGGTCTGCAGCGCGAGCAGGATGCGGGCGGCGGCAACGACAGGCTGGAAGCGGTACTGCAGCTGTTGATCGATATCCGCAGGGAAGCAAAAAGCCGGAAAGATTTTGCCACGAGCGACAGGATCCGCCGGCAGCTGCAGGAACTGGGTGTTATGCTGAAAGACGAAAAAGACGGATCGGTTGGCATCAGTTTCTTATAATACATACCCGATTATCCATATACCATGCGTATTTATTCACTGGTTCTGCTGCTCTTAACGATTGGTTTTTCTGCCTGTAATTTCACCAACAAACCACCCCGCGTGCTGGTGTTCAGCAAAACCGCGGAGTGGTACCATGAGTCGATCCCAGCCGGTCGGCAAGCCATCTGGCAACTGGGCGCCGATAATGATTTTGCGGTCGACACTACTTCCGACGCGTCTTATTTTACCGACGACAGCCTGCGACATTACACGGCCGTGGTCTTTCTCAATACGACCGGCGATGTGCTGAACCAGGCGCAGCAAAATGCCTTCGAGCGTTTTATCCAGGCGGGCGGCGGTTTTGTGGGCGTGCATTCAGCCGCCGATACAGAATACGACTGGCGCTGGTACGGCAAGCTGGTGGGCGCCTATTTTCTTGATCATCCTGACGAGCATCAGAAGGCCAGTTACAAGATCATCGATAACAGTCACCCTGCTACTGCCGGCTTACCGAATCCCTGGGTGCGCACCGACGAAATCTACAATTTCAAAAACATATCGAAAGACAACAAGTGGCTCGTCACGGTCGACGAAAGCACCTACCAGGGCGGCAAGAACGGCAATGCGCATCCCATGAGCTGGTACCATGAGTACGACAGCGGCCGCGCCTTTTACACCGGTATGGGGCATCGGCCCGAAACCTTCAAAGACCCCGTGTTTTTGCAACACCTGCTGGGTGGAATACAATATGCGATGGGCGATGGCGATCCGCTTGATTACAGCCGGGTGCGTACCCTGAATGTGCCCGATGAAGACCGTTTTACGAAAACGCAGCTCGTCAGCGGACAATTTTTCGAGCCCACCGAAATGACGATTCTGCCCAACCTTGACATACTGGTGGCGCAGCGGCGTGGCGAGATCATGCTGGTAAAGAAAGGCAGCCCTAAAGCAAAACAGGTTGGTTTCCTGGATGTTTATTTTAAAGCCCGTTCTGGAAAAGTGAATGCGGAAGAAGGGGTGCTGGGCATCCAGGCCGATCCCCATTTTGCGAAGAACCACCTGGTGTATATTTTTTACAGTCCGGCAGATACTTCGGTAAACCGGTTGTCGCGCTTCCGGTTTGAGAACGATTCGCTGAACATCGATACTGAAGAAGTGATCCTGCAGTTTTACAGCCAGCGGGAGATATGCTGCCATACCGGTGGATCCATTGCGTTCGATAAAGACGGGTTGCTGTTCGTTTCGACCGGCGACAACAGCACGCCTTTCGACGAACCCAACCAGCGTTATGTGAATCATGGCTATGCGCCGCTGGATGACCGCCCGGGCCATGAGCAGTACGATGCGCGCCGTTCGTCGGGCAATTCAAACGACCTGCGCGGAAAGATCTTACGGATACGGGTAAACGATGCCGGCACCTATTCCATTCCCGAGGGAAACCTGTACCCGAAGAACAAACCCGGTACGCGCCCCGAGATCTATGTGCAGGGCAACCGCAATCCCTATCGTATTTCGGTTGATAAAAAGAATGGATGGCTGTATTGGGGTGAGGTAGGCCCCGATGCAAGCACCGACAGCCTGGCTACCCGCGGCCCGCGTGGATACGATGAAGTAAACCAGGCACGGCAGGCCGGTAATTTCGGCTGGCCCTATTTTGTGGGTAACAACTATGCCTATCATCCGTATGACTATGCCACCGGTGCATCAGGGTCTGCCTTCAATCCGCAGAAAGTGTACAATGCCTCGCGCAACAATACAGGCATCAAAGACCTGCCTCCGGCGCAGCCGGCTTTTATATGGTATCCTTACGATGCTTCGCCCGATTTTCCGTCGGTAAAAACCGGCGGCCGCAATGCGATGGCCGGCCCGGTGTATTATACGGATATGTTTCCGGATAGCACGCGGTTGCCGGATTATTACAACGGCAAGCTCTTCATCTACGACTGGATACGCAACTGGATAAAAGTGGTGACGATGGAGAAAAACGGCGATTTTGCTTCGATGGAGTCCTTTATGGACAGTACCCGTTTCAACAATGTAATTGATATGGAAGTGGGCCCCGACGGGCGCTTATACCTGCTTGAATACGGCAGCGGCTGGTTTACAAAAAACCCCGATGCGGGATTGGCACGTATCGATTATAACGGCGGCAACCGGCCGCCGCATGTAGCGGGCCTGGAAGTAGACAAACAATCGGGCTCCCTGCCGCTTACCATAAAGGCAGGTGTGAAGGCAAGAGACCCGGAAGGTAAAAAGCTTTCCTATCACTGGGACCTGGGCGACGGCACCCGGCTGGACAACGACCAGCCCACCATAACCCACACGTACACCCGCGGTGGTGATTTTCAGGTATCGGTAACCGTTAGTGACGAAGAGAAATTAAGCGCAGGCGCTCCCGTAACGGTGGTAGCGGGGAACAGCAGTCCGCAGCTCGGTATCCATATAAACGGCAACAGCAGTTTTTATTTTCCCGGTGTGCCGGTGGCTTATAATATCACGCTGGCAGATCCCGATGAACCCGGCTTGCAAACGATGACCGGCAGCGGCAAAACAGCGCAGGTTACGGAGGGACTGTTTGTGAGCGCAGCTTACCAGCAGGGCCTTGATAAGGCGGGAGCGAACCTGGGTCACCAGCAGGTGAGCAGTTTGCAGATGGGTAAGGCGCTGGTGGCCGGTCTCGACTGCAAGAGCTGTCACAAGGAGGCGGAAAAGAGTATTGGTCCGGCGTACACCGCTGTTGCGGCCAAATACAAAACCCGCGCTGATGCCACTGAATACCTGGTGAACAAGATCATCAAGGGCGGCAGTGGTGTATGGGGTGAGGTGGCGATGGCGGCGCATCCCACGCTGAAGGAAGACGATGTGCGGCTGATGGTCGGCTGGATCAGGTCGCTCGCCAATAAAGGAACCGGGCAGAAATCGATGCTGCCAGCGGGCGAGCTGTTTCCTTCTGCTGCGGAGGCGGCGAAGGGTATGCAGCTGGTGATATCGGCGGCGTACACCGACAAAGGCGGCGCCCATGTGAAGCCCTTAACCGCCGCGGCGGTGGCGAGCCTGGCTTCGCCGCGGCTGCCGGTTCATTGGGAGCTGCCCGTTGACGGTTCCAAAGAACTCGGCAGCTTTGACCTGGCGGGTATTGTATCGGCCGGTACGGCATTTAGCTGGAAGGGCTCCCTGGAGAAAGGTTATGCGATAGAATTGCGGCTTGATGCACCCACGGGCCGCAAAATCGGCGAAGCGGTGTTGAATGATGACAATCGTTCACCGTTGATAAAGCTGGAGCCGGTTACTGACGGCGTTTTGCACAAGCTGTTCGTGGTGAGCAGGCTGCAGGATCCTGACGAGCAGGCGAAAGTGGTGTGGGAGGTGCTGCAGTTTGCGGTGAAATGATGGCGGGTGCGGGCTTGTTTTGTTTCACGCAAGGACGCAAAGGTGCCATGACGCAAAGGGGTATTCAGGTTGTGCGGGGTGCTGTTTTATGTAAAGAGCTGCAGGCAGGGATGGCGTCCTGGTGTTCCGGGAATCCGTTTGTTTACCCGTTTACCAGCCGGGATGGTCCAAAAATCGAAGCAAAGGGGCCGGTAATCGAATGGATTCTTCAGGGTGCGGGGTATTTTCCATCTTTGTATTGTCAACAGTACGAAATCTGATCCTACGAAAACCGGTGATCCTCATCCCTTGAAAGAGGGTAGAAATCCACGCAGAAAAATCATTGTCCGGTCCATTATCCATTGAAGTTCAGTAGAAATCGTCCATTCAAAAAGACTCAACCGCTCCCCGTCCAGGAGCGGTTTTTTGTTGCCGTCAGCGGGCGCCGGTTTGCCGGCGGCTGCCGTTGCACTGTTTAACCGTAACTAACCGGTTTAAGTGTTTTGCCGGTGGCCCCGCCCCTTTTGTGGGGAAGAAAATTTTGATTATTATTAGAGACTGCCAGGCCATTAAGAAGGCTTGCAAGCCCTGCCGCTGACCCCATTCCAATGGGACTCAGGAACCGAAGGTTTGCGAAGTGTTGGAGGAGGTGAATGGGTTAGGTGAATGTTTTTTGCCGAAGAAGGGGACTATATATGGTAAAATATCATTACGCGGATTGCCGAAGAAGCGCAATAGGTATTGCGCAATGATCTTGATTGATTTACAGGGGGCTAGAGAGAAACCGGGCCTGCGTATATTTACTTAGTATGAAGAAATACATACGTTACCTGCCATTTAACAACGACAACCCACAATGACAAGAAATAGAACAATAGTATTGTTAGTATTCATTGTGCTGACAACTTTCTTGAGTTGTGAAGCACAACGAACAGACGATTATAAAATGGTTTCATACCTTGACATTAAAGTTGACAGTTTGGGAAATTTACCCCAAAATCCTTATGTTCTAACTTTAAAAAAAGGCGACAAGGAATTACTTGTTATTGGAACGCAACATTCCAGAGACACATTAAATCCTATGTTTGACACTATTGAAAATTTTTCTATAAACTCAAACCCGAAATTATCATTAACGAAGGCGGGAACCTGACAAAAACATATACAAGTAGAAACGCTTCAATACATAGGTCAGGCGAACTCGGACTGGAAAAATATTTGGCAGACAAAGCAGGAATTAAGACACATAATGGGGACGAGCCTTTCGGAGAAGAATTTAACGAACTATCCAAGATATATTCAAAAGAAGAAGCAATTTTGTTTTTCGGTTCAGAAAGGTTTGTTTTCCCTTTCGCATTTGGTCAATATGAAGGGGATATTGACACGAGCTATGTAAACAACTTTATAGAGAAAGATTATAAAAGGAGCAATATAAATCTAAGCGACAGGGAGAAAACATTTGACTATTACAAGCAACTGTATAAAAAGTATTTCAACGCTACATTCACATTAGACACTATAAGCCAACTTGACTTTGCGCCTTTTGGCAACCGCCACCATTTTTGCGAAGTAACAAGAAAATCAAAAGAACTTCGTGACAGATATTTGTTGCGACAAATTGAAGCAAAATTAAAGGAATACAATAGAGTGATGGTAGTTTTTGGTGGTTGGCATATTTTGGCAATAGAACCAGCATTAAAACAAATAATGGACAGATTAAAATAAAAAAACGGCAGGTAACATTGGTTTGGCGTTATGGCGTGTGAAGTGCTACTATTGAACATTTGTGCGTTATTGAACGTTAGTGCTTCTATTAAACTTTTGTGCTAAATTGCCGCCACAAACACCAAGCCAACGGGCGTTACCAGCCATTTTAGACGACCGCACAGCCCGACAGACAAACCGCATAAAACGACCGTAACGGTTTGACACCGAAATCACTTTTTAAGTGCTGCCAAACAAACATTCACAATATCATCAGACATCTTTTTGCTTGCATCAAATTTCATT
>JASGFZ010000007.1:0-27029 GCA_047605345.1 Flavihumibacter sp. | reverse complement strand
AAGGCCAGTGATACCAGGGCGATATACAACCGCCTGGTAAAAAAGAGATGCCTGAAAAAACGACGGATACCTTGCATCAGCGGGGCACTTCAATGGTTTGGATCATAGCGCTGATCACATCGCTGACACTGCCGCCTTCCATTTCTTTTTCGGGCGTAATGATAACGCGGTGGTTCAGTACGGCCGGTGCGATATACAAAATGTCTTCGGGTGTAATAAAGTCACGGCCGGCCATCGCCGCTACCGCCTTGGCACCCTGCATAATACCGATTGATGCGCGCGGTGAAGCGCCCAGGTAGATCGATTTGTGCTGGCGGGTCTGGTTAACGATCCGGGCAATATAATGCAGCAGCTTTTCATCGGCCCTTACCTTGTTTACCGCCTGCCTCAGCTGCAATACCTCGCCGGCAGCTATTACCGGCTGCACCGATTCCAGCGCCGTTTGCAACAACTGCTGGTCGTGCAACTGCAGCACCTGCACTTCTTCATCGAGGCTGGGATAACCCACCAGTATGCGAAAAAGAAAACGATCCAGTTGCGCTTCCGGCAAATAGTAGGTTCCCTCCTGCTCTATGGGATTCTGCGTTGCCACCACCATAAAAGGATAAGCCATCGGATGGCTGGTACCGTCCACCGTAACCTGTCTTTCTTCCATCACCTCAAAAAGCGCCGCCTGCGTTTTGGCCGGGGCGCGGTTGATCTCATCGATCAATACGATGTTGCTGAATATAGGTCCGCGGCGAAACTGGAAGCTCAGGTCTCTGGGATGAAATATGCTGGTGCCCAACACATCACTCGGCATCAGGTCGGGCGTAAACTGTATCCGCGAAAAATCAACGGAAATACACCTGCTCAGCAATTTGGCCGTGAGTGTTTTCGCCACACCGGGCACGCCTTCCACCAGTACATGTCCGTCGACCAGCACAGCCGCCATCAGCAGCTCCACCACGGCATCCTGGCCTACCAGCACTTTTGCCATTTCCGCCTTCAGCCTGTCTGTTGCCAGCTGTACCTGGTTGAGGCTTTGTTGTTCATCCAATAGCTGTTCTTCCATCAGTTATCGTTTTTAAAGAATTGATCAATGGATTGATTCAATGCAAGGAGGTCGTTGTCACTGATCGATTGCAGCGCATCAACCTGCCTGACCTGCACCATCAGCCGGCTCACATCGGCAGCCGGCTTGCCCGATTTATATACCAGCGCCTGCTCAAATTCGGCCGACCAGTCAGCGCTTTGAAGCCCGTATCTTGCTTTTACCTGTTCCCTGAAATGCGACAGCATCTTCAGCGACAAATCGGCGTTGTCGTGCCGGTTGAAATAGAGCCGGCCCACCGTTTTTACAAAATCCACCGAGCTGTTTGTCAGCGGATCAACTACCGGAATCATACGCTGTCTTCTTTTTATTTCACTGCCGATATAAAGTGCGGCAGCCAGCAAGCCAACAAAAAGCGACCACCTGAGCGGTGCCGATCCTGTCATAACCGACCACTGGTCATACTTTTTTTGGTGGAAAGGCTGGCGGAAGTAGTTGTCCCACACAACCACATCAATATCTTCCGGAAAGAAAAGCGGCAGCTGGTCGTAGTATTTTTTATTCTGCCGGTGTAACAGGAAAAAATTGCTCATTGCGAATGGCGTGCTCTGCAGCAGCCAGTGTCCGTGCGTGGTATCGCGGCTGCCGATCATCACCACTTTACCATGCCCGTCTCTGGCCAGGGGCTGCCATTGGGCGGTATCGAAGGCGCTGAAGTAACCATGCCAGCTAAAACCGGGATACGTAAACGTGGTGGTGTCGGCAGGCGCCAGGAATGCCGTATGAAAATTCGCCTCTCCCGAATCGATCGACGACAAGGCGAGGTGAAAGCTGTCGGTCAGCCTGTCGCCGAAATCACCGGCCGACAGCCATACACTGTTGCCGGCATCGGCAAAAGCGGTAATCTTTTCCCACTCTTCAGGAGAAGGGTCGAAGGTGGAAGCCAGCACCATATATAAAGCACGGCTCGAATCGGTTTTAAAGCCCTCTGCCAGCCATTCCAGCTGCGTCCAGTTACCATGGCTCTTCGTGGCCGGGCTCTCTGTATTGTCGAGCACCGTTGCACCGGGAAACAGCCAGTCCAGTTGCGCGTATGCATACCAGGCGCCATAAGGGTTCCTGTCTGATTTGCTCAGGGTGATGTTCCGGTTCAGTGTTTTTTTGCAGCCGGTCAGCACCAGCGCAGCAAACAACAAGGCAAATCCTATGGCAGCCGGGTTTCTCAAGACAGTTTATTGTTAAAATCATTGAAACGCCGGCGAAAGTGCTGGTATTGCCCGGCTGCCACCGGCATGCCGCCATACCATACCTTTTCGTACAGCCGGGTGAGCTGTACAAACTCCGGTTGCCACCGCTGCTTTTTTACCTGTTCCAGGTAGTCGCGGTTGGTGCCGTCAACCCGCCAGTGTATCCAGCTTCCGTTCTTCAGCCTATCAAGCGTGGCGAGGAACTGGTAACGAACGGCCGACCGGAAATCGCCCTGCTGCTCGGCTGCATCGATAAAGTGTTCATAATCGGTTGCTGCCGGCAATGCAGCTTCTTCTTTTTTCAACCGGGTGCCCGAACCGCTAAATAACTGCAGGCGGTTTTGCAGCACCATGCGAACAAAAATAAAAACCAGCACGGCAGACAATAAGATGATCATCAGGTTGCGCAGCAGGCGCATCGACAGGAATTTTTCGATCAGCAGCGATGTATAAGAAGGTTGGGGTATTTCCTGCTTCCAGTAAGCCGAATCATTGGCATAGGCAAATATTCTCAGCGACTGCAGGGAGTCTACCAGCGGTTGCGGCACTTCAGGATCGCTATGGGCAAATACAGCACCGCACGAAAAAGCAAGCAGGCACAGCAGGAATATTTTTTTCATCAGCTGCTTTGTTTTGCATGAACCCTGGCAGGATACCAGACAAAATACCAGCACATAAAAAAAAGCGAGGCGGCCAGAATGGATATGCTGAGCCAGAGCGGCATTTCGGTGTAACGGGTAATAAACCCTTCCAGCAATGCCGCCGCCAGAAATACAGGCACCAGCCCCAGCGTGATCTTGACACCATCGCGCGCACCCTCTTTCAACGCTTTCATCCGGGAAAAAGTGCCGGGAAAAAGAATGCTCCGGCCAATGATAAAACCGGCGCCCCCGGCAATTACGAAGGCCGATATCTCAAGCGTTCCATGGATCCAGATCACCAGTACCGAGGCCCAGCCCAACCCTTTGGCAAAAAAATAATATTGAAAAGCGCCCAGCATAAACCCGTTCTGGAACAACATATACAGTGTACCGATACCAGCAAAAAACCCCGATATGAACATCAGGAAAGCCACCCTGATATTGTTGTAGGCGATCGCTGAAACAACTCATGGCATCGCCGTCTTTATAAACACCGAAAGGATCGCCCTTTGCAATATTTTCTTCGGCATATTTACGTAGTCGTTGCCCAGTATGCCGCGAACGAACTGGTCATCATGCGCCGCAGAAAAAGCGGCGATCAGGCAAAAAAACAGGAAAACGCAGCAGGAATACAGGATCGCGCGCCGGTGTTTGAACAGCAGCAGCGGTAATTCGGTTTTGAAGAAGGCTCCTACGCGCGACCGGTCTTCTTTTTTATTCCGGTAAATGCCGAGGTAAATGCGCGACGCCAGGTGGTTCAGGTAATCGGTTACGCGGCTTTGCGGGTAGAAGGTTTTCGCATAACCGAGATCGTTAACCAGCTCGGTGAATTGGCGGGCCATTTCGTCGGGCTCCATGGCAGAAGCATTTTCGACCTGCTTCCATTTATCCATATTTTTCTGTAGAAATTTCCCTTCCCGCATATGCACTCAATTTAAGCGCTTAATTTTTAATTATTATATTGTTCCTGCAATTAAACTATGCCAATCGTTCGCCTCGATACCGGGTTCAATATTGAAATAGATTTCAGAACAGCCGCTTTCCATCAACGCATACTGGCCTGGGGTATTGACCTGGCCATCCAGTTTTTTTACCTCCTGGCCATCTATAAAATGGCAGGCGACCTGTTTGCAGGCGGGGGATGGTCCTGGCTGGAAATCGTGTTCATACTGCCGGTTGTTTTTTACAACCTGGTACTGGAACTTCTTTTCAACGGGCAAACACCCGGTAAAAAGCTCATGAAGATCAGTGTGACCGCTGCTGATGGCGGGCAACCCTCCTTCAGCCAGTATGCCCTGCGGTGGATCTTCCGACCGATCGATATGCCCTGGTGGCTGGTGGCAACGGTCTTTTACGACGGATGGCCGGGCTTCACGCTCCTGTTTGCTTTCGGCGGCATGGCCTCTTATTTTTATTCGGGCAAATCGCAACGCATCGGCGACCTGCTGGCAGGCACCCTTGTGATCGATAACCGGGCCACCAGCAGTTGGAACGATACGGCGTTTATGGAACTGACCGACGATTATACGGCAAAGTTTCCCGAGGTCATGCGTTTGAGCGACCGCGACATCAACACCATCAAACAATTGCTGCTCTCGGCTTCGGTACGGCGCAACAACGATTACCTTTTACACGTGGCGCAGCGCATCAAAACCGTGCTGGGTATTGATACCCATATGGACGAGCTCGATTTCATGGAAACCCTGCTGAAAGATTATAACCACCTGTCCAGCCGCTGATCAGCGCCCGAACATCGCTGCCAGCCCGCCAAATACAATGGCCAGCGCATAAAAAGCAAGAATAATGATGGTCAGGATGCCCATGAATTTAAAGGTCGACTTCAGGTTCATGAACGACTCCTGTAATTTCCGGTTGTCGCTTACCGCCAGGGCGGCCTGCATGGCAACGGAAAAACGATACAGGTATAAGCAGGGAAAAAAATACAATGCAGCGAACGCGATATAGATGATCGAAACAAGGCCAAACCCTGCTCCTCCCATCCCGTTGGTGTTTTGCATCAATCCGCCTAGCATGCTGGCAAAGCCGATACCGCCCAGTACAATAAAGCCGCAAACAATAAAGCCTATAATAGAAAGGAATTTTGCCCATTTGGCTGTTTCGGTGAGATAGCCATTGGCAACGGGGTCGATCTGCAGCTCAAAAAGATTTTCGGGGTTTTGTTCCATGATAATGGTTTTATGGATTGGTAAAATAATAAATCTGTAACACGGTGCAAACCTTTATTTATTGTTCACCCCAGCCCATTAAAGCGGCCGAGCCGGCAGCCACAAAAAGGATCGCATATACCGTCAGTGTCACCACCAGGATCACTCCGAAATAAAGAAAGAAATAATAGAGCCGCCGAAAGGATTTTTCGAGGGAAGGCTGGTCGCGGTGCGCGCTGGCTTTCTGCGCCGCCAGGGCAAAGCGGAACAGGAAAAAGGAAGGCAGGAACAGGGCAACAGCCACTACCGGCAATACCCAAACGCTGATACGGGCAGCCGCCGGCAACCCGGGATCAATGGCAGCCAGGTTGGCGTTCCTGTGCAACATACGCTTCAGTAAAAAGGCAGCCAGCAGCAACAATAAAGAAAACAATCCGCCAACAACAGCCAGGAAACGGGCCCAGCGGGCCGTTTTGCCATAAGGCGCCAGGTTCAGCTGCTGCAGCGGATTGCTCGGAGATTCGTTCATATCAATAGGCCCGGGCGAACAGTACGCGTTGGGTACTCGGTTTGCCCGACCACACACAAACGCCTTTTTCTTCCATAGATTGCAGGGGTATGCAACGGATGGTCGCTTTTGTTTTTTCTTTGATGGCCTCTTCTGTTTCAGCTGTTCCGTCCCAATGGGCGGCGATAAAACCCCCTTTGTTTTCCAGCACGTCTTCAAACTCCGCCCAGCTGTTCACCGGGGTGATATGGGCTTCACGGTAATCGAGCGCCTTGCGGTACATATGCTGCTGAATTTCATCCAGCAGGGTTTTTACATAAAACGCCAGGCCATCTATCGATACCGACATTTTTTCTTTGGTATCGCGGCGCGCCACTTCCACCACGTTGTTTTCGATATCACGCTGGCCGATGGCAATGCGAACAGGTACGCCTTTCTTTTCGTATTCGGCAAATTTCCAACCCGGACGGGCATTGTCGCTGTCGTCGAATTTCACCGTAATGCCGAGTTCTTTCAAAGCCGCGATAATGGGTTTCACGGTATTCTCTATAAAGCCGCGTTGTTCGTCGCCTTTATAGATAGGCACGATCACCACCTGCAGGGGTGCGATTTTGGGCGGCAGCACCAATCCCTGGTCGTCGCTGTGGGCCATTACGAGGGCACCGATCAAACGGGTGCTGACGCCCCAGCTGGTCGCCCACACATATTCCTGTTTGTTTTCGCGGGTCAGGAATTTTACATCAAAGGCCTTTGCGAAGTTTTGCCCCAGGAAATGCGAAGTGCCTGCCTGCAGGGCCTTGCCGTCTTGCATCAGTGCCTCGATGCAGTAGGTGTCTTCTGCCCCGGCGAACCTTTCGGAAGGCGTTTTCACCCCCTTGATCACCGGCAGGGCCATATAGTTTTCCACAAAATCGGCATATACGTCAAGCATTTTCCGGGCCTCCTCTTCAGCTTCCTGGCGGGTAGCGTGTGCCGTATGGCCTTCCTGCCAGAGGAACTCGGCGGTACGTAAAAACAGGCGGGTTCTCATCTCCCAGCGCACCACATTGGCCCACTGGTTGATCAGCAGGGGCAGGTCGCGGTAGCTCTGGATCCAGTCTTTATAGGTGCTCCAGATAATGGTTTCGGAGGTCGGCCGGATGATCAGCTCCTCCTCCAGTTTCGACGCGGGATCCACCACCACGCCCTTTGTTTCGGGGTCATTTTTCAGGCGGTAATGGGTAACCACGGCACATTCTTTCGCGAAACCTTCCACGTGGGCGGCTTCTTTCGACAAAAAACTTTTGGGTATAAACAGCGGGAAATAGGCGTTTACATGGCCGGTTTCCTTGAACATACGGTCCAGCTGGTCGCGCATATTCTCCCAAAGCCCGAACCCATAAGGCTTTATTACCATACATCCCCGTACGGCTGAGTTTTCGGCGAGTCCGCCTTTGATGACGAGGTCGTTGTACCACTGGGCATAATCTTCTTCACGGCTGGTGATTTCCTTACTCATGCTAACTTGTTGATTTTTAACACTCGGCTTGCAACATTACAGTTTGAAACGCTGTCTTATATTTGTGTATATTTATTAAAGAAAAGTAAAATTAATTTTTCAACCGTTAATAACAGCGTTATGAATCTCAAATTTTCGGGACTGCTGGCAGGTGCGGCGATAATCGCCCTGAGTAGTTGTTCTGCCGTATATAAGTCGGGGCAAACGCCTGACGATGTATATTATTCGCCCGGAACAGCGGTAACGCCGGCGGGCAATGGCAGTTATGGTGATGGCGGAGGCAGCGAGTACCTGGAAACCAATGGTCGCCGGGGCAACCGTTCGGCTGCCAACGGGTACAGCGACGATTCCTACCGCGACGATCAGTATTTGCGGATGATGATCGCCAGCGGCAGCCGCGGTTATTTTTACGATGACCTGTATTACAATGGCGGGTTGGGAATGATGAGTCCCTGGATGCTGAACAACTGGCGTTTCAACAGCATGCTGACCTGGAACTCGGGTTTTTACAGCCCGTACAGCAGCCTGTGGTACTGGAACAGCTTCTATAATCCCTATTATACCTCTTTCTACAACCCTTATTACGGCTATTATGGCGGTGGCGGCGGGTTTATTGTAGGCGGCGGAAAAGGCAGCAATTTCAATTATACCCTGCCCAGTCGCCCTTCGTCGTCGTTTACGATGGGCAGCTACCTGAATACCAACGGCACCCGCAACAGCAACAGTTACCGCCCGGGACGCAGCAATTACGGCTACAACAACAACAATAACCAGCCGTATTATACGCCTTCCAACAGCCGTCGTTCAAGCTACGACAACAGCAATAACCGCAGCTTTAACAACAGCAACAGCGACCGTCCCGTGAGAACATATACCCCCTCATCCACTAACGGTGGCGGCTTCAGCAGCCCGGCGAGAAGCTCGGGTGGCGGTGGCGGCGGTGTCAGCAGACCAACACGCTCTCACTAGGCATAACTTTTTTGATAAGGAGGAAACAAAGGCCGAACAGATTTGTTTCCTCTTTTTTTATACCCTGTCTAATCTAGATTCATGAATTGGAGAAAAGTATTTTTCGCAGCAGGCTTCGGTTTGATGGCTACCCGGGGATTCAGCCAGGTTCCTGAAGACGCCCTGCGTGCATCGTGGTACAAGATATCGGGAACAGCGCGCAACCAGGCCATTGGCGGCGCAGGCGGATCGCTGGGAGGCGATATCAGTTCGATCTTCATCAACCCGGCGGGGATCGGTATGTACAAAACGAGTGAAGTGGTATTGTCGCCGGGGCTGCAGTTTTACAGCAACAAAGGCGACTACCGCGGCAGCAACACCACCGCAACCGGGGGAAATTTCATTCTCGGCACTTCGGGCGTGGTTTTCGGCATGCAGGACAGGTACCGGCCTAATAAAAGTTCAGCATTTGCGATTGGCGTGAACCGCATAGCCGATTTCAACAACAAGATCAGCTACCAGGGCGCCAATAATTTCAGTTCGTTTTCAGAAGGTTATGCAGCAGAAATTGCGAGCTCGGGGCTGTCGCTTGACAACGCCCTCAACAGTGCTTCCATTTCCTTTCCCGCGCGGATGGCTTTGTACACTTACTTAGTTGACACCCTGACCCTGCCTGGAGGCGGTACCGAAGTGGTCGGAACCCCCATGCGGTATGCCCTGGAAAACAACACCGGCTTCGCCCTCAACCAGCGCAACGACATTGCCACCTCCGGCGGCATCACCGAAATCGGGTTGAGCTATGGTGGCAACAGCAATAACAAGTTCTATTGGGGCTTCACACTGGGCCTTCCCATTTATAATTACAAACGCACCAGCACGCTCACCGAAACAGATGCATCGGGCCAAACAGACAACTATTTTCATTCGGCCAGCCTGCAGGAATATTATCGTGCACGCGCGGGGAATTGGGCTCAATCTTAAGATGGGCATAATCTACAAACCGACCAATGCGGTTCGCATGGGCCTGGGCCTGCATACACCCACGCTATACGGATTACGTGAAACGTACGACGCCACCATGTACACCGACCTGGAAGGTTTCAACGCACCCACTTCGGTGAACGTAAAAACATTCACCGATGGCAGCACGCCCCAGTACCGGTACGACCTGGTATCACCCTGGCGGTTCATGGTCAGCGGCTCTTACATGATCAACCCGGTGGCCGATACCCGCCAGCAACGCGGTTTCGTTACGGCCGACCTGGAATATGTAACCTACGGCAGCAACCGTTTTTACAACGGCGACCCAAATTCCAACGACGGCAACGATTATTTTACGGCGGTGAACAATACCATCAAGGCCATTTACAAAGGTGCCCTGAATGCACGGGTGGGCGGTGAACTGAAATTCAATACGTTTATGGCGCGGGCGGGTTTCGCCTACTATGGCAATCCGTATCGCGACAAAGCGCTTGACGCCCAGCGCCTGTTCGTAAGCGGCGGCGCAGGTTATCGCAACCGCGGTTTTTTTGCAGATATTTCGTATGTACAGCGCATTAATGCCGATTCGGATTTCCCCTATCGCCTCAGCGATAAGGCAAATACCTTTGCCACCATCAACCAAACCGGTGGTACAGTAACCGCAACCATCGGCCTCAAGTTTTAAGCAGCTCGCGCCACCAATAGCCGGAGTCTTTTACGGTACGAAGCCGGGTTTTGAAATCGACATGTACGATGCCAAACCTGGCTTCGTAACCTTCGGCCCATTCGAAATTGCCGGTAAGGGTCCACGCAAAATAGCCGCTGATCCGCACGTCCTCTTTTTTCAGCTTCAATACTTCGTGCAGGTGCGTTTCGAAATAACGGATGCGTTCCTGGTCGGCTATACGCCCCTGTGAGAGCTGGTCTTTGAAACAGGCGCCATTTTCAGTGATCATGATTTCCCTGATAGCGCCGTATTTCCAGAACCGCTTAACAATATGGTGAAAAGCCGCCGGGTTGATTTCCCAGCCCATCGCGGTTTGCGGCACTTGGCGTGCAGCCGGTTTCACTTCCGATGCGTTGATCAGCGGTATAAAAGCATTGTGCTTTACCGTTAGCGGGAAATAATTCTGCAGGCCGATAAAATCCATATCGAACTGCATGCGGTCGGCATATTTCCAGCTGAGGTTTTGTTTGTTGAGCTTATGCACAATGCCGCGGTCGTCTTCAGGAAACCCTTTGCCCAGCAAAGGCTCAATGAAAAGCCGGTTCATAAAGAGATCGATCCTTGCGGCGGCGGCAATGTCGTCGGGCTTATCGGTGAAGGGTCTTACTTCAGAGCAGGAAAACGTAGTACCGATAACGGCTTTGTCAACATACTGGCGGAGGGTGCGGCCGCCGGCGCCAACTTCGGCCTCGGAAATGCAGAAGCCAAGAACCCGCTCAACTTTTTGAACACGAGCGATATTGAAACGGTAACGGTATTGAAAGATGCGTCGGCCGCAGCCATCTATGGCGCAAGAGGCTCCAACGGTGTGGTGCTGATCACCACCAAAAAAGGCCGCCGCGATCAGCCAACGCTGACCTACGACATGTATGCAGGCACTTCGTCTGTTATCAAAAAACTCAACCTGCTCTCTGCCAGTGAATATCGTGCCGCCTTGAAAGACCCGGCTTACGATCACAAGGCCAGCACCGACTGGCAGGATGAACTCTACCGCCATGCTTTTTCCCAAAACCACAATGTCACTTTTACGAAAGCAACCAGTACAGGCAGCTACCTCGCTTCCGTATCGCGCCTCACGCAAGACGGCATTGTAAAGAACAGCAGCTTCAAGCGCACTACGGGCCGTCTGAATGCAGAAGAGTCTTTTTTTGATAAATAATACGGCACTGAACCTGAATATCAACAGCCTTGCATCTGACCGCAACGTGCTGCGGAAATTTTACGAAGCAGGCGCCAATACCTCCAATGCCGTTGTATTGTCGTCGCTCTACCTGGAGAAATCAGATTTTGTGCGCCTGAACAACCTGCGTATCGGTTATACTTTCAGAACCGCGAAGCTGAACTGGCTGCAATCGCTGAACCTGTATGTAAGCGCCCAGAACCTGTTTACCATTACCGGCTATTCAGGCTATGACCCCCTGGTCAATACGACCAAAACCGTGGGCGGCAACCAGTCGCTCGGCATCGACTATACCACATATCCCGCAGCAAAAACAATGCTTCTCGGCGCCAATGTAACCTTTTAAATCATTCGAACATGAAAACCTCCATTATAAAATCAGCCTGCCTGTTTTTTACCATCGCTGTTCTTGCAGGTTGCACCAAGCTGCACGAGCAGGTAATCGACGAAGTGCTGGGTGCAGGCAATGCCAGCCCTGAAAATGCCATCGCGGCTGCATACGGCAACCTCGGCGATGCAACCTTTGTAGATCACGGCAGCGTATTTGCGTTGCAGGAATATTCAACCGATGAGGCCCTGTTGCCCACGCGGGGCAGCGACTGGGGCGACGGCGGAAAATGGCGCGCCATGCATGAATTCACCTGGGGCCCCGACAATGCCGTGGTAACAACTACCTGGAACCAGCTGAATATCGGCATCACCAAATCACTGACGGCCATCGCCAATATCAACGCCGCTGATATTTCAAACAAAGCGCTGCTGCTGGCCGAAGCGAAAGGCCTGCTGGCATTTTACACCTTCCACACACTCGACTTATTCGGTCAGGCGCCCTACCGCGACCCCCTCAATGCCAATGCACCGTTGGAGATCCGCAAAGCCAATGAAGCGATCGATCCCCTGATCACCGAAGTGGAATCACTGCTTCCCAACCTGGCCAACCTGGGTGAACAGTCTACACATAACGGGCGCTTCACCAAACAGGCCGCTTATGCATTGCTGGCAGACATGTACCTGAACCGGGCGGTGTTTAAAGACCGGTACGCCGCCAGTTTCAATTTTTCGGAACCTGCCGTCGACAACCAGGGAACCGACATGGACAAAGTGATCCGGTACAGTTCTGAAATCATCAGCGACCCGCGGTTCAAACTGGAGAACAATTATTTCAAGAACTTCGATATGGACAATGCAGGCCGTCCCGAACTGGTGTTTGTAGTGGTGCAACAGATCAATACACTGCGCAACAGCGACAATGATTTTGTGTATATGTCGCTCGAGAGAAACCAGAAGCCCTCTCCCGCCAACCGCGGAACCAATGCCAGCTGCATTACGCCCGAGTTCTACCATACCTGGGATGGGAATCACGACGATCCCCGCTTCCGTCGTCATTACCAGTATGCCGACGGCACCTGGTTCATGAATGATGGCACCGATATAAGCGTGCCCGCCACCAGCATCGTTCCGAACAGCAGTAACCTGCCCTGGTTCCATTTCAACCGCGGCATTCTCGCCGGACAGCAATACGGGCCCACCCTGCTGCCCAACGGCAGCTTTGACATGGTCAACGGCCGGATCAAGGTTTCCAAACTGGTCTGTGAAAAAAACACAACGCTGGATATGGACTTTACGCCCGAATTGAATTTTGATGACCCCAACCAGTCGGTTTTCACACAAGCACAGATCAACCGCGGTGCACGTGTATCCAAATATGAATTTGATCCGGAACGCGACAATTCCACCAGCAATGTGGACGTTCCGCTGTACCGCCTCGGAGGCATTTATTGCATGCGCGCGGAAGCATTTTTCAGAAAAGGCCAAACCGCAGAAGCGCTGGCCGATATCAACCTGCTGCGCACCAGCAGAACCCGTGAAGCGTTGTTTAACAATGAACCGGGTATAGAACGCACAAGCCTCGATGAAACCGGCCTTTATAATGAGATTGGTTTTGAAATGTACTGGGAAATGAATCGCCGGAAGCAAATGATCCGTTTCAACAAATTCGATGCAGCCGGCACGGCCAAACCAGCTTCGCAGCCCTATCGCAGAATTTACCCGATTCCGCAATCAACCATGGATGCATCGAAGGCATATACACAAAACGAAAAATATTAAACCGCCGGTTATTCGATCTTATAACTGGCAGGGCGATCAAACTGGTTACCCGAAAAACGATAATTGATAACGCGCTCAAAGAAAAACATGTTTTTATTCCAATGAAAAGCCGGATAGGCATGATTGGTAATAACCTTGTTGTTCCGGAACACCAGGCCGTTCACCGATTTTGCATAGACCAATGGGTTGTCAAAGGTTTCAAACACATTGTCTTCAATGACGATACCGGAATGAAAATATTTTTTCTGCGCTTGTATGTCGGGAATTTCAGGGTAAACAGAAATAACGGCATTGGTAAACTGGAAGAGATTGGTCAGGGCATTTACAAAGCGGTTGTTCTTTATCAGAACCGACCGGCAGGCGCCGGTTTCAAACCAGCCGTTGCAATCGCCGCAGAGTAAAATAGCCGAACCCGATGTATGGTCAAACAGGTTATTCTCCACAACGGTTTTGCGGGGGGTGCTGAACAAGGCACCCCTCGCCCTGTTATTACGGATGGTATTGTTTGCAAAATACACTTCCGGCGTCCAGCTTATATTTTCAATACCCAGGTTGTCTATTTGTTTTTGTTCCTCACCGAGGGGTTTCGCAAAAACAATTTCAAACTGTTTTGCGCCGTGGTAAGTGGGTTTATCTACCGGTTTGATGGACCTGATGCTGTTTAACGGTCCGGTATTCTCCATGGTTTTACTGGCAACCAATTGCACCTCGTCGCCCGGCCGGCCCCATTCAAAACCATAAGACTGTCCATGCATATAGGCGGCCAGCACCGTGCGGTTGTTTTTCTGCTCAATAATTTTCAGGTAAGTGCCATGCACGTTGATCGCATCGTCCATCATGCCTTCATATAAACCGTTCACAGACCTTATTTTGCCACGGCAACCGGAAAAATGCGTCGCATCGGCCTGGGTGGTAAAGTAGCGCGGATCGTTTTTGCCGCGTAGTGATACATCAAAGCCATCAAGGGTAATATTCTCCGATACCTGGGCCAGCAGTCCCATCCCCTCTGCATAATGCACTTTTACGTTTTCAAAATAAACGTTGAATCCATGGTAAAGAAAAATACCCGGAGCAGGCCGCTGCCAGGAGCGCATCGCCAGCACTGTGCCCGGAATCAATTTTGCGTTTTTAAATCCATAGGCTTTAATTATGCCCGGACTCATTTCCACTACCCGGCGTGTGGGCATACGCAGGTCGCTGGTATTATATACAAGGTGTTTGCCTTGCGATTCGAAAGCGATGCCCGATGTGGGATTTATTTTCCATCCTTCCCCCTTGTTATAAAAAATACTGTCTTCGATCGCATACTCCACCCAGGGCGCAGTGTGGCAGGTGATCACCCCGGCGGTCGTGTCGTTTTCCAATACCGTTACCTGGCAAATCTGCGGCAGGACAAAATCAATATGCAGGTTCTTCAAATGGAAGTTTTTCACTTCCTGCAGAACGACCGGCAGCATGCGCCCGTGAAACAGCAGATCCGATCCGGCGCCGTCAACGGTTACCTGCTGCCAGTTTTCAAACAACAACCCGATTGTTTTGGGATTATCCTGGTCGTGGTTTGAAATATAGAGCTCCTTCTTAACGGCCTTATCAGGAAAAAAATCATAGCGGCCCGGCGCAAACAGTATAACCACCGGCTGACCGGGTTTTGATTTTGAGCTGATCTGCCGCAGGGCTTCCCGGAACAAAACTGTGGCATCTTCACCCGTATTGGGCTGCAGGCCAAAATCATTCAATTTAAAATAAGCCGTATCGGCCATCGCACGACTTTCCAGGGAGGTAGCGAAAAAAAACAGGCAACAAAACAGCAGGTGATAAAACATAACAGGTGAGCGTTGATAACGAATGATAAGCAAATAAGCTGAACAAATAATTTTTTAATTGAAAGCGGAATACTATATTTGTCTATCGTTTTAATAGACTAAATAAACCAAACCAGACATGCGCCCCTCCATCTGCTCCGCACCGCTTCTTTTTTTAGCCGGCAACGACCAGCAGGTCAAGCGTTGTTGTTGCTAACCTGATTTTTCCGAGCCGTTCATTTCTCCCGCCGGCTGTGTACGATTCCGGCCGGGTTATGCAGCGCATTGCCGGCACCTGTGTGCCATTGCCATCTCATCCATCAATTATCAACTCATCTCCATGACGCAGCAGTTCCGGATATGGGTATTGGCACTGTTGTGCCTGCCCTATATCGGCTTCAGCCAAAACGCCGGTTCCTCCACCAACAACATTTTAAACGGACGGATACTGGATGAAAAAACCGGTGCCCCATTGCCGGGTGCCACCGTAAGCATCCAAAACACCGCACACCACACTATCACCGATACCCAGGGCCGGTTTCACTTCAAGGGCGGGCAGCAGCTACCCTGTACCCTGGTAATAAGCCATATCGGCTTTAAAACACAAACCGTAACGGTAAAAACGGAACAGGTGGAGATTCACCTGGAAGCCTTGTCGTCACAGCTCGAAGACGTGGTGGTAACAGGCGTAGCCCAGGGCACGAGCCGACGTAAGCTGTCTTTTGCCTTAACGAAAGTAAATGCCGACCAGTTGAATACGGTGCCCGCCACCGACGCCACCCAGTCGCTGCGCGGAAAAGTGGCCGGCCTGCAGATCGACCAGGCGGCGGGTAACCAGAGCGCCACGGTGTACCTGCGCGGGGCCAAATCGATCAACGGCAACATCGCGCCGCTGCTGGTGGTGGATGGGTATGTAACGGGCCTGTCTCTCGCTGACATCAATCCGCAGGATATCGAATCGATCGAAGTGGTCAAGGGCGCCGCAGCCTCGGCCTTATACGGAACCCGCGGCGAAGGCGGTGTGATCCAGGTGATCACCAAAAAAGGAAAGGGCATCGACAAAACGAATGTTATCGTCGACAATGAATACGGCATCAGCAACGTGCAGCATACACCGCCCACTTCGCAGCTTCATTTTTATAAAGTGAACGACGATGGCTCCTTTGTATTAAGCTCAGGCAATAACCGGACGCTGGATCTGCAAAGCAACGGTTTTTCGCTTAACCAGCACCGTTATACAAAGTATTACGACAACGTAAACAGTATGCTGAGCAATAACGCCTACTATACCAATTTTGTGTCGGTAGCCACTGCCGGCGAGAAATACAATTTATACGGGTCGTTCCAGAACCAGTCGAAAGGCGGTATCGCCGGGCCCATTTCGCCCGACACCAAACGTACCGCCATGCTGAATGTTGGCTACAAACCGAACAGGCAACTCGATGCAGAAGTAACCATCCAGTATTTCAACAAGAATACCCCTTCGGCTTCGCTCAGCTCCAGCGGCGCGGGATCGGTGCTGTATTCGGCCCTGTTGTATGAACCCTTTATCGACCTCACCGAAAGGCAGGACGATGGCAGGTATGCTTTCAAGCCCTATGGATTCGATATACAGAAGTTCAACACAGGAAACCCTTTTTACCAGCTCAGCTACCGTGAATACAGCCAGGTGAGCAATAACTTCCTGGTCGGCGGCCGGTTGCGGTACCGCTTTTCGCCCAAGGTATCGGCCGAGGTGTACGGCGCTTTCCAGCATGCATTCGCAGAAACGGAAGACTACTATCCCATCGGTTACCAGACCCTCACGGCCGATGTTACCAAAAACAATGGCTACTATGGCCTGGCCAACGAACACCAGTCGTCAAAAAACGGCCAGGTGCAATTGAACTACAACGACCGCTTCGGAGATTTCGATTTCGGCGCCAGCCTGAAATCGGTGTATGAAGAAGCGCGCATCACGGGGATGAGCGCTTCGGGTTATAACCTCAGCGCACCCGTAAAAAGCCTCGATGTAGTGGAAGCAGCCACCCGTTCTACCTCCTCTTCATGGAGCCAGCTCGTCAACTACGGCTATTTCATCAACCTGAAATCGACCTGGCGTAACAAGCTTTTCATCGACCTGCTCGGCCGTTTCGACCTCAGCTCACGTTTTGGTGCAGATGTAGCGGCAGCCTTCTTTCCCCGTGCATCGGTCGCCTACCGGGTCACTGAAGATGTGGATCTCGGCGCTGTTACCGATCTTAAATTCCGCGCCGCCTATGGCAAAGCCGGCAGCCTGCCACAATTCGGGGCGAAAGACAGCAAGGTAACCCTCACCAGTTCGGGCGGTGTAAGCTATACGCGGAAAGACAATACCAACCTGACAAGAGCCGTCACTTCCGAGCTGGAGCTGGGATTCGACGCCACCCTGTTCAACCGGATCAATATACAGGCCAACTACGCGGCAGCCAGCAGCAAGAACGATTTTATACTGGTGCCGGCTTTTCCGCCGACCACGGGTACCGCCGGCATATGGGACAACCTGGGTGAAGTAAAGTCCAATTCATTCGAAGTAGAAATAAACGGCAACCTGCTCAGCAAGGGAAAATGGAAATGGAATGCCGGCGCCACTTTCAGCCGTGTGAGAAGCAAGATCACTTCCCTCGGCGATGTGCCAGAATTTACCTCGGGCGATTTCCGCAAGGCCGCCGGTATCAGTCCTTATTCGTATTATGGCTACAGCATCTTAACGAGCCTCTCGCAATTGGAAACAGGTAAAGACGGGCTGGTGACCAATGCCGGCGACGGCACCCTGCGGCCGGAAGATTTCACCGTCAACAAGCTGGGCATCGTGGTATTGAAAAGCCAGGAAGGCACCGACCAGGAGCGGCCGGTATTTTACCAGAATGCCGCAACCGGTAATATGAAAGTGATCGGCGATGCGCAGCCTGATTTCCTGGTCGGTTTCAGCAATACGCTGAGTTGGGGACCGTTCAGCCTGTACACGGTGCTCGACTGGAAACACGGCGGGCAGAAATACAATGAAACCGTCAACTACCTTACCTATCAATACCGTTCGGTGTTCTCCGACAAGGCAATAGCTGCCGGTTTACCCCTGCCCTTTGTGACATCGGTTTTCAATGCGCAGCAAACCACCGATTACTGGATGGAAAACAGCGGTTATGTGTCGCTGCGCGAGTTGTCTTTATCGTACCAGTTACCGGTGAAACAGTGGAAGCTGGCAGGCATTGTAAACGGCGCTAAACTGTCGTTCATTGCCCGCAACCTTTACACCTGGACCAATTTCACCGGCGTAACGCCCGAAGGCTGGGATGTTGACTTTTATGCTTACCCTATATTCCGCACCTTCAGCGGCAGGCTTACCCTCAATTTTTAAATCTCCGGAAATGAAGAAAATAACTTATTCGCTGCTGTTGCTGCTTACACTGGCTTCTTCCTGCAAGAGGGTCAACTTCGATGACCCGTCGTCGTTTACCAACGTTGAAGCCGATACGCAGATCAAAGACCTTGGTTACCGGCTGGTGACCAGCAGCGTGCAAACCACTTTCAATACAACCACCAGCTCGGCCGGTGTGCACTTCAGCCTGCTGGCCGATCAAACCACGAATACAAACGGTAATTCGTCGTGGTGGGATTTTGCCAACGAGCCGCGCCTGCGGCTCAACAACAACGCCTCGTACCGCGGCGCGGTTAGCTGGAATACATTTTACAATAATTTTTACCAGGCGAATCTCGACGCCACCATTGCGCTGGATCTTATTGAAGTGCAGCAGAAAAAGATCATCGACAACCAGGGGCAAGACCGTACCAGCGATTGCGAGGTAGCCGCCTGTTTTTCAAAAGGCGTTTCGCAGGGTTACCTCGGTGTGATCTTCGACAAGGGGCTGATTGTGGATGAAGCGAATCTTACCACGAGAGATTTTCCCAACTCCTACAAAGAGCTGATCGCGAACGGGCTGCGGCTGATCGACAAATCCATCGCGCTGGCGGAGGCACATACCGACCTGAATTTCGATTTTCTTACCGGCATCAGCATCAGCCGTATCGAATTCATACAGCTGGCCAATTCGCTGGCGGCAAGGATATTGTCGTCGGTGGCAAGAGATAAAAACGAAGCCGCTGCCCTCGGCGATGCGCACTGGAACAAAGTGTTTGACTATGCTTCCAAAGGCATTACCCGCGACTACACCATTCCGACCGTCACCGGTGGATATTACAACCAGCTTGTTTCGCTGCTGGTGCAAAGAAATACCGACGGGTCGGGCTGGCTGGCGCCCGATATCAAGATCCCTTACCTGGCCGATAACACCGGGCAAACACCCAACTATTATCCGTCGGCCGGCCTGTTGCCGCCGATTACCTCAAACGATCAGCGGTTCAGCCAGTATTTCGGTTATACAGCCAGCTTTGGTATTATGCTTGAATCGCGCGGCCGCGGCCTGTTTACCAATTATTACCGGATACGCTGGTACAACGTGGCGAATACCCTGAACACACCCGGCGCCATCAATCCGTATTTCCTGGCAGAAGAAATCCGCCTGCTCAAAGCCGAAGCCAGATACTGGCTGAAAGATTATGCCGGTGCAGCCGGCATACTGAATGAAGCGGGCGCCGCGCGTACGGCCAAAGGAGCGCTGCCGCCGGTGGCAGCCAGCCCCGAAGCACTGCTGTCGGCATTACACTATGAGTATGCTATCGAGATCGACGACGGCGGCGGCGCTTTTGTTCCGTTCACCTTCATGCGGCGAAACAACCTGCTGATCGGCGGCACGCCCACCGAGTACCCTTTGCCGCAATTGCAGCTGGAGCTCGCCAAACAACCCCCTTACAGCTTCGGCGGGGCAGCCAATTTCGGCGAAAAAGGCAGTTCGGGCGAAGTGGCCACGGCGGTCAATGAAGGCTGGAAACCATCCCTTTAATAATAGCAACTAAAATCTTTTATATGCGTCATACAATCGGTTTATTGATCGTGCTGCTGGCAGCCGGCGGCGCTTTTGCACAAGGCAATGACATTGTACACATCAAAGGAGAGGCGGTGAACCTTTCCAACAACAGCCGGGTGTACCTGCAGCGATACGAGAACAAGATGTTCTTCGTGATCGACTCAACCACCGTGTCAAAAGGGCAATTCAACTTCTCCAAAGAGCTGCCGCTGCCCGAGCTGTACGGCATCACAGACAACCCTTCCGAACTGTCAACTTTGTTCCTCTTCATACAGGGCAGATCGGATATTGCTGTCCGTTATGACACTTCAGACGGCGGCCGTCGCTCTGTTATCAGCGGCTCGGAAGCAGCCGACCGGTATAAGGCTTACCAGAAAAACGCCCGCGACCTGAACCTGGATTCGTTTATCAGGGAAGACCCTGCATCGATCGTAACTGCGTTTGTGCTATACCGTTACTATTCGCCCAGCCTGCTGCCCGATGATATTGAGCGGTACACCCGGCTACTCGATCCCTCATTGGAAAATACGCAATACGTGAAGCTGCTGCGTGAGCTGCCGGCCACGCTCCGCGCTACCGGTATCGGCAGCCAGGCCCCCGATATTGCGCTGCCCAACCCCGAGGGGAAAACCGTTCGTTTATCCGATTATTACGGCAGGTATGTCCTGGTCGACTTCTGGGCGGCCTGGTGCGTACCCTGCCGGCGCGAGAACCCCAACGTAGTGCGCGTTTACAACCGGTATAAAGACAAGGGTTTTACGGTATTCGGCGTATCGCTCGACAGCAAAAAGGAGGCATGGGTAAAAGCGATTGCGCAAGACGGGCTCAACTGGCCGCAGGTGTCTGACCTGAAATTCTGGGACAGCGATCCCGCCAAACGCTACGGTATCAGGGGCATTCCCGGTAATGTGCTGCTTGACCGCTCGGGGAAAATCATCGCCCGCAACCTGCGGGGCGAGGAACTCGAGAAAAAGATCGCCTCCCTGCTGCCCTGACACCTCCCCCACCCGTCGGGTGCGACCCGTCAGGTAATACCCGTCGGGTGGCACCCGACGGGTGGAAGGAATTTGCGAAACCAGGTAAGCTGGCGCTTGGCGTAGTGACGGGTGCTGGTTTTGATCTGTTCAACGGCGGCATCGAGCGAAAGCCGCCCGGCGAGGTGGTAGATCAACTCGGTGTAACCCACCGTTTGGAGGGCCTGCGGCAGCCTGCCGGGCTGGAAACCATGCGCCGCCACCAGTTCACGCACCTCATCAAGCAAGCCGGCTGCCATCATGGCATCTACCCGGTTATTGATGCGTGCATACAATTGTTCCCGCGGCAGATCCAGCAGGGTCCATTCCATATCGAAAGGGCGTTCGGCCACCGCCCCGCTCTGGAAGCTGCGTATGCTTTTGCCGGTCAGGTGGAACACTTCCAGGGCCCGCAGCAGGCGGTGTGGATTCTGCATTTCGCCGGCCGAAGCATACAACGGATCGAGCCGCCCGATCTCCGACTGCAGCCAGGTCAGTCCGCGGCTTTCATACGCTTCCTGTAAAGAAGCGCGAAGCGGCGCCGACGACGGCGGCATCTCATCAAGCCCGAAGGCAAAAGCCCTGATGTACAGGCCGGTTCCGCCGACCATAACAATATCATCGTGACTGGCAAACAAGGCCGACGCTTTTTCCAGCGCCCATTGCGCAAAACCCGCAGCCGTTACCGGCTCAAAAATGCTGTGGCTGGCAATAAAATGATGAGGCACCGCGGCAAGCTCTCCGGCAGAGGGCGCGCTACCCCGATATTCAGTTCCCGGTAGCACTGGCGTGAATCAAAAGAGATGATCTCTGTACCGAGCGACAACGCTTTTTCGATGGCGAAAGCCGTTTTGCCAACCGCTGTTGGCCCCGCAATAATGTGAACTTTTTTGGTATGTGCTGGAACGGCGAGCATTATATTTCCTCATCCCCTTCTTCAGCAGCAGGCTCCTCGCCGTCATCGCTGCTCTCGCCTTCTTCGCCCTCGGTGCCGAATCCTTCCGCACCCGATTGCAGGTCGTATTTCTCTTCCATCTCGGTAAGCTTGTCGCCCACCAGCCCCTTGGTGCCGTATTGCGACGGAGCAATACCTTCCACCCGCACCACCACGGGATAGTCGAGCTTGGGATTCTCTTCTTTCGACACATTGATCAGCTCCACCAGAAACACCCAGTTCTTCACGAAATCATACTGGTAAATAAATTTCTGGTTGGGATCAAATATCTCGGCGCCGATGGTGGTATCGGCCATCAGCAGGGGCTCCACCTTATACGATTTGTTGTATTTCTCGAAGCTGATCTCACGGCCGCGCTGCCAGCTGTCGTTACTGCGATAAAAGGTAGCCGCGTGTTTGGTATCGAATTCGTACGCTTTAAGAATCGCGTAATGCAAATCCAGAAAACTTTGCTTGTGACGGATGGCAATGTCGCGATAAACACTATCATCTTCCTCGAAATAAACCCTGAACTTCAGAATAGCCATAAGATCGATCCTATTAAACTACTAATGTACAACAGTTTTACGGAACAGGATGCAGGTTGAGGGCCGCGGCCTTCTGTATCATGAGGTCATAGGCGGCATCGTAATTGTTTTCAATGTCGCCATCGAGTATCGCTTCGCGGATGGCATTCTTGATATCGCCCACCACCCTGCCCGGCGGCAAGCCGAATACCTGCATGATCATTTCGCCGGTGATGGGCGGCTGCCAGTTGCGGACCCTGTCTTTTTCTTCCACCTCCTGCAGGCGCTGCCGCACCAGCTCAAAATTCTCTTTGAACCTTTTCACCTTCTGTTTGTTCTTCGACGTAATATCGGCCGAGCAAAGCGTCATCAGGTCGTCGATATCATCACCCGCGTCAAAAAGCAGCCGCCTGATCGCGCTGTCGGTGATCTCTTCTTTGGTAAGGCTGATCGGGCGCAGGTGCAGCTCTACCAGCTTCTTCACATACTTCATTTTTTCATTCAGGGGCAGCTTCATCTTACCGAAAATTTTCGGCACCATACGGCCACCCACCACTTCGTGCCCGTGGAAAGTCCAGCCATGGCCGGCCTCAAAACGTTTGGTTGCCGGCTTGCCGATATCATGCAACAGGGCCGCCCAACGCAACCAGAGATCGTTTGTAAAAGGCGCAATATTATCCACTACCTGCAGGGTATGGTAAAAATTATCTTTGTGGCCCATCCCATCTACGTATTCGGCGCCAGCCAGATCAACCAGCTGCGGAAAAACAAGGTGCATCAGTCCCGAGCGATACATCAAATCCAGGCCCACCGACGGTTTTTCGCTCAGCAGTATTTTGTTGAATTCTTCGGTTATACGTTCCTGTGAGATGATCCTGATCCGCTCTGCCTGCAGGCGCAAACCGTCCCATGTTTTCGCTTCAATGCTGAACCCCAGCTGCGACGCAAAGCGGATGGCCCGCATCATGCGCAGGGGGTCGTCTGAAAATGTCTGCTCGGGCGACAACGGCGTGCGGATCAGCCGGCGTTCAAGGTCGCCCCTGCCGTCGAAAGGATCGATCAGCTGCCCATAGTCATCGGCATTCAGGCTAACGGCCATGGCGTTGATGGTAAAATCGCGGCGCAGCTGGTCTTCTTCCATCGTGCCGGGTTCCACTTCGGGGTTGCGGCTGTGGTAACGGTACGATTCCTTACGCGCGCCCACCAACTCAATATCAAATCCATCCAGCCGGACAGACGCTGTGCCGAAATTTTTAAATACAGCCACCTGCGGTGCGGGCCGAAAACGGTTGGCCACGGCCCGCGCCAGCGCAATGCCATCGCCTACACACACTATATCAGCGTCTTTTGACGCCCGCCCCAGCAGCTTGTCGCGCACAAAGCCCCCCACCAGGTAGGCAGGTACACCCAATTCCGCCGCCGCATGGCCAATCTTCCTGAACAGGAACAACTCTTTTTCCGAACACTGAATTTCCATCGAAGCGCAAAAGTAAGAATTATGTATTTTTAAGAAGCTATGGCCAGCCATCCCGATCAAACAGCAGACGCCTATCTGCAGGCATTGTCGCCCGATATACAGGCGCCGGTAAAGAAATTGCGCAAGCTCATTAAACAGAACCTGCCCAAAGGGTTTGCCGAAACCATGCAATACGGTATGATTGCTTATGTAGTGCCGCACAGCCTTTACCCGAAAGGCTACCAGACCGACCCGGCCATCTGCCTGCCTTTTATCAGCCTCGCTGCACAGAAAAACCATATTGCCGTGTACCACATGGCGGTATATGACGATCCTGTGCTGAAAAAATGGTTCGCGGAAGCGTTTGCCAAAACCGGCTGGAAGCTGGATATGGGCAAAAGCTGTATCCGTTTTAAGAACCCCGACAAAATTCCCTTTGAGCTGATGGGTGAACTGGCAACGAAAATAACCGTGCAGGAATGGATAGCCCGGTACGAGAAATCCCTCGCTAAAAAATAGACCGGTGTAAATAGCGAGGTTGCATTCACGACGACAGGGACATGGCGAAGTAATAATCCGTTCATTTTAACAGAAACTCATGCATTTACTGTACGTGACATTTGGGAATAACAATAGAAATCATACGCAGGCTTATTTTTCAATATACTCTTTTTGGGCAAAAAAGCTAACCTTGTCCAGCATAAATATTATTACCGATAAACCCCGGTTTTACAAATCCATTGAAAACAAAGTAAATATAATTGAGGCGGATGAAGCACAACTGTTGGACTGGAAAGGAGAATATGGGTTTTTCTGGCGTATAAAAATTAAAGCGATAGAAAAAATATGCAGTCTATATGCAGGCGAACCGGTTATGTATCTTGATTCGGATACATTTTTTTGGGGGGCTGCCGATATTATAACTCAGCTTTCCGGCGCAGATAATGCGGTAATGTGGGAAAATGAGGGGACACAAAATTCACTTAGATCCAAGACAATGAGGAGAATGACCGCAGATTTGAAGAATCTTACTATTGGCGGCTTGTCCGAACTGGCTGGTTATGACATGTGGAATGCCGGTGTGGTTTTTACGCCCAATAAAAAAAACAACAAAGACATAGAATTTGCATTAACGCTGTGTGATGAAATGTGTCGTCATAAAGTGAAAGATCAGTATGTTGAACAGTTTGCACTATCGGTTGCACTCCAGGTGTCGTACGGATTGCAGGCTGCGAGTGGTTGGATGGCTCATTATTGGTCGAATAAAGAAGAGTGGAACGACTTGATAAGAGAATTCTTCCTGGAAAGTAAAATGGAAGGGCTGAGTTTTGAAGAAGAACTGCTAAAGTTTTCTGAAATTGACTTCAGAAAACACCCCGTGGTAAGACTTGTCAAAAACAGAAAGAGAAGATTGTTGAATTTGATTGAAAAGTCAATAAAAGACAGAAAAGTTGAATATTTGACACCTTAATACACACACCCTGCAGTGCGGGGTACTCTTTTTTCGAGAATATACACAGCCGGGCGCCGGCGGGCAGATCAATATGCGCGGCTACTCAGCAGGCAATGGTTTCGACGTCATAGAGGGTTGCCTTTGATGACACCTGGGCAACCGGCAGCAACAGCAACGGTTGCTGAAATCGCTTTACCAGTGATTTTTGAAAATCGTCTTCAGGCAGCAGGAAATCAACTTCTGCAAAAAGATCTGACAGCTCTTCCGGCAGTCCTACCACCGCATCTGTACGGGCGGTTACCCGGCTGCCCGGTGTTTCCAGCAACTCGAAAATACCGGGCTCGGGCGCTGCCATATAGGTCAGCACAGACCGGGCGTCGCCGATAAGCACCGTAACATTTGTTGTATTTTCCGGCAAAAGAGCAGGCACCGGACCCGGTGAAAAAACAAGGGAAGCGCCCGCCAGGCTGCAGCAAACCCACTTGCTCCCGCCGCGGGAAAAAGAGAGTGCCGCGCCGAGGCGGAGTTGTTCGAGACAGCAGGCAATTTGCGCTTCGAATAGCTCCATTGGCTAAAGTTATCATCCTTTCGTTATCTTCGCCCAAATTTTTTCCGCCATGAACTTGCATGAATACCAAGCAAAGGAATTACTGAAGAAGTACAATGTTCCCGTTCAGGAAGGCATCGCCTGTACCACCCCCGCAGAAGCAGAAGAAGCTTATCGCACCATTCACACACAATACAGCAGCAAGTTTGCCGTGGTGAAGGCCCAGATACATGCCGGCGGCCGTGGCAAAGGAAAGATCCGCGGCACTGAACAGCGCGGGGTGGCCGTTGGGAAAAATGCAGAAGACATCAAAAACATCGCACAGAATATTTTGGGAGGTACACTGGTAACCATCCAGACCGGTGAAGCCGGCAAAGTGGTGAATAAAGTGCTGGTGGCGCAGGATGTTTATTACGAAGGCACTAATCCCGTTAAAGAATTTTATCTCTCCATATTGCTTGATCGTGCCAAAGGCATGAACGTGGTAATGTACAGTACAGAAGGCGGTATGGACATTGAAGAAGTGGCCCACAATACACCCGACAAGATCTTCAAGGAATGGGTACACCCCGGTGGCCCGCTGCAGCCCTTCCAGGCCCGCAAGATTGCCTTCAACCTCGGCCTGAGCGGCGAGGCCTTCAAGAACTGCGTGAAGTTCGTGACCAATTTGTACAATGCGTACGTTGGGCTCGATTGCGCCATGCTGGAGATCAACCCGCTGTTCAAAACATCCGATGAAAAGATCATTGCGGTGGATTGTAAAATGAATATCGACGACAACTCGCTGCTGCGTCACCCGGAGCTGGCGGCCATGCGTGATATTACGGAAGAAGATCCCACCGAAGTGGAAGCAGGCAAATACAACCTCAGCTTTGTGAAGCTGGATGGTAATGTGGGTTGCATGGTGAACGGCGCCGGACTGGCCATGGCCACCATGGATATGATCAAGCTGAGCGGCGGTGATCCGGCCAACTTCCTCGACGTAGGCGGTACGGCCAATGCACAAACCGTTGAAGCCGGTTTCCGGATCATCATGAAAGACCCGAAGGTAAAAGCGATCCTGATCAATATCTTCGGCGGTATCGTACGTTGCGACCGGGTAGCTGCCGGTGTGGTGGATGCCTATAAAAACCTCGGCAATATCAATATTCCCATCATCGTACGCCTGCAGGGCACCAATGCAGCTGAAGCGAAGAAACTGCTGGACGAAAGCGGGCTGAAAATCGAAAGCGCTATTGTGCTCAGCGAAGCCGCCGAGCTGGTGAACAAGGCGGTGACCGCTGCGTGATCCTCTTTTTTCTGAAAGCCGTTGTTCCT
>JASGFZ010000006.1:0-28185 GCA_047605345.1 Flavihumibacter sp. | reverse complement strand
CGGATATACTCTTCGGCCGTGGTCAGGTTGTGTACGCCCCTGATCCGCGCCAGCAGGGTATCCACATCCTGGAAGGTCCACGGTATAAAAGCGATAAAGCCTTTTACATTGTCGGGTTTTCTGGCCTGCACTTCCCTGATCTTTACCAGGTGCTCCATGCGCTCGGTAATGGTTTCCACATGCCCGAACATCATGGTGGCCGAGGTGGTCAGGTTCAGCTTATGCGCTTCGTGCATAATGTCCAGCCACTCCTGCGAGCCGCATTTGCCCTTGCTGATGAGGCGGCGAACCCGGTCCACCAGTATTTCGGCGCCGGGGCCGGGCAGGGAGTCCAGCCCTGCGTCTTTGAGCGCCTTCAGCACCTCATGGTGCGATTTCTTTTCCAGCTTGCAGATATGCGCCACCTCCGGAGGGCCCAGTGCATGCAGCTTCAGCAGCGGGAACCGTTTTTTCAATTCGCGGAAAAGCTGGGTATAATAGTCGAGCCCCAGGTCAGGATGGTGCCCGCCCTGCAGCAGCAGTTGCTCCCCGCCGTACCGGAAGGTCTCACTGATCTTTCTTTCGTAAGTGCCCAGGTCGGTGATATAGGCTTCCCTGTGCCCGGGAATGCGGTAGAAGTTGCAGAACTTGCAATTGGCGATACACACATTGGTGGTATTCAGGTTGCGGTCGATGATCCAGGTCACCTTGCCATGAGGCACCTGTTTCCGGCGCAGGGTATCGGCTACTTCCATCAGCTCGGTGAGTGGTGCATGGTGGTACAGGTATTCACCTTCTTCCACCGACAGAAAAGCAAACCGGAGCGCGCGCACATAAATTTCAGCTAATTCCATTCATCATTAATTCTGAGACAAAAGTAAATATAAACGTAAATTCAGGCAGCTACCATTACAACTGCTTACCGGCGTTTCATGAAAAGAGCCTGCTACCTACTGGTAATCATATTAACAGCTGTGCAGTCGACGGTGCTTGCCCAGGAATATTTTTCGCAACCACCTGCACAATTCATCACCGATATTCCTTTCCGGGTGTATAGCGGAGGGGTTGTGATGGTTCGTGCCGCTTTCGACGATGTGCCCGACTCCCTGAATTTTATCCTGGATACGGGAAGCGGCGGTATCAGCCTCGATTCGCAGACGGTGGAGCGCTTCAGGATTCCGACTGAGCTTTCCGACCGCACCATCAGGGGCATAGCCGGCATGAAAAAAGTGCGGTTTGCCAATCATCACCGGCTGAAGCTCCCCGGCCTGCAGGTCGACAGCCTCAATTTTCATGTGAACGACTACGAGATCCTCACCAGCGTGTACGGCGAAAAAATCGATGGCATTATCGGCTTCAGCTTTTTTTCGCGATACGTGGTGAAGATTGACTATGACGAGCAGAAGCTGAAAGTGTTCACACAGGGCTCGTTTCATTATCCCCGGGGCGGCTTTATGCTGCGACCTGTTCTGGCCACCATACCCATTACCGAGCTGGCGCTGAGAGACCACACCGCTTCGCGGGCAAGGTATTTTTTCGACACCGGCGCCGGCCTCTGCCTGCTGCTTACCGATGCATTTGTGAGCGACAGCCTTGTTTTTGACAGAAAGAAAAAAATGTACCTGACGCAGGCCGAAGGGTTGGGCGGCAAGTCGTCGATGAAGCTCACCACCCTGCGGGAGCTGAAAATCGGTCCGTATAAATTCAGGAAAGTGCCCACGTATATTTTCAACGACGAATACAATGTGACCAGCTATCCTTATCTCGGCGGACTGATCGGCAATGACCTGCTGCGGCGCTTTAACGTGTACCTCAATTACCAGCGGCGGGATATCTACCTGGTTCCGAACAGCCACTTCAGGGAGCAGTTCGACTATGCCTATACAGGGCTGGGATTTTATTATATCAACGGAAACGTTACGGTAACCGATATCATGAAAGGATCACCCGCCGAAAAAGCCGGGTTTAAGGAAAACGACATAATTATTTCGATAAATAATAATATGACACATAATATCCAGACTTACCGGAGCCTGCTCCAGCAGCCCGGCGAAAAGCTGAAAATTGTAGTGTTCCGGAAAGAAGACGGCAAATTAACCACGCTTACCCTGAAAGTGGGCAACATTCTTAAGTAATCAGGGGTTAATATTGCAGTCGCGTTTTAAAGCGCGCAGTATTATGATTCAGTTTACCCGGTTTGTACTGTCCAATGGCCTGCGGGTGCTGGTGCATGAAGATGCATCCACCCCCATGGCTGTAGTGAATGTGTTATATGATGTAGGTGCGCGTGATGAAGATCCTGACCGCACCGGTTTCGCGCATTTGTTTGAACACCTGATGTTCGGCGGCAGTGTCAATATCGCCGAATACGACGATGAGCTGCAGAAGGCCGGGGGAGAAAACAATGCCTATACCACCAACGACCTTACGAATTATTACTGCCAGCTGCCCGCGGCCAATATTGAAACGGCGTTCTGGCTGGAGAGCGACCGGATGCTGAGCCTGGCCTTCAGCAAAAAGAGCCTGGATGTGCAGATCAAGGTGGTAAGCGAAGAGTTCAAAGAGCATTACCTCAACCGGCCTTATGGTGACCTCTGGTTTAAGATGCGTGAGATGGCTTTTGAAAAGCATCCGTATAAATGGATGACCATCGGCCGCGAGCTGAAGCATATAGAAGAAGCCAGCCTCGCCGATGTGAAATCTTTTTTTGCCAAACACTATAACCCGCGAAATGCCATCCTCGTAGTGGCTGGCAATGTGGTCACCGAACAGGTGCATGCACTGGCTGAGAAATGGTTCGGCCCCATTCCCGGCGGTGAAAAATACGAACGCCATCTTCCGCAGGAGCCGGAGCAAACTGCGCCGCGGCGCATGGACATCAGCGCCAATGTGCCTGTAGACGCGTTCGTGAAAACCTGGCATATGCCCGCGCGCAATGATCCGCGTTACTATGTGGTAGACCTGATGAGCGATATACTCGGCAGCGGTGCATCGAGCCGGCTTTACCAGGCGCTGGTGAAGGAAAAGCATTTGTTCACCAACCTTGATTGTTATCACTTTGGTTCTTCTGATGCAGGTTTGCTAACGGTAGAAGGCCGCCTGGTAAAAGGAGTCAGCCCCGAAACGGCCGAAGCGGCGGTGGAAGAGCAGTTTGCCCTGGTCAGGGAAAAAGGCGTTACAACGGCCGAACTGGAAAAAGTGAAGAATAAAACGGAAAGCACGCTGGCTTTTGAAGACATGAGCGTCATGAACCGCGCAGCCAGCCTGGCGTATTATGAATTGCTGGGTGATGCCGGCCTGATCAATGAAGAGCTGTCGAGGTACCAGGCCGTTACCGCCGGCGATATACTGGCCGAAAGCCGCCGGATACTAACCGAAAACAATAGCAGCACCCTCTATTACCGCGCTGCGGCAACCGCAGGCGTTTTGGCGGGTGATCTGGAAAACGAAGAAGAAGAAGACGATGATTAACCGAAAAATTGCCCCGCCCTACCACAATGCGGTTGAATTTGACCTCAGGCTCAAACCTTTTGATAAATATGTGCTGAAAAACGGTGTGGAGGTATATGCCATTAATGCCGGCGCTGAAGAAGTTATAAAGGTGGAATGGGTGTTCTGGGCAGGCAACTGGTACGAAAAGAACAATATGGTTGCCGCCGCCGCCAACTTTTTATTGAAAAACGGTACAACGGGCAAAACCGCTTTTGATATCAACGAGCATTTTGATTACTACGGTGCTTCGTTTGGCCGTTCCTGTTACAGTGAAACCGCCCTGCTGAACCTGCAGGGGCTTACCAAGCACCTGCCGAAACTGTTGCCGGTGGCGCGGGAAATCCTGACCGAGGCGAATTTCCCGGCAGAAGAGCTGGAGCTGTACCAGCAAAACAATAAGCAGCGTCTCGACGTCAACCTGAAGAAAAGCGATTTTGTAGCGAACCGGCTGATCGATGAAAAGCTGTATGGTTTCGATCATCCTTACGGCCGTTACAGCCGTCACAAAGACCTGGACGCCATCACCCGTGATGAGCTGCTGGCTTTTTACGACCAGTATTACCGCCGGGGACGCTGTATGATCTTTGTGGCCGGGCGCCTGCCGCATGATATTTTTGAACAGCTGGAGCAGCAGTTTGGCGATCTGCCCATTCACGGGCAGGCTGCCACGAACACTACCCATGCCATTGTTCCTGCTGCCGAAAAAAACTACCGGATCAGTAACGATCCCCATGGTATCCAGGGAGCGATCCGCCTGGCACGGCCCTTTCCCAACCGCAGGCACCCTGATTTTTTCGGCGCGCAGGTGCTTAACAATATTTTCGGCGGCTTTTTCGGTTCGCGGCTGATGAACAATATCCGCGAAGACAAGGGATATACCTACGGCATTTACAGCTACCTGCAGAACCACCGGCAGTCGTC
This sequence comes from Flavihumibacter sp., assembly GCA_047605345.1. GTDB lineage: Bacteria > Bacteroidota > Bacteroidia > Chitinophagales > Chitinophagaceae > Flavihumibacter. The sequence continues at coordinate 23,793 of JASGFZ010000006.1, read as the reverse complement.
GGCCTGGATGGTATCCACAGAAGCCGGCCGCGATGTTTGTGAAGCAACGATCAGGGAGGTTTACCATGAAATGGAAAGATTGCGCAAGGAGCCGGTGGGCGAAGACGAGCTGATGCTGGTCAGGAATTACATCATGGGCTCTTTGCTGGGCGATCTCGACGGACCTTTCCAGATCATCGGCCGTTGGAAGAACCTCATCCTGAACGACCTGGGCGAAGCCCATTTTTACAACAGCATAGAAACCATCAAAACAATTTCTGCCGAAAGCCTGCAGGCGCTGGCCAATAAATACCTGGTGCCGGAAGACTTTTATGAAATGGTGGTGGTGTAACAACTGCCTTGTTCGTTAATAAATTTGCTTGCGATGAAAAAACGGTTGATACCGCTGGTCATTTTGCTGATAGCAGCGCTGGCGGGCTATTATTTCTTCCGCGAAAGAACCCCGCAGGGTGCAGCAGCGCCACACGAAGCCCCGCCGGGGATGGCCTGGATACCCGGCGGACAGTTTACCATGGGCTCTGACGACCCGATGGCCTGGGAAGAAGAGAAGCCTGCCCATAAAGTAAAGGTCAGGGGTTTCTGGATGGATGTTACAGAAGTGACGAATGCCGTATTTGCGCGTTTTGCGGAAGCCACCCTCTACGTGACCGATGCCGAAAAAGCCCCCAGCCTGGAAGAGGTCATGGCACAGGTGCCGCCCGGAACGCCGCCGCCTGACCCGAAAGACATGGTTGCCGGCGGGCTTGTTTTCCAGCCCACAACAGGGCCGGTAAATACCGACGATATTACGCAATGGTGGCGCTGGCAGCCGGGCGCCGACTGGCGGCACCCCGAAGGGCCGGGCTCTACGATCACAGGGCGCGAACAACACCCGGTGGTCATGATCAGCTGGAATGATGCCCAGGCTTATTGCAAATGGGCCGGCAAGCGGCTGCCTACCGAAGCAGAGTGGGAGTTTGCCGCCCGGGGCAGCCTCGAAGGCAAAAATTTTGTTTGGGGTAACGAGGCGCCTACAGACGACAAAGTCTACGCCAATACCTGGCAGGGGCATTTTCCGGATAAGAATACGAAAAAAGACGGATTCGACAGAACCGCACCGGTGAAGTCGTTTGCGGCAAACGGTTATGGCCTCTATGATATGGCGGGCAATGTATGGGAATGGTGCAACGACTGGTACGATAAGCTGCTGTACCAGACCTATGAAGAAGACGCAGTATCAGACAATCCCCCGGGGCCGGCCGCCAGCCGCGATCCCGCCATGCCTTACACACCGCTGCGGGTACAAAAAGGCGGCTCCTTTTTGTGCCACGACAGCTATTGCCAGCGGTACCGCCCCAGTGCACGCCAGGCAAGCTCGCCTGAAAGCGGCATGAGCCATGTGGGTTTTCGTTGCGTGAAAGATGCTCCCTAGCATTCTGTATCTTTATGAAAAGGAGGTTTATGCGAAAAGGCTCGCCTGTTACCAAATGGTTTTTGCTGATACTGATCGGCTTTTCTGCCGGTGCTGTTTTTGCATTCTATCCCCGGCACCTGGAGGATAAGAAAAAAACCGAAGAGAAGGAAAAGCGGGCGCTGGCAAACCAGCAGAAAGAAAGCCGCCAATCCTGCTCGCAACCTGCTTCGCGCGCGGCGGGTGTTACGCAGCAGAAAACCCTTCCCCGCCAACCGCACGACTGACCTAAAAACAGCGTTATGAAAAACGGCCTCGTTTGTTTGCTCCTGCCTGTTCTGCTGGTTGCCTGCAGCCATGCACGCGTGTCGCAGGCGGCGGCTACTACCGCAGCACAGGTAGATTCGCTGGTGGATAACAAAAGCTTTCAGTTCACGGCACAAAGCATGCAGCCGCTGGGCGGCCGTTCGCGGATGTTGAGTACGCTGTATTTTGTGCGCGTCGGCGACAATAAGCTGACGGTCGAACTGCCATATTTCGGAAGGGCCTATGCCGCGCCTGTAAATACAGCGTAAAGCCCGCTGCGGTTTGAATCGGCCGATTTCGATTATACCGTTGAAAAAAACAAAAAAGGCAGGTCTTTGCTGATCCGGCCCCGCAACACCGATGTGCAACAGCTTCAGTTCAATATTTTCGACAACGGATCCACCTACCTGAATGTGGTGAGCACCAGCCGCCAGGCCATTTCATTCAACGGTTACCTGCAAACCCTCCCCATTCCCCAACAAGCAAACCCATAACCATGAATATTCTTGTCAGGCTGCTCATTGCCGCATTGGTTGCATTCGCCCTCGCCCATGTTTTACCGGGCGTACACATCGATTCGTTTATGACGGCATTGATCGTGGCCCTGGTGCTGGCCGTGCTCGATGCCGTCATTAAACCGCTCATGATCATACTCACCCTTCCGGTAACCATTCTTACACTGGGGTTATTTCTCTTTGTTATCAATGCGCTAATCATCCTGTTATGCGCAAAGCTCGTTACCGGTTTTTCGGTAGACGGTTTCTGGTGGGCGCTGCTTTTCAGCATCCTCCAGTCCATAGGGGTGTCGATTCTATATTCCGGCAACGAAAACAAAAGCAGATAAAATGGATTTTGACCGTTGCAACCTGACCAATGACGAGCTGATTTCTTTTTACCGGCGCCTATTGCTGCCGCGGATGATAGAAGAGAAAATGCTGCTGTACCTGCGCCAGGGAAAGATCAGTAAATGGTTCAGTGGTATCGGGCAGGAAGCCATCTCTGTGGGCGCCACACTGGCTATGTCGCCCGACGAATGGCTGTTTCCCCTTCACCGTAACCTGGGTGTTTTCACCACCCGCAATATGCCGTTGCACCGCCTGTTCCTGCAATGGCAGGGAAGCCGCAACGGCTATAGCCTCGGCCGCGAACGGAGCTTTCATTTCGGCTCCAAAGAGCACCATATCTGCGGCATGATCTCGCACCTTGGCCCGCAGCTGGCCCTGGCCGATGGCGCTGCCCTCGCTGGGAAATTATCGGGCAGCGGAAAAGCATCGCTGGCTTTTACCGGCGACGGCGGCACCAGCGAAGGCGATTTCCACGAAGCCCTGAATGTGGCCGCCGTATGGGACCTGCCGGTGATATTCGTGATTGAAAACAACGGTTATGCACTCAGCTCCCCGGTCAGCGAACAGTACCGCTGCGCCTCGCTGGTTGACCGCGCCAGGGGTTATGGTATGGAGGGCGTGCGGATAGACGGCAATAACCTGATGACGGTGTATGATACCATCCGCGGTGTGCGGGAATATTGCATCCGCGAACAGAAACCTTACCTGGTGGAATGCATGACCTTCCGCATGCGCGGGCATGAAGAAGCCAGTGGTGTAAAATATGTACCACCGCATTTGTTTGAAGAATGGGCGCCCAAAGACCCGGTATCGAATTTTGAGAACTGGTTGTTGTCAACCGGTGTCATCTCCCCTGAATTTGTAGCGCAGGACCGGGCGCTGATGGCCAGTTTATTGACCAGGAGTTGCAGCAGGCCACCGAAACAGGGTTTGCAGGTTTCCGGGTGCAGGATGAGCTGCAATCGGTGTACGCCCTGCCGGCGGCGCCTGCAGAAGAGCCTGAACCGGCAGCGGCCGAAAAAGAACTGCGGCTGGTAGATGCGATCAGTGAAGCGCTCGACCTGGCCATGCAGCAACACGGGAACCTTGTATTGATGGGCCAGGATATAGCGGGTTACGGTGGTGCGTTTAAGATCACCGACGGATTGCTGGCCCGGTATGGTGCCGCGCGTGTGCGCAACACACCGCTTTGTGAAAGCGCTATCCTGGGTACGGCTATGGGTTTGTCGCTGGAGGGTTACCAGTCGATGGTGGAAATGCAGTTCGCCGATTTTGTGAGCGCGGGCTTTACCCAGATCGTCAATAACCTCGCAAAAAGCCATTATCGCTGGGGGCACGCCCCGAATGTTGTCATCCGCCTGCCCACCGGCGCTGGCGTTGGCGCAGGGCCTTTCCATAGCCAGAGCAATGAGGGCTGGTTTACGCATGTGCCGGGGTTGAAAGTGGTGTACCCGTCTACCCCCGCCGATGCGAAGGGCTTGTTGCTGGCCGCTTTCGAAGACCCGAATCCCGTGCTGTTTTTTGAGCACAAAGCGTTGTACAGGCGTATCAGCGGAAAGGTGGCCGACGGTTACAGTACCCAGCCCATCGGCAAAGCCCGGCAGGTACAGCAGGGGGATATGATCAGTATTATTACCTATGGCGCCGGCGTACATTGGGCCCTTGATTATGCGATGGCCAATATGCACCTGGGGATCGATATCGTTGACCTGCGCACCCTGCTTCCGCTCGATTACGACAGCATCCGGCAGTCGGTTGAAAGAACCGGGAAAGTGCTGGTGCTGCACGAAGACACGCTGACTTATGGGATCGGTGCAGAGATCGCCGCCTGGATTGCCGAACACTGTTTCGAAAGCCTCGATGCGCCGGTGATGCGTTGCGGATCGCTGGATACACCCGTGCCGTTCAACAAGCTGTTGGAACAGCAGTTCCTGCCGCAACAACGGATGACGGAAATGATCGAGCAGCTACTCGCTTACTGACGGCATACCGGCAGTAAGGGTGCTGTGCCTTTCGCCCACCTGCTGCCGCCACATGGCATAGTAGAGCCCTTTGCTGTCTACCAGCTGTTCGTGCTTTCCTTTTTCAACGATGCGGCCTTTCTCCAGCACGTAAATGGTATCGGCATGCATGATGGTCGACAGGCGATGTGCGATCAGGATGGTCATTTGCTTTTTTTCAGCCGATATTTCGCGAATGGTGGAGGTGATGTCTTCTTCGGTGATCGAGTCGAGGGCCGAAGTGGCCTCGTCGAAAATGAGCAGCCGCGGGTCCCTGAGCAGGGCGCGGGCAATGGCCAGCCGCTGCTTTTCGCCGCCCGATACCCGTTTGCCGCCTTCGCCGAGTATGGTATCGAGTCCGCGCCCCGAGCCGGTGACCAGCTGCAGGGCCGCTGCTTTTTCCAGCGCAGCATAGATCTCTTCATCGCTGGCGTCGGGTTTAACGAATAACATATTGTCGCGGATGGTGCCCGAAAACAGTTGAGTTTCCTGGGTCACAAAACCCAGCTGCCGCCGGATGCGGTTATAACGGATATGCTTAACCGAAACACCGTCGATGCTGATCTCGCCGGCGGTAGGTGTATAAAGGCCCACCAGCAGCTTCACCAGCGTCGACTTGCCCGAGCCGGAAGGCCCTACGAAAGCAATGGTTTCGCCCAACGCCACTTCGAATGAAATGGCTTCCACGGCATATTGTTCGGCGTTGCGGTGTTTAAAGTAAACATTGTCGAACTGCAGGTGGGTGATGTCTTCCACATCGATCGGTTCTTCCGGCCGGTACTCGGGCGATTGCTCCATCAGCTCGTTGAAAACCTGCAGCGACGCTTCGGCCTCGCGGTATTGCAGTATGATATTGCCAAGGTCTTGTAAGGGACCAATGATGCTGGTAGAAATGAATTGCATGGAGATCAGCTCTCCGGTGCTGAGCACGTTGCGGAAGATCAGCCACAATAAAATAAAAAGAATGGATTGCTTCAACAGGTTCAGGGTGGTGCCTTGCAGGAAAGAGAGCGTGCGCACCTTGCGGGTCTTTTCCATCTCCAGGTCAAAGATGCGGCGGGTAAAAGCGCTCAGCCGCCTGATCTCGGGATAAGTGAGTCCCAGGCTTTTCACCAGCTCGATATTGCGCAGCGATTCGGTGATGGAGCCACTGAGCACATTGGTTTGCTTCACCACGGCCCGCTGTATGGTTTTGATGCGGCGGCTGAGCAGGCTGGTGAGCCCGCCGAGCAACACCACGCCGATTAGGAAAACCGGTATCAGCGCCCAGTGCTTGGTGACGGCATACCAGATAAGAAAGCCGATGCCGACCAGCGACGAGAAAAGGATATTGATAAAAGAGTTCATGAAGCGCTCGGTGTCGTTGCGCACTTTCTGCAGCTTCGACAGGGTTTCTCCGCTGCTTTGGGTGTCGAAGTCCTGGTAAGGCAGCCGCAGGGTTTGCCGCAGGCCGTCGATAAACACCTGCATGCCGAATTTCTGTACCACCAGCCGGACCACATAATCCTTGAAGGTGAGGGCGACTCTCGACAGCAGCGCAATGCCGACGGCAATGGCAAGCAGTACGCTGACGCCTCTTATGCGTTCTTTTTCTGCAAGTCCTTCGGGGTTGAGCGCATATTTATCGATCACTTTTCCGAAGAGGATCGGATCATAAAGCGCCAGTACCTGGGCGATGCCGGCCAGTGCCAGGGCAAGGAACACCCATCCCTGATAAGGTTTCAGGTATTTCCATAAAATCCTCATCGTTCATTTGCTTTGAGCAGCCGCACAAAATTGCCGCCGAGTATTTTGTAGATGTCTTTTTTCGTGTAGCCGCGCAGCAGCAGTGCAGAAGTGATATTAGGCATGTCTTCCACGCCGTTGAGATCAAGCGGGCTTGAATCGATGCCGTCGAAATCGGAGCCCAGCCCCACATGATCAACGCCGATCAGTTTTACGATATGGTCCAGGTGATCGAGCAGGAGGTTCATGCCCGGGCGCAACTGTTCCGCTTCTTCGGGGTATTTGCGTGCTATGAAATCGTCGATTTCGTAGTCGGGCATGCGCGCTGCTTTAAGCGAATCGACTTCTGCGCGATGGCTTGCCTGGAAGGCTTCGCGGCGGCGGTTAAAGCTGCTGTCGAGAAATCCCGAATAGAAATTCAGGTGTATAACACCGCCGTTTTTGCCGAGGGCAAGAATCTGCTCATCGGTGAGGTTGCGGGGCACGGGGCAAATCGCATATACGCAACTGTGAGACACCAGCACGGGTTTGGTGCTGGTTTGCAGGGCGTCGAAAAAAGTCTGTTTGCCCACATGGCTCAGGTCTACCAGCATGCCCAGCTCATTCATGTGCCGCACGATCTGCCGGCCGAAATCATTCAGTCCCTTCTGTTTTATGGGCGTGGGCTTACCCTGGTCAAAATAGGTTTCATCCCAGGCAGAACTGGCCCACGAAGTCGAGTTGTTCCAGGTAAGCGTAAGATAACGGGCGCCGCGTTTGTACAGGCTGTCGAGGTAGAGCATGCTGTCTTCGATCATGTGACCGCCTTCCACGCCTTTCATGGCGCCCAGCCGCTTTTTTCTTACGGCCGTTCTCAGGTCGGCAACCGTGTTCACCGCCATCATCTTCGACGGATTGCGGGCCACGATTGCGTCGAGCGAATCGATCTCGCGCAGGGCATAGCTGAAGGCGGTTCCCTTGCCGTATTTGTCATCGCAGAAGATAGAGAAAACCTGCACATCCACGCCGCCTTTCCTGAAGCGGTCGATATCGCTATGTGTTTTGCCGCGCAGGTCGTCTTCAATGTTTAGTCCTTTCATGGTGGCAGACGACAATACATCGTTGTGTGTATCTATTACGATGGCGTTTTCGTGCAGGTTTTTCTGCGCGCGGGCAATCGTGCAGGTGATAAGCAGCACGAGCAAAAGCGGGTATCTCATGCCGTCAATTTAAAGAATTCCGGCATCAGGCCGGCAATCTTCTTTTGTAAGACGATGCAAAGCAGGCGTTTTTTTCACGCAAAGGGCGCAAAGGAGCAAAGGGCGCGAAGCGGGGATGGCTGCGATGCTTATTGCTTCACGAAATCGTAGGTGGTGAATTCAACGAAGTCGCTTACGCTAACGGTTACCGAAAGCACTTTTCCGTTTTCGATGCGGAAGGGCCATTCCCGGATTCCGTAGAGGGGGTCGTTGAAAGACGCGAGGAACCGGTTGCCGCCCAGGGGTTCGAGAATGGCGAAGCGGCCCTTGTGGTGTTCGAAGCGGGCGACGGCTTTTCCGTTTTCCATGGTGATATTCATATGCCCGTATACATCGTGAACATAGTCGCCCAGGAACTGCTGCAATGGAAGGGCCGGCGCCGGTTTAAGGGCAACGGTATCACGCAGTTTTTTGATCCGCGCCGCGTCTTGGGCGTTGGCTTCTTTCTGGCCGGCGAGGGATAACGCGCTGTAGTCGCGGTAAGGAAGGTTCAAAACAGCATCTGTCAGTTCTGCATTCAACGCAGAATAGAAGCCATTGGCGTCGGTGTTTGTCAGCACGATCACGGCCGCGTTCTCTTCGGGTAAAAGTGTGAAGGCGGTTACAAAACCGTTTACGCCGCCGGTATGCGATACGATTTTCGTACCTGCATAGTCCTCCAGCATCCAGCCGAGACCGTATAACGAGAAATGTTTCCGGTTAAAGCGATGCCGGGCATTACCCAGGATAGAATTGGGCTGCCGGGTCAGCGCGATGGCTTCGGGAGCAATAACTGTTTTGCCGTTCCAGTTTCCATTGTCAAGCAGCGCCATCGCCCAATGGCTCAGGTCTTCCACACTGGCGGAGATACTGCCTGCCGGCGCCAGGTTATCGATATGCCCGTAAGGGATTTTCTTCAGTACGCCTTCCACCACGGTGTGGGCCGATGCCGTGTTGCGCGCCGTATCGAGCGAAATGGAATAAGGAAGGGCGGTGGTCATTTGCAGCGGACGAAAGATCGCCGAATCGATGAATCGCCCCCAGGTTTGGCCGCTGGCTTTTTCAATCACCTCGCCGGCAACGGCAAAAGCCGCGTTGGTATAGCCCCATCTCGAGCGGAAACCATACTGCGGCTTCAGCTTCCCGAACTTCTCTTTTACTTCCGCATACGTGAGATCGGAGTCGAAATACATGAAGTCGCCCTGGAAGGTTTCAAATCCCATCCGGTGGCAGAGCAGGTCGCGCACCGTTGCCTCTTCGGTGATCCAGGGGTCGTATTGCCTGAAGTCGGGAATCCATTTTTTGACCTTGTCGTCGAGCGAAAGTTTGCCGGCCGCCTGCAGCATGGCCAATGCCGTTGCGGTAAATGCTTTTGAATTACTGCCGATACCAAAACGGGTGGTGGCGCTAACTTTTGCCGGTTTCCCGGTTTCAAGCACACCATATCCTTTTTTCCAGATGGTCTTACCCTGTTTTACAACGGCTACGGCAACGCCGGGAATCTTCCAGTCGGCCATATTCCGCTCTATATAACGGTCAAGGCTATCCGAAATAAAGGCGCGTTGGGCGGAAGCCTGTTGCTGCAGCAGGCAGTACAGTATAAGCAGCAGGGATATTTTTCGCATATAGTCGGTTATTGGTCGTATTCTTCTTTCTTCCCTTCGAGGTGGTTGCCCAGCGATTTCAGCCTTTTGTAATTGTAACCGCATTTTTTGATGTACTCCAGCAGCTCGTATTCAGTGGCGGTTTCCACAAATTCCACGGGCGGCCGGTAATACCGCAAAAACGTATCGATGTCGGCGCCTGCAAGGCCGGTGATCTTCCTGATCTTGGCGCGGGTGAAACGGGAGTCGATGTATTTTTCTTCTTCTTCTGCCAGCAGCCGCTTGCGGAAGGCGGCCATGCTTTTGTTCTTCCGGAAATTGAACATATTGATGAGCTGGTCGAGATCGAGCCCAACGCCGAAATTTCCCGATGCCGGTGAGGAAGACGATATACCCAGCCCCGGTTTCCGGAAATCGAAGGCCTTGGCATATTCCTCCCGGTTCATGATCGAGTCGCGCGTGTAGTTGGGCGGCATGATCTTCACCTCTTTCAGGGTGGTCACATTCACGTGCAGGGAGATATCGAACTGGCTGGTTCGCTGGATGCCCGAAACCGCGTACATGGGCGTGGGCTTGCCCAGGTAGGAAAAGAAAATGGAGTCGGTTTCGGCTACCACCAAGCTGTATTGGCCGAGGCTGTCGGTAACGGTGCCGCGTCCGTTGTTGGTGAGCACCGATACCCCCGGCAGCGGTACCGTTCGGTTCATCTCAAACACGGTTCCTGAAACCCGTACCTGCGCAGCCGACCGGCCGGCCAGCAGCAGGCAGATCAGGAGTACTTGTATGGAAGCAGCATAGAAACGCATGGGTTTACAAGGGTACAACTCATTTGGGAAACACCATGAATTTTAACGACTTGTGGTATTATAACCCGCCAATACCGTTTTTTCGATCACCTGCGGGTAGGCGGCATATTCCAGCTGTTGGATGCGGCTTGCCAGGCTGTCGGGGGTATCGCCGGGAAGGACCGCGCAGCGGCCCTGGTAAATCGTGGCGCCATGGTCGTACTGCTCATCCACAAAATGGATGGTAATACCGCTTTCCTTTTCGCCGGCGGCGATGACGGCTTCATGAACAAAATGGCCGTACATGCCTTTTCCGCCGTATTTCGGTAACAGCGCGGGATGGATATTGATGATCCGCATCGGGAAACGGGCAATAAGGCCGGCCGGTACCTTCCAGAGAAAGCCGGCAAGGATGATATAACTTATCGCAAACCGCTCAAAATCAGCTATATAGCTATCGCCCCTGAAAAACCTTTCTTTTTCGATCAGCAGCACGGGGACCTGGTGCGCTTCGGCGATGGAGACAACCCCCGCCCCGGGTTTATTACAGGCGACGAGGGCGATTTTTACCTGCGGATGGCCGGCAAAATGCTCCATTATTTTCAGGGCATTGGAGCCGGCGCCCGATGCAAAAATGGCCAGATTAATTGTTTTCATTTGATTTTCAGGAACTTGAGGAATGTTTTTGGTATTGGTTGAAGCCGGCCGCCCGACTATTTTTTTGCCCAGGCGGGCCAGGTAGCGGCTGAAAAAGCCATATTGACCGAAGGGAAGGCTGACCAGCAGCACCATGACCGGCCAGCACAGGGTTACGCTTATTATATATACAATGACCCAGGCCGCCGGTTGCCCTATATCGGTGATTGCCAGGAGTTTACGCGCTGCAAAACCGGCCAGGCTGCCGCCTATGGCGAAAACACAAATGATGAGAAAAAACCTGACCGGCCCCACCCCCCATTTTGTTTTCAGATTTTGGAACATGGCGCAAAGGAACAGAGATTTGTTAAAACCCCGAAAGGGATCGCGGGACGATCTTACTATTAAAATTTTACTTAACCCATTGAAATGCAAGCACAACACGGTCAAAAAAAATCGGAGAATGTTGATAGATTGTCAATATCGTGTCATATTTTTGCTCACGAATCGCAACATTTAACATTACCAACAGACCCTTCAGCTTATGATTTCCTATAGATCGGTTGTGAAGCGTGTATTTTTTTCCCTGTTTTTGGTTGCAATTGCTTGTTTTGGCCAGCCTGTTTTCGCCCAGGATGGGAAGGGATTGTTCATGTCGAACTGCGCCTCCTGCCATGCGGTAATGAAAGACGGTACCGGCCCGGCATTGTTCGGCGTAGAAGAAAGGGTTCCTGACAAGAAACTCCTGCACGACTGGATACGTAATAACCAGGCGGTACTGGCAACGGGCAACAAGTACTTTAACGACCTGTACAACGCGCGGAACAAAACGCCGATGAACCCGTTCCCGAACCTGACCGACGAGGAGATCAATGCGATCCTGAAGTATGTGCAGGATGAGGGAACCCGTCTGCAATCGGCAGCAAACAATCCCGCAGCGGGTGCTGCAGCCGCTCCCGTAAGTGAAGACAGTCCCTTACTATATGGCATTCTCACCATTATCCTGGCGATTATTGTTTTCACCCTGCTGACGGTGAATGCCAACCTGAAAAAACTGGCCGACGAAAAAGAGGGAGCGCCTTCTTTCGAACCGGTTCCCTTCTGGCGGAACAAAGCCTATATTGCTTTGTTTGCCGTGGTTCTCTTTATCATCGGCGGTTATTATACCATTCAAGGCGCCATCGGACTGGGCCGTAGCCAAAACTATCAGCCGGAGCAACCCATTTATTACTCGCACAAAGTGCACGCCGGCACCAACCAGATCAGCTGTTTGTATTGCCATGGCGGCGCGCAGGAAGGCAAGCACGCCAACATTCCTTCGCTCAATGTATGTATGAACTGCCATATGCAGATCAATGAATACACCGGCGAAAAGCTGTTCCGTGAAGACGGTACGGAAGTGAATGGCACCGAAGAGATCAAAAAGATCTATGAACACACCGGCTGGGATCCGGGGCAGAAGAAATATGCCAACGAACCCAAGCCGATCGAATGGATCAAAATCCACAACCTGCCCGATCACGTGTTCTTCAGCCACGCCCAGCACGTAAACGCCGGTCGCGTAGCCTGCCAGACCTGTCACGGCAATATCCAGGAAATGGGTGAGGTAAAACAGTTCGCCGACCTGAGCATGGGTTGGTGTATCAACTGTCACCGCGAAACGAAAGTTCAGTTCACCGACAATAAATTCTACAGCATATACGAGAAGTTCCACGAAGAACTGAAGAGTGGAAAAATAGACAGCGTTACTGTGGAAATGATCGGTGGTACGGACTGTCAAAAATGTCACTATTAATCCGGGAAGGGAAACCTTCGGCGAATTACAAACTATTTACATCACCAAAAAATCAATGCCCCTTCCGGGGTTTGGTATATGGAGCAAAAAAAGTACTGGCAAAGTTTCGGTGAGTTGAGCAACTCAGCAGCACATCAGAAGAACACGCAGGACGAGTTCAGGCAGGAGCTGCCTTTTGAAGGATTTGATGCGGATGGCCTGGATAAAGCAGGTACGCCCCGCCGCGACTTCCTGAAATACGTGGGTTTCAGCACTGCCGCCGCTGCTATTGCTGCCAGCTGCGAAATACCGGTTAAAAAAGCGGTTCCTTTTGTAAACAGGCCCGCTGAAATCATACCCGGTGTAGCGGACTACTACGCTACCACCTATGTCGCCGGCGGTGACGCTATTCCTGTGCTGGCCCGTGTTCGCGACGGTCGCCCGATCAGATCGAAGGCAACGACCGGTCGTCGTGGTCCAAAGGAGGCACCACCGCACAGGTGCAGGCTTCCGTACTCGATTTATACGATACCGCCCGTTTGCGCTTTCCGCAGGCCAACGGTAAAGAGGTAAGCACATTCGATGCGTTTGATAAAGATGGCCGAGGCCATCTCCGGTTTGGGCGGCGCTCCGCTGGTGATCCTTTCTTCCACCATCAATTCTCCCTCCGGCCGCCAGGTAATCGGCGAGTTCCTCGCGAAATACCCCGGCAGCCGCCACGTGCAGTACGATGCTATTTCTTTCAGCGGCATGCTGCAGGCAAACGAAGCCACTTACGGCAAGCGCGCCATCCCTTCTTACGATTTTGCGAAAGCAAAAGTGATCGTGAGCCTGGGCGCCGACTTCCTGGCTACCTGGCTGAACCCGGTTGAATTCCAGCATGGCTATACCCAGGGTCGTAGATCAATCCGGCCAACCCGACCATGAGCAAGCATTACCAGTTTGAGGGTATGATGAGCATGACGGGCGCCAATGCCGACGAAAGGTTTACCCATCGTCCTTCAGAGACCGCCGCTGTTGCTGCCGGTATCCTGGCAGCGCTGAACGGTCAGGCGGTGAATGTGGGCAGCGATAAGCTGAAAAATGCGATCAGTAAAGTGGCGGCCGATCTGGCTGTCAATAAAGGCGCCGCCCTGGTGGTATCGGGCAGCAACGACATGAATGTGCAACTGCTGGTGAATGCCATCAACGAAGCCATCGGTGCCAACGGAACAACCATTAACTGGGCCGCACCGTTGCTGAACAAAGCCGGTATCGACGCAGAAATGGCCACGCTGGTAGAAGATATCAATGCCGGAAAGGTCGGCGGGCTGATCGTAATCGACAGCAACCCTGTGTACACGCATATCGAAGGCGAAAAACTGGCTGCCGCCCTGCCGAAGCTGAAGCTGAGCATTGCACTCTCGGAAAGGCTTGATGAAACCGCCAAGCAGTGCAAGTATGTGCTGCCGGTACATCATTACCTCGAAAGCTGGGGTGACGCCGAGATGAAGAGCGGGTATATCAGCATGGTGCAGCCCACCATCGCGCCGCTTTTCAAAACCCGCCAATGGCAGGAATCGCTCCTCAAATGGAGTGGTAATACAAGCAGCTACCACGATTACCATAAAAACTATTGGTCTACCCGCCTGGGCGGCGAAAGCAACTACCTGAAAGCCCTGCAGGACGGTGTGGTGGAGTATTCAACCGGCATAACGCTGAACACAGCCAGCTTTAATACCGCCGGCATCGCCGCAGCAGTAGCTGCAGTGGCCGCCCCTGCAAAAAAGGGAGCGGTAACAGACAAAACAGCCGATGTGGAAGTGGTGCTGTTCCAGAATACCTCGATCGCCGACGGCCGTCATTCCAACAACCCCTGGTTGCAGGAATTGCCCGATCCGATCACGCGTGCAACCTGGGACAACTATGTTATCATGTCGCCGAACCTCGGTCTTAAACTGTTTAAGATCGACCTGGCGAACCCCACACATGCCGACCAGTATGAAGCCTTCCCCCAAAAGCCGGTAGTGAACCTGAAAGTGGGCAATAAAGTGGTGACTTTACCGGTATTGCTGATTCCCGGCACGCAGGAAGATACGGTTGCCATCGCCTTTGGTTACGGCCGTTCCGACGAATTCGGCATGGCTTGTAAAGGGGTTGGTAAGAACGTGTATCCGCTGGCGGTTTTCAATGGAACAACCGTCGTGTACCAAACAGCCGGACAGGTTGAAGTCACCGACCAGGAATATAAGATCGCTACTACCCAAACCCACAGCTCTTACGAGGGTCGTCACGAAGTGATCAAGGAAATCACGCTTGACTCTTATAAAAAAGATCCGAAGCAGATCATCAACGCCCGTGCGAAAGAGCTGGCGCCCTGGGGCGGACTGGAACATTACGAAAAAGACGGTACCATCTATCCCGTGTTCGACAAGCCGGGCATTAAGTGGGGCATGAACATCGATATGAACAGCTGTTACGGCTGTGGTGCCTGTGTAGTGGCCTGTAACGCTGAAAACAACGTAGCCGTTGTGGGTAAGCCTGAAGTACTGCGGGCGCAAGATATGCACTGGCTGCGGATCGACCGTTATTTCAGCGGCGACCCCTACAATCCCGAAAGCATCCAGACGGTATTCCAGCCGATGATGTGCCAGCACTGCGACAATGCGCCCTGTGAGAACGTTTGCCCGGTAGCCGCCACCAACCACAGCAGTGAAGGCCTGAACCAGATGACCTATAACCGTTGTATCGGTACCAGGTATTGCGCCAACAACTGTCCGTATAAAGTACGCCGCTTCAACTGGGCCGACTATACCGGCGCCGACAGTTTCAAGCACAACCAGGATATTTTCGAGGAAAACGGTGCGATCATGATGATGAACGAAGATCTCACCCGCATGGTGCTGAACCCCGATGTAACGGTGCGCAGCCGCGGTGTGATCGAAAAATGTTCCTTCTGTGTGCAGCGCCTGCAGGAAGCCAAGCTGATAGCGAAAAAGGAAAACAGACCAATGGCAGACAAAGACGTTCGTACCGCCTGCCAGTCGGCCTGCTCTGCTGACGCCATTGTTTTGGGTAACGTCAACAGCAGCGAAAGCCTGGTGTCGAGAGAGCGCAAGGAAAATGAGCTGCGCCTGTTCTATGTGCTGGAGCAGATCCACGTGATGCCGAATGTGAGCTACCTGGCCAAGGTGCGCAATACCGATCACATCGCTGCGCATACGGAAGAAGAACACGGGGAAAAAGCGGAAGCGAAGCCGGCGGCTGAGCACCACTAACCGAACAAACGAAAAGGAAACAAGAGAACAAAAACCAATAAGCGGAAGGTGAAAGCCAAACGCTAAATGCTTAAAGGATATGGCAGCATTAAGATACGAATCACAGGTAAGGAGTCCACTCGTAACGGGCGAGAAAACCTACCACCAGGTAACGGAAGATATCGTTCGGCCTATTGAGGGCGCGCCTACGCGTCTCTGGAAAATCGGGTTGACGATTTCAATCATCCTTTTGCTTTTTGGTGTCTATTCTGTTTATCGTGAAGTGGTGTATGGGATCGGGGAATGGAACCTGAACAAGACCATCGGATGGGGTTGGGACATCACCAACTTCGTATGGTGGGTAGGTATCGGTCACGCGGGAACCCTGATCTCGGCGATCCTGCTGCTCTTCCGCCAGGGCTGGCGTACCGGTGTAAACCGCGCCGCAGAAGCGATGACCATCTTTGCGGTAATGTGTGCGGGCCAGTTCCCCATCTTCCACATGGGCCGTGTATGGATGGCCTTCTTTGTAATGCCTTATCCCAACACCCGCGGACCGTTGTGGGTGAACTTCAACTCACCGTTGTTGTGGGACGTATTTGCGATCTCTACTTATTTCACCGTATCACTGCTGTTCTGGTACAGCGGCCTGTTGCCCGACCTGGCAACCGTTCGTGACCGCGCCCGCGAAAAATGGCGCAAGCGCATGTATGGTGTGCTTTCGTTCGGCTGGACCGGTTCTACCAAACACTGGCAAAGACATGAAGCGCTGTCGCTGGTACTGGCGGGCCTGAGTACGCCACTGGTATTGTCGGTACACACCATCGTATCATTCGACTTCGCTACTTCGGTTATTCCCGGCTGGCATACCACCATCTTCCCTCCCTACTTCGTAGCGGGTGCGATCTTCTCAGGATTTGCGATGGTGCAAACCCTGCTGATCATTACCCGTAAGGTGTTGAACTTGCAGGATTATATCACGATGGAGCATATTGAAGTGATGAACAAGGTAATTGTGCTGACCGGTTCCATTGTGGGTATCGCTTATATCACCGAACTGTTCATTTCCTGGTATGGCCAGAACCCCTATGAAATGGCGGCTTTCAAAAACAGGTATGACCTCAGCACACCGTATGCCTGGAGTTACTGGCTGATGATGAGCTGTAACGTGATCGCACCGCAGTTCTTCTGGTTCAGGAACCTGCGCCGCAACCTGTTGTTCACCTTTTTCATGAGTATCATCGTAAACGTAGGTATGTGGTTCGAACGTTTTGTGATCATCGTAACCTCCGTTTACCGCGATTATATTCCCAGCAGCTGGAGCACTTATTATGCACCGACCATCTGGGAAGTTGGCTTCTACCTGGGCACCTTCGGCCTCTTCTTTACCTGCTTTTTCCTCTTCTCCAAATTCTTCCCGGTAATTGCCATTGCCGAGATCAAACACATCCTGAAGAAGAACGGGGAAAGCTATAAAGACGAGATGGACAAGGAAGAAAGAGAGTCTGTGGAAGAATTCGCTCACGAAAATGCGCACCATTAAAAAAATAAAAAATCAGAAGTAAAAAGTCAAAAATGGTCCCTCAATAACCAGATTAGATTTCGAAAGGTAACCGGCAGAGGATGTAACCCTTTTGATTTTTGACTTTTAACTTTTGACTTCAACACTCAAATATGTCAGTAAAGAAATTCATAGTAGGCTGTTTCGACGACGAGAAAGTATTGTTTCCTGCCGTGAAGAAAGTTCGGAAGGCCGGCTACAAAATTCACGACGTGTACACGCCTTTCCCGATTCACGGGCTGGATACAGCCATGGGCCTGCGTGATACCAGCCTGCATACTGCTGGTTTTATATACGGCATTACAGGTACGACCACCGCGTTGAGCTTCATGGGTTGGGTGTTTACGAAAGACTGGCCGTTGAATATCGGTGGTAAGCCGCATTTTCCGCTGCCCGCCTTTATTCCCATTACGTTTGAGCTGACCGTTTTGTTCTCTGCGGTGGGTATGGTGCTTACTTTTTGTTATTTGTGCCAGCTGGCGCCTTTTGTGAAAAAGCATCATTTCCATGCCCGTGCCACCGACGACCTGTTTGTGATGGTGCTGGAAGTGAACAGCCGCACCAATGAAGAAGACGCCAAGGCATTCCTGGCATCGGCCGGTGCAAAAGATATTAATGTACAGGTAGCGGAAGAAGGCTGGTGGCTTGGCAGGTACGACAAAGAAGAAACTTTAGTGAAAGGCTAATACTGAAAATAGTTAAGAAGAATGAAGACAAATGCGATCATAGCCGTTGGACTGGGTGCCCTGGTATTCGCTGCCTGCAGCGATGTTCGGCGCACGCCTGGCAAAGTCTATATGCCCGATATGGCCTATAGCCGCGCTGTTGAAACCTATACAGACCCCCGCGAGTTGCAGGCCGAAGGCATCCATTATACCGCACTTCCCGTTGAAGGAACGGTGAGCCGCACCGACGAGGCCATCTACCTGATGATGAAAGACACCACCGGCCAGCATGCCGCTTCGGCCAGCCTTAAAAACCCGCTGCCTCCGTTAAACGCAGTGCAGCTGGCAGAGGCTGAGCGGCTTTATATGATCAACTGTGGTATTTGTCACGGTGCAAAAATGGACGGGAACGGCCCTTTGTTTAAAGATGGTGCCGGTCCCTATTCTGCCAAGCCGGCCAACCTGATTAGCGACCCGAATATAATGAAGCTGCCGGTCGGTACCATTTTCCATGTGGAAACCTACGGCAAAAACATGATGGGATCCTATGCATCGCAGTTATCGAACAAGCAACGCTGGATGATCGCTGCTTATATCAAGAGCAAGCAGGCGGGCGCGCGGCTGCAGCCGACTCGGCCGCGGCAAAAAAATAAACGCGAAACAGAAATTGACCAACGATAAATCATTAGATAATGGCTTTCAGAGAACAGTTTGAGATACCGGCGAAATACAGGATGTGGTCGATGATCCTGATGGGCGTAGGCGTATTGTCGGTGGTTGCCGGCTATTTCATGTATGGTACCGGCGACGACCATGAAAACGCCCGTTTTTGGGCCACCATGCTTTTTAACAGCGTTTTTTTCCTGCTGGTGGTAAACGCCTCCATGTTCTTTATCTGTGCCACCACCATGGCCATGGGCGCTTTCCAGATGGTTTTCAGAAGGGTTACGGAAGCTATTTCGGCAGCGGTGGTACCGCTGGGCATTATAGCCTGCGTTGTTTTGCTGGCGCTGGTGCTGGGTCATAAACATCATATCTATCATTGGCTTACGCCCGAGGGAGACAAGATACTGGAAGGCAAGTCGGGCTTTCTGAACCCAACCTTTTTTATTGTGTGGACCGTGCTGGCCATTGGCGGCTGGATCGGCCTGGGCTATAAGATGCGCAGTATCAGTAAAGAAATTGACGACCGCGACGGGTTGTCTGTTGAAGAAGGCAAAGCCTATATCTGGAAGAACACCGTTTGGGGTGCGCTTTTCCTGGTATGGTTTGGCCTTACGGTAATGTCGACCGTTCCCTGGCTCTGGCTGATGAGCCTGGATGCACACTGGTACAGCACTATGTATTCCTGGTACACCTTCGCTTCGAGCTTTGTAGCCGGTATGTCGCTGATCGCTCTTTTTGTTGTTTACCTGAAGAACCAGGGTTACCTGGAGCTGGTGAACCACGAGCACCTGCATGACCTCGGTAAGTTCATGTTTGCCTTCTCCGTATTCTGGACGTATCTCTGGTTCAGCCAGTACATGCTGATCTGGTACGCGAACATCCCCGAAGAAGTTGTGTATTTCAAGCACCGTGTTCAGGGGCCGTATCGCGGCGTTTTTTTCCTCAACCTGATAATCAACTTTATTGCGCCCCTGCTCATCCTGATGCGCAGAGGCAGCAAAAGAAACTATACGCTCATCGTATTTATGGGAGCACTGATCATGGGTGGTCACTGGCTCGATTTTTACCAGATGGTGATGGCCAGCATTTCCAAAGAGCACGTGCAGCTGAACCTTTTTGATTTCGGGGTAGCCGCCGGTTTTGTAGGCCTGATCATGTGGAGTACCGGCAATGCGCTCACCAAACGTTCGCTGCTGGCTAAAAATCACCCTTTCTTCAAGGAAAGCATTATTCACCACGCCTGATCTTGTAAACCATAATAAGCGTATTCATTAAAAATTAGATTAAACTCGGCGAATAACATGTCAACACAATTAATCATTGCGATCCTGGCGTTGGGTTTTATTGTGGTCTTTCAGATCGCAAAAGCCAGCGAATATGTGGCCGTGCTGAAGGGGGAAAAGAAGTCATTTGAACAGAACAACAAGATCAATGGTTTCCTGTTGCTGGTATTCCTGGTTGTGGGACTGATCGGCGTTTACTGGTGTAACGAGTTGCTGAAGGGCAAGATCCTGGGCGAGGCGGCATCCGACCATGGCGAAAAGGTCGATACCATGCTGTACATCACGCTGGCCCTGACGGGTATCGTGTTCGTGGTTACACAAGCGCTGCTTTTCTGGTTCTCGTACAAATACCAGTATTCTGAAAAAAGAACGGCTTTCTATTTTCCCCATAATAATAAGCTGGAATTGATCTGGACCGTGGTTCCTGCCATCACGCTTTTTATACTGGTAGGCTTCGGGCTGGTGTACTGGTCGAGGATTACCGGCGATGCCCCGGCCGACGCCAATGTGGTGGAGATCACCGGCAAGCAGTTTGGCTGGATTTACCGCTATCCGGGTAAAGACAAAGTGTTCGGCAAGAAATATTACAGAAATATCAACGAGGGAAAGAACAACCAGCTGGGTTTGCTTTGGGACGATAAGGCCGCGCAGGACGATATCGTATCGAACGAGGCTTTGTATATGGTGGTGAACAAGCCGGTGAAGCTGGTGATCAACAGCCGGGATGTGGTGCATGACGTGGGCCTGGCGCATTTCCGGATGAAAATGGATGCGGTACCCGGTACGCCTACTACCATGTGGTTCACACCCAAATTCACGACCGAAGAAATGAAAAAGAAAACCGGCCGGGAAGATTTTGAATATGAAATCTCCTGCGACCAGATGTGCGGGAAAGGGCACTATTCCATGAAGGGTATTGTGAAAGTGGTGACGCAGGCAGAATATGTACTGTGGCTGGCCAAACAAAAACCTAATTATCAGCTGGTTATGGCAGAGCAGGCAGCCCCCGCCGCCGATAGTGCAAAAGCCGCCGCACAACCCGCCATAAACAATTAATTTTGACGTACCGATCATAAACAGTTTACAATGAGTCACGAAGCAAGCTTGCAGGGAGGAGTGGTCACTACACATGATGTTCATCATGATGAGCACCATGGGCACCACCACCAGGAGACTTTTATCTCGAAATATGTCTTCAGCCAGGACCATAAAATGATCGCCAAGCAGTTCCTGATCACCGGTATTGTCTGGGCGATCATCGGCGGTCTTTTTTCGGTGCTGTTCCGTTTACAGCTCGGGTACCCCGACCAAAGCTTCCCTATCCTTGAAGATATCCTGGGCAGCAAATGGGCCGCAGGCGGTAAAATCCAGCCGGAATTTTATTATGCGCTGGTTACCATGCACGGTACCGTACTCGTCTTCTTTGTATTGACGGCCGGTCTTTCCGGCACGTTTGCCAATCTGCTGATTCCTTTACAGGTGGGCGCCCGAGATATGGCTTCACCGCTGATGAATATGCTCAGCTATTGGTTTTTCTTCATTGCCAGTATCGTGATGATTTCTTCGTTGTTTGTGCAAACCGGTCCCGCCAGCGGGGGCTGGACGGCCTATCCGCCGCTGAGTGCCCTGGGCGATGCCTCCGAAGGGTCGAAGATCGGTATGGACCTTTGGCTGATTGCCATGGCCCTGTTCGTGGTATCGCAGCTGCTGGCAGGTCTGAACTATATATCGACCATTTTGAACATGCGTACAAAGGGTATGTCCATGACCCGGATTCCGCTGACCATCTGGGCGCTGTTCTTCACTGCCGTGCTGGGGGTGTTGAGTTTCCCGGTACTGTTTTCTGGCTTCATCCTGCTGTTGTTCGACCGTCATGCCGGCACCAGCTTTTATCTTTCTGATATTTTCCTGGCCAGCACGCAGAAGGCCCTGCCCAATGAGGGCGGTTCGGCCATTCTTTACCAGCACTTGTTCTGGTTCCTGGGGCACCCCGAAGTATATATCATTCTTTTACCGGCGATGGGTATGGCGTCGGAGATCATGGCCACCAATTCCCGGAAACCGATTTTCGGGTATATGGCTATGGTGGGCTCCATGTTCGCGATCGCGACGCTGGCCTTCCTGGTTTGGGCGCACCATATGTTCGTTACCGGTCTGAACCCCTTTCTCGGATCCGTGTTCGTGTTGCTGACCCTGCTGATCGCGGTGCCTTCTGCCATCAAAGTGTTTAACTGGCTTACCACCCTCTGGCGTGGTAATATCCGGTTTACGCCAGGCATGCTGTTCGCTATAGGTTTTGTGAGTCTGTTTATTTCGGGTGGTCTTACGGGGATTTTCCTGGGTAACTCTACCATCGACATCCACCTGCACGATACCATGTTTGTGATTGCTCACTTCCACATTGTAATGGGGGTGGCCTCTTTCTTCGGGATGTTCGCCGGGGTATACCACTGGTTCCCCAAAATGTATGGCCGGTATTTGAACAATACCCTCGCCTACATCCATTTCTGGGTAACCCTGGTTGGCGCCTACCTGATCTTCTGGCCCATGCACTACGAAGGCCTGGCCGGTATGCCCAGAAGGTACCTCGATGTAAGCGGATGGGTGAGTTTTAACCAGTTTGCCGGCCTTAACCGGTTCATTTCGATCGTTACGATTGTTGTGTTTGCGGTACAGCTGTTGTTCGTGTTCAACTTTTTCTACTCGATCTTTAAAGGAAGAAAAGTACGTACGAAGAATCCCTGGGGCTCTAATACCCTCGAGTGGACTACCCCCATCAACCCGGGTCACGGTAACTGGGAAGGAGAGATCCCCGAGGTTCACCGCTGGGCTTACGATTATGGTAAAGACGGGCGTGATTTCATTCCGCAGACAGAGCCGGTGGGCAAAAACGAAAGCAGTCACTAGTGAGATAGTGCCCTGTTTAAGGCAGGGTATTGTTTTCGCGCTATTTTGAATAAAATTCGATGCAGCAGAACCAGAAAGGAGGAAAGATTCGTGATTATCTGCTGCTGGTGAAGTTCTCTTTGACAATCATGGTGGTGTTTTCGGCGGTAGTTAGTTACCTCCTGGCACCAAGGGTAGTTGAGTATGATGTAACCAGCATTCTCCTGCTTTTCGTAGCGGGTTTCCTGGTAACCGGAAGCGCCAATGCGATTAACCAGATAACCGAAAAAGACTCTGACGCCCTGATGAAGAGAACGGCCGGCCGGCCAATCGCATCGGGACGGATGAGTGTAACCGAGGGCTGGGTGTTTGCGGTAATATCGGGCGTTGCAGGTGTTGTGCTGATGGGCTATTGGTTCAACTGGCTGGCAGCAGCGCTGTCGGCGTTCAGTCTTTTTTTGTATGCGTTTATCTATACGCCACTGAAAAAGGTGAACTCGATATCTGTGCTGGTAGGCGCTTTTCCCGGCGCTCTTCCGTGCCTGATCGGGTTTGCAGCCGGTAACGACGCTATTTTTATGGCAGAGAATGGCTTTAAGGACCTGGGCGGATGGGCTTTGTTTGCCATCCAGTTTTTTTGGCAATTCCCCCATTTCTGGGCCATTGCCTGGCTGGCACACAAAGATTACGAGACAGCCGGTTTCCGCCTGCTGCCTTCCGAAAAAGGGCCCACGCGTTACAGCGCCATCCAGTCGGTCATTTATTCGGCCCTGCTGATACCGGTGGGATTTATTCCTTACCTGGTGGGCATTACCGGGATAGTCAGCCTGGTAATTGTGCTGATAGCGAACCTGGCCATGGTATGGCTGAGCATCCGGTTGTACCGGAAAATGGAAAGAGGTGCTGCCAGGGGCGTTATGTTTGGAAGTTATATTTATCTGCTGGTGGTGTTTTTTGCATTGCTTGCAGACAAAACCTGATAAAGTGAGTATGGCCACGCAATTGGTTATGGAACAGAGAAAAAGGATACATCCCACTAAGTTCACCCTTTGGGTGGCAATAGCGGGGATGGTAATGATGTTTGCCGGGCTGACGAGCGCGTATATCGTAAAAAGAAGCCAGCCCAACTGGACTGGATTTGAAATGCCGCGTGTGTTCTGGTATTCAACGGCGGTGATACTGCTCAGCAGTTTTACGATGCAGAAGGCCTTGCA
>JASGFZ010000005.1:0-28473 GCA_047605345.1 Flavihumibacter sp. | reverse complement strand
CACAATATCGCCGCGGGTCTGCAGGCTCTTGATATGGTGGCCGGCAATACCTACGTACACTTCCGTGATCTCGAGGTTAGGGTTGGAGGCATAACAATTGTCGAGCGCATTCGCAATCGCCTTGATGGTTTCGTCGATGTTCAGCACCTGGCCATGCTTCACGCCATTGCTGTTGGCACGTCCGAACCCAAGGATCTCCAGTTTTCCATATTCGTTTTTCCGACCGGCAATAGCAGCGATTTTGGTAGTTCCGATATCCAGGCCAACGATAATGGGTTGTTCGTGGTTCATAAACAGGGTTAATTTTTAGTGGTTTCTGCTGCTGCCATTAACCGCCAAAGGTGAATTAGCAACAGTTGTTGTATATAATTTTTTATCCACGGATGTGGATATTGGCAAATCCTTTTCGCCTATTACCTGGCCGGCGTATTGCACACTGATCGACTTGTAAAAATCGAAGCCCGTTCTGGCCAGCACTTTTTTATAAAAAACCGCCAGGCGTTCAAACTTCTCCGGCACATTTTCGCCATTCCCGAAGTGGATGATATGATTGCCGACCAGCGGCACCATGTCGAAATTCCTGTCGGGGCCCAGGTCTACCTGCAGGATCTGCGCATTCCACAGCGAGTCTGTCTGCAGTATCTTACTGATGGCTTTTACCCCTGCAGCAGGCTGCTGTCGGCCGCGTTATTGCCGCGCATTTTTTCGGGCATACCGGTAAACACCGGCAGGCGCATGGCCGGCTTGCCCGATCCGAGGGGCAGGTACTTGCCTTCTTCGTCGAGATAGTAGGAGCCGCCCTGGGCAGTGAAGAGCCGTGCAATGGGCTTTCTTTCGGTGACCAGTACCCGCAGCGTGCCTTCCTTGTCGATATACACTTCCGCAGCTTTTCACCCAGCTGTTGCCGCGCAGCTTATTCTCCAGGCTGCGCAGATCGATCGACGCCACGGGCTTTCCGGTGAAATCTTTTGCACCGGCACTTCCCATCATGCTCCAGATATCGGTTTTCGCCAGGAAATGCGGCGTATTCCCTTTAATGCTGATCTCCACGTTGCTACAGCTGGTCGCATTGCTTTTGCGGATAGCAGCCGCCAGGGCCACCGTTACACCGGCAGCAACCAGCAACCAGAACAGGGTGAATATAATTTTCCGGGTATGGTTGGGCTTGCTCACCATTTTTCGCGGATCAGTTGGGCAATGGGGTTTACGAGTGTATCGATATCACCGGCGCCGGCCGTGATCAGCAGCCCCGGGAAATCGGGACGTAGCTGCGGCAGGTAGCTTTCTTTCAGGTAAGACAGTGCTGCCTCTTTGTCGAGTATTCTTTTTTCTTTCACCTGCAGCTTGTCGAGCAGCAGCTGGCTGGTTACGCCTGGCAGGGGCTGCTCGCGCGCCGGATAGATAGGCAACAGGATCACTTCATCGGCCAGGTCGAGGCTTTCTGCAAAAGCATCGGCCAGGTCTTTTGTTCGGCTGAACAGGTGCGGCTGGAATACGATGCTGCATTTTCTGCCGGGAAACAACGTGCGCGCACCTTTCAGCAGGGCGCTCAGCTCTTCGGGGTGGTGCGCATAATCGTCGATATACACCAGCTGCTGCTGCTTGTAAATGTATTCGAACCTTCTTTTTACGCCTTTGAAATCGGCTACCGCTTTTTTTATCGCCTGCATATCGATGCCCAGCTGGTGCGCAATGGCGATAGCCACTACGGCATTCTCTACATTGTGCAGTCCGCCCATGTTCAGGTTAATATCGCTGATCACCGTATCGGGCAATACCAGGTCGAAGGTATAGCTGCCGTCGTGCATGCTGATGTTATTCGCCCTGATATCGGCCGCTTCATTTTGCAGGCTATAGGTAAGGTGCCGCGGCGCATCGAAAGAACGGGCGCGGGGCAGGCCGAATTTGCTGAACAGCGTGCCGCCGGGCTTGAGCTTTTTACTGAATGCCACAAAAGCATCCTGCATGGCTTCTTCGGTGCCATAGATGTCGAGGTGATCGGGATCCATGGAAGATATGACAGCGATATCGGGACTCAGTTGCAGAAAGCTCCGGTCGTATTCATCGGCTTCGATCACCGATACATTGCGGCTGTCGCTCCAGAAATTGGTGTCGTAGTTCACACTGATGCCGCCCAGGAACGCATTGCATCCATAGCCGGTTGCGCGCAGTATGTGCGCCACCATAGTGGTGGTGGTCGTTTTTCCGTGCGTACCGCCAATGCAGATATTGAAGGAGCCGCGGCTGATCAGCCCCAGCACTTCGCTGCGTTTCATCAGCGGAAACCCTTTGCTGCGCACCAATTGCAGTTCCTGCTGTGTTGCCGGGATGGCCGGTGTGTACACCACCAGGTCGGGCTGTGCGGGCACCTGCGCGGGGTCGTCAGTAAAATGAATGGAGATCCCTTCTTTCTCCAGCGCCGTGGTGAGGGCTGTAGCTGTCCGGTCATAACCGCTTACCGTTTTTCCCAGTGAATGGAAATAACGGGCAAGGGCGCTCATACCGATACCACCGATACCGATAAAATAGACCGTTTGTATGTTGTTGATCGATAACACTCAGATCGTTTTTATAATTTCTGCGGCGATGACCTTATCGGCATGCCCGATCGCCAGCGGGGCTATATTGCTCTTCAACTGCTTTTGCAGCATCGGATCTTTGGCAAGCGCTATAACGGTGCCGATCAACCGCTGTTTCACTTCGGCATCGGGCACCATCAATGCCGCCTCTTTCTGCACCAGGTTTTTCGCATTCACGGTCTGGTGATCTTCTGCCGCAAAAGGATAAGGCACCAGCACCGCGGGCTTTTTCACCACGCATATTTCAGCGATCGACATGGCGCCGGCTCTCGAGATCACGATATCGGCAGCTGCAAAAGCGGTTTCCATATTCGTGATGAATTCATTCACCCATACATCGCCATTCGCCGTTGCCTTTTGCTTCATTGCCGCGGAGAGATTATTCTTGCCCACCTGCCAGATCAGCTGTAATCCCTCCTCGTGCAAACTGTCCAACCCCGCTTCCACTGCCTGGTTGATGCTGCGGGCACCCAGGCTGCCACCCACCGACAAGACGGTTGTTTTTCCCGGCTGCAACCCGAATTGCCTGATAGCGTCTTCCCGGTTTACGGATGCCGCCACAATCGCTTTGCGTACCGGGTTGCCCGTTACGATGATCTTTTCAGGCGGAAAAAATTTCTCCATACCATCGGTCGCCACGAAAATGCGGGTGGCCTTTTTTCCGAGCAGCTGGTTAGAGCGGCCTGCAAATGAGTTGGACTCGTGCAGGAAGCTGGGTATGCCCTTCTGCTGCGCGAACCGCAATACCGGGAAGCTGGAATAACCGCCTACGCCTACAACAGCCGTGGGACCAAACTCCCGGAAGATGCGCCGCACCTGGAAAAAACTTTTGATCAGCTTAAAAGGCAGACCTATGTTTTTAATCAAAGAACTCCTGTTGAACCCTGCAATATCCAACCCTTCGATCCGGTATCCTGCCTGCGGCACCTTCTCCATTTCCATCTTCCCCTTTGCGCCCACGAACAGGATATCGATGTCGGGATCCAGCTCTTTCAGGGCATTCGCAATGGCGATGGCGGGGAATATATGTCCGCCGGTACCCCCTCCCGCTATGATCACTTTCCTGCTGCTCATGCCGCTACCTCCGGTTCTGCCGTTTGCTTTTTCATTTCCATTTTCTCTACATACCTCGACACACTCAGTATAATACCGATGGCCACGCAGGTGAACAGGAAAGAGCTTCCGCCCATACTCACCAGCGGCAGCGTAACACCGGTTACGGGAAACAGGTTTACGTTCACCGCCATATTTGCCATTGCCTGTATCACCAGCGTGAAGCTGAGCGCCAGCGCCAGGAAAGCCCCGAATGCATAGGGACATTTCCGGAACAGCTGGATGCTCCTGAACAAAAACACGAGGTACACGGCCAGTATGATCGCTCCACCCACAATACCGTATTCTTCAATGATGATCGCATAGATAAAGTCCGAATAAGGATGCGGCAAAAAATTCCGCTGCTCGCTGTTACCCGGTCCCAGCCCGAAGAAGCCGCCTTTGGCGATGGCGATCTTGGCCTGGTTCACCTGGTAGTTGTCATCATCATCGGCTTCTGCACTGCCTCCGTACATAAAGCTTTCCACGCGGTTCACCCAGGTGCTGAAACGGGCCGTCAGCTTCGACTTTCCTTCGGTTTTAGCCTTCACCCCGTTACCTGTTTTGTGCTGTATAACGGCAGCCCCTACCAGGAACACGATGGGCACCAGAGCCAGCAGCCCTACCAGGGCCAGGTGCTTTATCCGTACCCGGCCGATAAACAACAGCATCATACTGGTGGCGCCGGTTAACAGCGCGGTCGATAAATTGGCGGGTGCAATCAGCACACAAATAACAATGACCGGGATGATCACCGGCAGAAAACCTGTTTTAAAATCCTTGATCTGGTCCTGCTTCCTGCTCAGCATGCGACTAACGTACATGAATAGGGCCAGTTTCGCCAGATCGCTTGTCTGAAATGTTAAATTGATCACCGGCAGCCTGATCCACCTGCTGCCCTGGTTCAGCGTAACACCGAAAAACATGGTATAGATCAGCAGGGGTATGGTTATAAAAAACACCACCCTTGCTATTCTGGAATACAGAGTATAGTTCACCCTGTGGGCAAAGTAGATCAATGCAATGCCCACGCAAATAAAAGCCACCTGCTTGAACAGGTACACTTCGGTATTGCCCTTGTACAATTTATAGGCAAGCGATCCCGTTGAGCTGTACACCACCAGCAGGCTGGTCATCGACAGCAGTATCACCAGCGTCCAGATGACCTTATCGCCCTTCGTTTTATTCAGTAAAGTCTGCAAAGTCGAGAATGTTGGACTTTTGAATTATATTATAAATTCTTAACGGCCTCTTTAAACTGTCCCCCTGTCTTCGTAATTTTTGAAGAGATCGAAGCTTGCACAGGCCGGACTTAACAGTACGGCGTCACCCTTGGTAGCCAACCGGAATGCCGAGTGAACGGCTTCGGGGGCACTGCCGGTGTTGACGATCACGGGCACATGGTTCTGGAAGGCCTCGTGGATCTTACGGTTGTCAACGCCCATGCACACGATCGCTTTCACTTTTTCTTCACCAGGTCGAGTATGAGGGAATAGTCATTCCCTTTGTCGATGCCACCCAGGATCAGCACAGTAGGTTTGGTCATGCTTTCAAGGGCATACCAGGTGCTGTTCACGTTGGTCGCCTTGCTGTCGTTGATGAATTCCACCCCCCTCACCAGTGCCACCGGCTCCATGCGGTGCTCCAGCGCCTCGAAGCTCTGGATGGCTTCCCTGATCTTTTCTTTCCGCAGTCCTATTACAGACGCTGCCAGTCCCGCTGCCATAGTGTTGTATTGATTGTGTTTGCCTTTCAGGGCGAAATCATAAATGCTCATCTGGTACTTCTCATCGGCTGTGGCTACCGTCATAAAACCGTCTTTAATGAAGGCTCCCTGGAGTAATTCTTTACGCATACTAATTGGTAATGGGTTTGACAGGATGGAAAATTCTTCGATATACTGCATCGTTACTTCGTCGTCTTCATTATAGATGAAGTAATCCGATGGCTGCTGGTTCTCCGCGATCCTGAATTTGCTATTGATATAATTCCTGAACTGATAGTTGTACCGGTCGAGATGGTCTTCGGTGATATTGGTGAGTATCGCAACATGCGGACGAAAATCAACGATATCGTCCAGCTGAAAGCTGCTGATCTCTGCTATATACCAGGGCTTGGGCGCTTCGGCCACCTGCCTTGCGAAGCTGTATCCTATATTCCCCACCAGCGCACAATCCAGCCCTGCCTGTTTGCAGATATGGTAGGTCAGCGCCGTGGTGGTTGTTTTTCCATTGCTGCCGGTGATCGCCAGCACCTTGCTGTCGCCGATAAAGCGGTAAGCAAACTCGATTTCGCTGATCACCGGGATCGCGGCAGCCCGGATCTTCTTTACCAGCTCGTTTTTTTCGGGAATACCCGGGCTTTTCACCACCAAACCTGCTTTCAGTATCCTGTCTTCACTGTGCTTTCCTTCTTCAAATTCGATACCGGCGCGCACCAGCGCATCGCGGTGCACGGGCGTCAGCTGCCCTGCATCACTTACCAAACAATCGTATCCCTTTTGTTTGGCAAGCAGGGCTGCACCCACGCCGCTTTCACCGGCACCCAATATGATCACCAATTCTTTCATAAACGCAAATTCTACGGGCGCAAACGGATAGGGGGTTCTTCAAACGTATTAGGATTTCCTGCACCACAAAATACCGGTCTCGGCGCGGGTTATTGGTCTTTCTATAGGTTAGTCATCTAAAGGGTCAGCGTATCTTCAAGGTCACGATCGAGAATACCACACAAAACACGGTCACGATCCAGAACCGGGTTACGATCTTGCTTTCATGGTAGCCGAGTTTCTGGTAGTGATGATGCAACGGACTCATCAGGAATATCCGCCGGCCTTCACCATATTTCTTTTTCGTGTATTTGAAATAACTCACCTGGATCATTACACTGAGGTTTTCTACGAGGAACACACCGCAGAAAATGGGCACCAGCAATTCTTTCCGCACAATGATCGACAATGCCGCTATCACGCCACCCAGCATCAGGCTCCCGGTATCGCCCATAAATACCTGCGCGGGATAAGCATTGTACCATAGAAACCCCACACAGGCCCCCACCATCGCACCGATAAAAATCGACAGCTCACCCAGGTTGGGGATGTACATGATGTTCAGGTAGTCGGCCAATATCAGGTTACCGCTCGCATACGCAAACACACCCAAGCACAAACCGATGATCGCACTCACACCGGTTGCAAGTCCATCCAGTCCATCGGTCAGGTTGGCGCCGTTCGACACCGCCGTCACGATCAGGATCACGATCACCACATACAGGATATTCGTCAGCGGCCCGCGCATCGATGCCGGCAGCAGCTTTGCATAATTGAACTCATGGCTTTTCACAAAGGGAATAGTGGTGATCGGTTCATTCGCTTCCACGAAATGCCGTTCCGTTCCCTGGAACCGGATCGATTTCATGTTCTTCACGTTCGACACATCATCGCCCAGGTATTCCCGCCAGGCTTTGGTGTTGTCGTTGAACAACAGCGTGAGCCCTATCACCAGGCCCAATCCTACCTGACCCAATATTTTAAACCAGCCTGCCAGGCCGTCTTTATCTCCTTTTTTATAAGCAACTCCCTGTTGTTGCGCCAGTTTTTTAGCGCGCAGCTTCAGGTAGTCATCAACAAATCCCACTACACCCAGCCAGATGGTGCTGAAGATCATCACCCGCACATAGGCTTTGTGCAAATCGGCCAGCAACAGGGTGGGTACCAGTATCGCCAGTATGATGATAAGCCCGCCCATGGTCGGCGTTCCTTTCTTTTGTTGTTCACCCTGCAAACCCAGGTCGCGCACCGATTCACCCACCTGTTGCTTAAGCAGGTACTGGATCAGCTTTTTGCCAAATACCGTGGTGATGATCAGCGACAGAATCACAGCCAGTAACACCCGGGAAGTGATGAACTGAAACAGCGCACTTCCCGGGAACTTTATTCCTAAAGTTTTTAACCAATCAATTAAGTGGTACAGCATGATGGTTTGTTGTTCTGACTACCAACCGGTGTCCAGCCGGATGGATTTATTCCGAGTAACCGTCCTAATTATTTATTCAACAGGGTGATCACGTTTTCGATTTCCTCTTTGTCGTCGAAATGGTTTCTCACCCCTTTTATTTCCTGGTACTTTTCATGTCCTTTGCCCGCCACCAGCACAATGTCTCCCGGCTGGGCCAGGCTGAAAGCGGTTTTGATCGCTTCGCGCCTGTCGGCGATGCTGATAAATTTTCTCTTCGCCGCCGTATTCAATCCCGCTTCCATATCGTGCAAAATCGCCTGCGGCTCTTCACTGCGCGGGTTGTCGGAAGTGAAGATGGCTTTGTCGCTGTAATCACAGGCGATCTGTGCCATTTCCGGCCTTTTTGTTTTGTCGCGGTCGCCGCCGCAACCCACTACCGTAAAGATCTTTTCATCCCTGCTGCGCAGCTGCCTGATCGTTTTCAGCACATTCTCCAGGGCATCGGGCGTATGCGCATAATCAACGATACCGATGATGCGGTCTACCGGGCTCACCACATATTCAAACCGGCCTTCTGCACCCGTCATCTCGCTCAAATACTGCAGCACTTCTTCTTTTTCTTCACCCAAACAGATCGCCACCCCGTACACCGCCAGCAGGTTGTAGGCGTTGAACTCACCGATCAGCCTGAAATGAACTTCCTTATCATTGATGGTCATCAGCAAACCCGTTAGCCCGTTCTCCAGTATCTTGCCCTTGAACTCAGCCATCGACCGGAGGCTATAGTAATACGTGCCGGCAACCGTATTCTGCAAGATCACCTGGCCGCGCTTGTCGTCAAGGTTGCTGATGGCAAAAGCAGCAGCAGGCAAATCGTCAAAGAACTTTTTCTTGACCCGGATGTACTCATCAAAAGTGTTGTGGTAATCCAGGTGATCGTGGGTGATATTCGTGAAAACAGCTCCCGCGAACTGCAAACCGGTGATGCGGTGCTGGTGGATGGCATGCGAGCTCACTTCCATAAAAGCGAAGCG
The DNA here is from genome assembly GCA_047605345.1 of Flavihumibacter sp. Lineage (GTDB taxonomy): Bacteria > Bacteroidota > Bacteroidia > Chitinophagales > Chitinophagaceae > Flavihumibacter. Next base: position 19,812 of record JASGFZ010000005.1, on the reverse strand, counting down.
GCAGCCTGCATCTACCATTTGCTTCAGCAGTGCATTGATGCTGATCACATCGGGCGTTGTGTGGGTGGCCGCATAAGCCTGGCCCGCGATCCTATTCTGCACCGTGCTGAGCAACCCGCAATCATACCCCAGCTGTGTAAAAAGCTTGTACAAAACGGTGGCTACAGTCGTTTTCCCGTTCGTGCCCGTTATGCCCACCAGCTTCAGCTTCGCCGAAGGCTCGCCATAATAATGGTGCGCCATCCAGCCGGCCGCCGCTGCACTGTTTTCCACCTGCACGTAGGTAATACCTTCTTTCACTATAGCCGGCACCTGTTCACAAACAACTACAGTTGCCCCTTTTGAAATCGCCGTGTCAATGAACTGGTGGCCATCGGCCTGAACACCTTTTATTGCGATGAAACAGTTTCCTGCTTCCACTTTTCTCGAATCGATCTGCAGCCCGCTGACCAGCGTTTGCAGGTTACCGTTCACCGACCGCAGCGGAACCTGGTACAATATGTCCTGTAGATTCACCATCATTTCAGTTCCAGTACTACCGGGTTTTCTTTTTTAATCGCGGTGCCGGCGGCTACCGACTGCGATACTACTTTTCCTTTTCCCTTCACCTGCACTTTCAGCTTCATCGATTCCAGCAGGTACAGCGCATCTCTCAATCCCAGTCCTTTCAGATCGGGCATGGCAGCGGTTGCCAGGTTCCTTTCATCAAGTATCGCCAGCTGTTCCTTCCCTGCTTCCACATTCGCCCATTTCCCATTCGCCGAGCTGTCGGTGTACTGCCAGTTCATAGCGGCCAGCACTTTCTGCAGGGCGCTTTTTTCGCCACTGTAGCGGTAGGCGCTGCTGTCGCGTTTCGGCAATACCGCCGAGGGTACGGGCGCCTGTTGCGCCTCCATGGCAAAGAGCTTGTCGGCAATGTCCCGGAACACCGGGCCGGCTACCGCTGCGCCGTAATATTTTGCTGCATGGGGTTTGTTCACGATCACCACCACGCAGGTGTATTTCGGATCATTCGCCGGAAAATAACCGGCAAAAGACGACTGGTAAATATGATCGGCATAGCCCCTGTTGCCATTCGCCACCAGCGCGGTACCTGTTTTTCCCGCGATGCGGAAATAAGGCGTTTGCAATGACTTGCCGGTTCCGTTGACCATCACCGATTCAAGGCAGGTGCGCAGTTGCTTCAGCGTCGGCTCACTGCAGATCTGATCTACCCATACCTGCGGCTCGTTCCTTTGCAGCGTGATGCCTGCCTGCTGCACTTCTTCTACCAGGTAGGGTTTCATCATTTTACCCTTGTTCGCAACGGCGTTGTACAGCATCGCGGTTTGCAGCGGACTCACCAGCACTTCGTACCCGAAGCTCATCCAGGGCAGGGAGGTCGCGCTCCAGGTTTTCGACTTCGGCGATTTGATCACCGGGTGGTTTTCACCCACCAGGTCGATGCCCGAAAATTCGTTTAACCGTAACCGTTTGAGGTGATCCACAAACTGGTTGGGGTTGCGGCCGTAATGCTGGTAAGCCAGTTTCGCCATACCTACATTGCTGCTCAGGTCGAATGCCTGCTGCGCGGTCACTTCGTCGCGGCCATGCCTTTCGCTGTCGAACACTGTTCTGCCGTTCACCTTCCACACACCTTTTTCGAGGTTCACCGGCGAAGCGATGCTGATCTTTTTGTCTTCCAGCAACGACAGCATGGTGGCCAGCTTAAAGGTGGATCCCGGTTCGGTGGCGCGGATGGCATAGTTCAGGTCTTCCCAGTACGCACCATTCGCCGTTCTGCCGAGGTTGGCAATGGCCTTGAGTTTTCCCGTGGCCACTTCCATCACCAGGCAGGTGCCCTGCACCGCTTCGTTCTGGATCATCGTCTTCAGCAAAGCGTTCTCGGCAATGTCCTGGATGTTGACGTCGATGGTGGTCTTCAGGTCTTTCCCGTTTTCGGGTTCGATCTCATACCCTTCCACCGGCACCGCCACACCGCCTGCAATAAAGCGTACCAGTCTTTTACCGGTTTCACCTTTCAGCAGGCTGTCGTACGTGCGTTCCAGCCCTACATTCTGTGCGTTCTCGCGCGCCAGCCCGATGGTGCGGTTGGCCAGCAGTCCGTAGGGACTCATCCGCTTGCTTTTCACCTCTGCAATGAAACCGCTTTTGTTGCGGCCCTGTTTTACCAGCGGCAATACGCGAAGCTGCTGGTACACATCGAAAGAAATGTTTTTCTTCAGCGGATAGTACCGGTTCTTCTTGCGGAAGCCTTCCTGCAGTTGTGCCTTGTACGCAGCGGCGGACTGGTCTTTGAACAAAGCAGCCAGTTCGACGCTCAGCGAATCGACGTTTTCACGAAAGCGTTTTCCATTCTTTTCCTGCAATCCGTCTGCACCGAAATCGATGTAGATATTGAAATAAGGAATGGACGTACTCAGCATATTCCCGTCTTCGCTGTAAATGGTGCCGCGATCGGCCTCCAGGTTCACGATACGGGTATGCAGGGTATCGCTTTTGCTACGCCAGTAAGCGCCCTGGAATATTCTGTATGTAAAGAGCTTTCCCCAGGATGAACCCAGCCAGCACCACGATTCCCAGAAAGCAGAGATAGACCCTCCATAGTATATCGCGTTTCACTTCCACGTTTCAACCCGTTGTATTTTTCAATCGCCGGCTGCTGTGCTGTCGCGCAGTATCACCGGCGGTGTTGTCAATTCTTTTAACCCCAATGGTTCAACAGCACGGGCCACTTCCGTTTGTTTGCTGCGAAACATCAGTTCACTTTTTAATGTCTTGTACTCGAATTGCATTTCACGCAATTCCCGGTTGGTTTTGCTGATGGATTTTATAATCTTATCAGAATAGTGGCCGTTGTAGATGTACACTACTGCGAGCACACTCAGGAATAAAAAGAAAGGAAGGTTTTTCACGATCAACTGGTAGTTGATCCGGAATCGTTTTTCTTTTTTGTTGTTGGTTTCCATACACGCTGGTAGTTCATTAGGACATTAACATTTCACCGCTTCTTTTCCGCTACGCGCAATTTTGCGCTGCGGGATCTTGGATTTATTTTCATCTCGGCGGCTGCCGGTACGATCGGTTTTTTACTGATCACCTTCAGGGCCGTTTCGGTCTTGCTGTTCTCAAAAGGATTCTCATCGGGCGCTTCTTCAAAACGGCCGTCGCGAAAAAAGCTTTTCACCAGCCTGTCTTCCAGCGAGTGAAAGCTGATGATCGCAGCGCGACCACCCGGCTTCAGCACCTGCGGGATCTGTTCCAGCAATGCTTTCAGCGCCCCCATTTCATCATTCACTTCAATGCGCAACGCCTGGAATACCTGGGCGAAATACTTATTCGGATTGCCTTTCACCACTGGCTGCAACGCTGCTTTGAACTGGCTGATGGTGGCCATCGGCACTTTCCCTCTTTGTTCAACCAGGGTGCGCGCCAGTGTTTTTGCGTTGGTCACTTCGCCATACTGCTCAAACAGTTTGTGCAGCTGTTGTTCGGTATAGGATTGCAGCACCTGCGCGGCGGTGATCTCGCCTCTTTTATCCATCCGCATATCGAGCGGGGCGTCAAAGCGGGTGGAAAAACCACGGTCGGCTTCGTCAAACTGGTGGCTGCTTACGCCGAGGTCGGCCAGCAGTCCGTCTGCTCCAACGATCTTGTGTAACCGAAGAAAGCGCGACAGGTGCCGGAAATTCTGCGGTATAAAGAGCAGCCGGTCGTCGTCGGGCAGGTTTTGCCTGGCATCGGCGTCCTGGTCAAACCCGATCAGCCGGCCCTGGGGACCCAGCTTTTCGAGGATGGCCCTCGAGTGGCCGCCGCCCCCGAAGGTGCAGTCCACATAAACACCATCCGGTTTGATCGCCAGTGCTTCGAGCGATTCAGCCAGCAGTACCGGAACATGGTAAGGATCCGATATGTGTTGGGTCGCTGTCATCAACTGTTGCTTTCTTCCGGCCGGGCCATCACCTGTTGAGCGAGGCTGCTGAAAGCTTCCGGTGAGAAACTGTCAAAGAGCTGTTTGTGCCGGGCCGCATCCCATATCTCGATCTTGTTCACGGCCGACACCAGTACGATATCTTTTTCCAAACCGGCATGTGCTTTCAGGTTGGGCGGCAGCAGTATCCTGCCGGCGCTGTCGGGCTCCACTTCAGTGGCGCCGTTCAGAAAGTACCTCCTGAATTCACGTACCTTCGGGTCAAAATCATTCAGTTTGCTGATATCACTGAAAATCGGTTTCCAGGAGGCCATGGGATACAGGGAAAGACATGTCTCGAACCCCCGGTTGATCACGAAGCTGTCGGCTCCTTCCGGCAGTTGCTTTTTCAGCCCTGCGGGGAGAAGGAAACGCCCTTTGGCGTCCAACGTCACCTCGTATTCGCCCAGAAAACCTTTCATTGATATGTAAACGTCGCAATGCTGACATTTATTACCACAAAATAACACTTTTTCCCACTTCCGAAACAAATTTGGAAAAGAGTATTTTTTCCACAGGTAAGAATCGCGTGAAAACCCGCCGTAGTTCTACGTTTGCGCTGATTTCTCCGCACAATCCGGGCAAAAAAACGTGGATTAACTGTGAATAGCGGTGGATAACCGGTGAATACCCTATTTTAGCCCTCCCACCCGTCGGGATTTCCCGTCGGGCACCCGACGGGTACGACCCGACGGGTGGGGGCAAAACCAATTTTCAGGTCCATGTCAGATAGTAAAGCGGCCGGTTGGGCGGCCAAAACGGCGGGAATCGCCATCTCGGAATACAATTATTCGCTTCCCGAAACCCAAATTGCGGCCTTTCCACTGCCGGAAAGGGACGAAAGCCGGCTGCTGGTGTATAAAAGTGGTAAAATCACTGAAAAACGGTACCGCGACCTGCCAGAAGAGCTGCCCCCCGGCAGCCTGCTGGTATTCAACCAGACCCGGGTGATCCCCGCCCGCCTGCAGCTACAAAAACCCAGCGGTGGCTGGATCGAGGTCTTTTGCCTGGAGCCCGCAGCCGATAAAGACCCCAGGCAGGCCCTGATGGCAACCGGCGCCTGTACCTGGAAATGCCTGGTGGGCGGCGCCGCCAAATGGAAAGACGGGCAGGTGCTGGAAAAACGCATCCCGCTACAGGGTGAAACCGCCGGCGGGGAGCTGGTCGTACAGGCCACTATGACCGAGCGCAGGCAGGGTCATTTCCGGATCAGCTTTCAATGGCAGCCCGCTACCCTGCGCTTCGCCGAGGTGCTGGAGCTTGCCGGCGCCATGCCGATTCCCCCTTACCTCAAAAGAGCAGCAACAGCGACTGACCATGACCGTTACCAGACCGTATATGCCAAAGAAGAGGGGTCTGTAGCCGCCCCTACTGCCGGACTGCATTTCACCCCTTCGCTGCTGAACACTTTGCGCGATAAGCATATTGGAGAAGCCTTTGTTACCCTGCATGTGGGGGCAGGCACGTTCAAGCCCGTGCAAACGGAAACCATCGGCGACCATGAAATGCATGCAGAATGGATTGATGTGTCGCTCGACACACTTCGCCAGGTGAAAGCGGCACACGGGCATATTATCGCCGTAGGAACCACTTCCCTGCGTACCCTGGAGTCGCTGTACTGGATCGGCTGTCGGCTGATTCAACAACCGGCCACGGCACTCGACGACCTTTTCGTTGGCCAGTGGGTTGCTTATGAAAAAAACGAAACGGCTATTTCCGTTCAGGAATCACTTACGGCCATTGAAGAAAGACTGGTTGCCGAACAAAGAACCAGCCTGTCGGCCCGCACCCAGATTATGATGGCGCCGGGTTATAAAGCGCATATGATACAAGGGCTGATCACCAATTTTCACCAGCCCCAAAGCACGCTGCTGTTGCTGGTTGCCTCCCTGATCGGAAACGACTGGAAAAAACTATATCAATATGCACTTGACAACGGGTTCCGGTTTCTCAGCTATGGCGACGGTTCGTTATTGTGGATATAAAACTTATGTCTATTCCTCTCCTCTTGACTTCCTGATCTTCACATAATCTGGCACAATTACCGTAAAAGCAGAAGGCAATTCCTTTGCATGGTCATTGATCACCGACACCACAATTGCCGCTTTCCGCGACGCTTCCAAACCAGACAACCTAATGAGAATAATACCATGATGAGGGTTGTTCATCGGAAATGCCAGGACTATTTTCAACAATAGCATATACATCGTAGCCGGCGTTTCGGAGAGCCTTGTAAATGGGCGCGTCAACACTTTGGTCAGCAGTGAACTGCATATTATGAAGCTAAGCCAATGGGGAAGATAGTATCTGCTTTAAGATTAGCAGCAGCAAATGCCAATGCAGCCTTAATTTGCTCTTCACGTATGTGCGGGTACGCTTCAATGATCTGGGCGACCGATTCTCCGGCCGCCAGTTTTTCCAGAATGAGCTCCACCGTAATACGGGTGCCCCTGATTACCGGCTTACCCATCATTATTCCGGGATTGATCTCTATAAATGACTGGAGGTCCATACATCAAATCTACTGATATTTGGCGACACCCCCTACCTGCCATAAGGAAGGTCGATCGTAAAGCTCGTACCCTTTCCCAATGCGCTCTCCACCTTTATCTTGCCATGGTGCGCATCCACTATCGTTTTTACGTAGCTAAGGCCCAGGCCAAACCCTTTCACATTGTGCAGGTTGCCGGTATGCACACGGTAAAACTTCTCGAAGATCCGCTTCACACTTTCCTTGGTCATACCAATGCCATTGTCTTCCACCCTGATCTGGATGCCCTTATTGGTGGAAGCCGTACTTATCTTCAATACCAGGTGGTCTTTTGAATACTTCACCGCATTGTCGACCAGGTTATTGATCAGGTTGGTAAAATGCACTTCATCGGCTTCGATGAGGTCATCGGTTGCAAGCAGCTGCACATCGGCATGACCACCCTTGCTCTGTAACTGCAGATCGAAATTTTCCAGCACCTGCTCGATCACCGCATGCACATGCACCGGCTTCTTATCCAGCCTGATTTCCTGCCGCTCCATCAGCGCCGCCTGCAGAATGGTTTCCACATGCTTGTTCATGCGCTTGTTCTCTTCCTTGATGATGCCGGTAAAATATTGCATCTTCTCTTTGTCGTTCGACACCTTCTCCGTTCGAAGCGCATCCACCGCCAGCGATATAGTGGCCAGCGGCGTTTTGAACTCATGCGTCATGTTGTTGATGAAATCATTCTTGATTTCACTGAGCTTTTTCTGCCGCAGCAGCGCTGCCACGGTAATATAAAAAGCCGCCAGCATGATCAGCGTAAACAACACCGAGCCCACCAGCATCCAGCGCAATTCGCGGAAGAAAAGATTTTTCACATTCGGCACCACCACCGTCATGGTTTCTGCCGGCACCAGCCCTTCCATATCACTGCCCGGCGGTACCATCAGCGGAAATATCCATTTGAAATTATTGATGGTATCGTCAACCAAACGGTCGAAGTTCCGCGACTTCAGCTCACCATAACCCAGAAAATCACCGCCGTCGGATGTGATCTCAAACTCAAAGCTCATTTCCTGCAAGCCATAATTATTGAAATTCTTGCGCAGCTTTTCCTGCACCTCGAACATGGTGAACTTTTCAGAAATGGTGGAAGGCTTCAGCAATTCCATCATCAGCTGATCGGAGGGCCAGCTGATATTGGGGCGGGTGCGCCGGTTCTTCAGCGAAGGCAGGGTGCCCTTCTGCTCCATCAGCTCCTGGCCGGTATCGGTCATGGCCATGAATATCTTCTGGCGAAGCTGATCTTCCTTAACAAGCAGCATCGACCGGAACCAGGATACCTGGATATAAAAGATGCCGACGAGCGACAGGGAAACCAATATGATGATCAGGGGGAAAATTCTCTTCATCTACACAAAACTACAGTTGGTTTATAAACATCAGGGCCCGTTGTTTGTTACTAAGACCGAATTAACAGGAGTTTATAAAGATCGGTTATCCGAAAACTTTAATTGCTCCATTATTCAATATTCTATAAATTAATGCTATGACACAAATATTACCGGCAGCGGGCGTTTTACTCATCGCAGATCCTTTTCTCAAGGATCCGAATTTTCAACGCACGGTGGTATTTCTCTGCGAACACCAGGCCGAAGGTAGTTTTGGGTTTGTGCTGAACCGGAAATACGATTATACCCTCGACCAGCTCATGGCCAGCGCCGCAGGCATGCCGCTGACCGTTTTTTACGGCGGGCCGGTCCAGATGGACACCATTCATTTTTTACACCGTTATCCCGAGCTGATTCCCGGTGGCTTTGAAGTGGCCGACGGGATTTACTGGGGCGGCGATTTCGAAAAAGCCGTACAGCTGCTGAAATCCGCCCGTATTTCGTCCCTCGATATCCGTTTCTTTATCGGATACTCCGGCTGGTCGGAAGGGCAGCTGGAAGGCGAGCTCAACGACAAATCCTGGATTACCTCCCCGGGCAGCAGCCGCCTTATTTTTCACCATAACCTCGATGCGATCTGGAAAGAAGCCCTGAACGACCTGGGGGGCGAATACCGGCAGCTGGTTAATTACCCCATCGATCCGCAGCTGAACTGACAGGTATCCAATCAAAGAGAGCCGGTAAACACCGGCTCCCCGTTCCACTTACTACGCTCACCGGAACTGGTTTTTCAACAATATCTTTCCGCACCGTTCTTACGCACCTGTTGTTGACCCGTTCCGTTCTGCAATGTTACGCCGGCCGGCCACCCCAAAACAGCGTGTTTTAACGGTTCTTTTCGCGGGTGATTACACGGTACACCCGCCCCTGCCAGGCACAAAAAAGCCCGCCGGCCAAGTCAGCGGGCCCATTATAATAAGATTTGAAAAATCAGTTTTCGGCAGCGGCAACCACGCCTTCCACCAGTACCGTCACGTTGTTATTCAGCACCTCCACAAAGCCGCCTTTAATGGAAAACAGCGCCGTATCATTGGCCGCCTTCGACTTCAGCACCTTCAGCGAACCCGCTTTCAGGGCGCTCACCAGCGGCGCGTGCTTCTCCAGCACCTCAAACAAGCCATCCACGCCCGGCAATTGTACGCCATACACTTCGCCGCTGTACAGCTTGCGTTCGGGAGTCAGTATCTCAAGGTTCATAACTTACAAATAGTTTATCGTTTATGGTCTATGGTTTAAGGTTCGTTACAGGTGATGAGGTTATCCCGCACGCGGCGGCAACCATAAACCTGAGACCATAAACCATAAACTTCTTGTTATCCCTGCGCCTGCGCCAGCAGTTTCTTACCCTTTTCAACCGCGTCTTCAATGGTTCCCACCAGGTTGAAGGCAGCTTCGGGATAATCGTCTACTTCACCGTCCATGATCATGTTGAAACCGCGGATGGTGTCTTCAATGCTCACGAACACCCCTTTCAGGCCGGTGAACTGCTCGGCCACATGGAAAGGCTGGCTCAGGAAGCGTTGCACCTTACGGGCGCGGGCCACGGTCATTTTATCTTCATCGCTCAGTTCATCCATACCCAAAATCGCGATGATGTCCTGCAGCTCCTTATAACGCTGGAGGATCAGCTTCACGCGGTTGGCGGTGTTATAATGCGAATCACCCACCACCTGCGGGGTCAGGATACGGCTGGTGGAATCCAGGGGATCCACCGCAGGATAAATACCCAGGTCGGCGATCTTCCGGCTCAATACCGTAGTGGCGTCGAGGTGGGCGAAAGTGGTAGCGGGTGCGGGGTCGGTCAAGTCATCCGCCGGTACATATACCGCCTGTACGGAGGTAATGGAACCGTGTTTGGTCGACGTAATACGCTCTTGCATCAGGCCCATTTCAGTGGCCAGCGTAGGCTGGTAACCCACCGCCGAAGGCATCCGTCCCAGCAGGGCCGACACTTCAGAACCGGCCTGGGTGAAACGGAAGATATTATCTACGAAGAACAGGATGTCTTTTCCTTTTCCGGTACCGTCGCCATCACGGAAATACTCGGCGATGGTGAGTCCGCTGAGGGCCACACGGGCGCGGGCGCCGGGGGGCTCGTTCATTTGTCCGAATACGAAGGTCGCCTTCGACTCTTTCAGCTCGTCGAGGTTCACCTTATCGAGGTCCCAACCGCCTTCTTCCATGCTGTGCCTGAAGCCTTCTCCGTATTTCATGATACCGGCTTCGATCATCTCCCGCATCAGGTCGTTTCCTTCGCGGGTGCGTTCGCCCACACCGGCAAACACCGACAGGCCACCGTGGCCTTTGGCGATGTTGTTGATCAGTTCCTGGATCAGTACGGTTTTACCTACCCCCGCACCACCGAACAAACCGATCTTACCACCCTTTGCATAGGGTTCGATCAGGTCGATCACCTTGATACCCGTGAACAGCACTTCGGTAGAGGTGCTCAGGTTTTCGAAAGCCGGCGGCTTGGCGTGAATGGAGCGGCCATTGGCCTTATCGATAGCCGGCAATCCGTCGATCGGGTCACCGGTTACATTGAACAAACGTCCGTTGATGCCTTCTCCTACGGGCATGGCAATGGGGCGACCGGTGTCAACCACCTCCATACCGCGTACAAGCCCCTCGGTTCCATCCATCGCAATACAACGTACACTGTCTTCACCCAGGTGCTGCTGTACTTCGAGCACCAGCGGACCGGCATTATCGCGCTTCACTTCCAGCGCATTCAGAATTTCAGGCAATTTACCGTCGAACTGCACGTCTAATACGGCGCCGATGACTTGTTTTACTTTTCCTTTGGTTGACATATATGAGGAACATTTTTAGGCGAGGTTTTCAAATTTGGCGCAAAGGTAAGGGATTTCATGATGTATATTTAGGTGATATGAAAATGAATTCGATTTTTGTTTTCGCGGTGGTAATCAGTGTTTTGTCGTGGTCCTGCCAGGAAAATACCAAGGCCCCCGCCATCGTTGAAAGGGCCGTGGAGATCACGCCCGAACTGGCCACTTCCACCCTGTTTCTCGACAGTGCGGCGGTGCAGCAATACCTGACCGATCAGCACCTGCCCGATACCACCCGGCAAATGATCGTCAATTTTTACAATGCCCGGAACTACAGCTATGCCTGGTTCGACACCAGCGGGGTGGCCGAACAGGCCGTGCAGCTGTGGAACCTGCAGTCGAATTATATAGGTTACAGCCGCGACAGCAGCATCTACAATCCCTTCGTGCAACGCTGGGCCGATTCGGTGTACGCAAATGGCAACAAGGCCATCCCCGCCGCCGAGCAGCAGCGCATGGAGCTGGATATGACCAGCCTGTTTTTCAACTACGCCAGCAAGGCCTATGTAGGCAATGAATCCCTGAACGGTAAAGACCTGGGCTGGTTCATTCCCCGGCGCAAGGTCGACCTCCTCGGCCTGCTCGATACCCTGGTGCGCGGCGGCGGCAAGGGCTATGCCGGGTATGAGCCGGTGAACCGGCAATACGGACTGCTGCGCGATGCCCTGAAAGCGTATTACCAGCTGCAGCAGGAAGGTGCCTGGGATCCGCTGCACACAAGTGCCAAAAAAATCAGCGCCGGCGATACGGGGGAAGTTGTTCTTCAGCTGAAAAAAAGACTCGCGGTAACGAAAGACCTGGCCGTGAACGACAGCACCGCCGTGTTCGATACCAGCCTGGTAAAGGCGGTTAAACGGTTCCAGCGCCGCTACGGGCTTAAAGAAGACGGGGTGGTGGGCGGCAGCACGCTGGTGGAAATGAACCGGCCGATCGATTACCGCATCCGGCAAATACTCGTGAATATGGAAAGGATCCGCTGGGTGCCGGCCGAACCCAAAACAGATTATATACTGGTGAATATTCCCGATTATCGCCTGTTTGCCTACGAAGCGGGTAATCAGCTGGTGTTCACGATGAATGTGGTAGTGGGCAGCATCACCCATTCGACGGTGATATTTACCGGCGACCTGAAAAACGTGGTGTTCAGTCCTTACTGGAATGTGCCGCCGGGCATTCTTGCCAAAGAAGTATTACCGGGCATCAAACGCGATCAGCATTACCTGGCGCGGCACAATATGGAATGGAATGGCGGCAATGTGCGGCAGAAACCCGGCAAATCCAATTCACTGGGACTGGTTAAGTTTTTGTTTCCCAACAACTACAATATTTACCTGCACGATACGCCTTCAAAGAACCTGTTCAATGAATCGAAACGCGATTTCAGCCACGGCTGCATCCGCCTCTCGCAGCCAAAGAAGCTGGCGGAATGGATCTTGCGGAATGATTCTGCGTGGACGACCGCCGCTATCGACAAAGCCATGAACAGCGGGAAAGAAAAATTCGTAACGGTAAAACAGGAGCTGCCGGTATTCATCGGTTATTTCACCGCCTGGGTGGATCGCGAGGGTCTGCTGAATTTTCGCGACGATGTGTATGGGCACGACAAGGTGCTGATGGAAAAGATGTTCAAATAGCTGCTTATCGTTTCTTCTTCGGCGCCAGGAATTTTCGCAGCAAAAACTGGCCCACCGCCATCACACCGGTTTTGGTCAGCGATGCGAACACGGAACGGCTTGCATTGGCCGCCGCCTTCCTGATCACAAAATTACCCGCCAGCGCAGTGGCGGCTGTAACAGCCAGCCCCGCCGCTTTGTTTTTCAGCAAGGGCTGCACCACATTGCCCACACCCAGCTTCACCGCTTCTTTCGGAAGCGCCTTCAGGTGATCGCGCAGTTCCTGCTCCTGCATTCTTATGCGGATACGCAGCTGCCGGGCTTCATCGAGCAGGTCATCTACACTATTGATATGCGACAAATCACGCTTGGGCCGGGTTGTTGTCTCCGTCATCATCAGCAGTTTTATCAAAGAAAATCCTGACCACGATATTAGTGATCAGCGGATCGAGGTATTTTTTCCGCAGGGTCAGCACCAATATCATCACAACCAGGTACAACAAGGTTACGATACCGAAGCCGATGGGGTAACTCTTGGTCCACAAAGAAAGCAGGTAACCCGCCAGCACGCTGACAAACAGCAGCAGCAGGAAACCAACCAGGCTGATCACCATAAAGATAACCATGGCCGATGCCAGCCTCGCTACTTTTTCGGTAGCCGTCAGCTTCAATAACAATGCCCGGTCGTCGATGTATTGCCGGACCAGCTTTTCCGTTCGTTCAAAATAATTCGGTTCCTCTTGGTCCATGCCCTAACTGTTGAATGAAGCTTTTTCTTCCACGTCTTCGGCCCATTTCTTACCCTTGGCAAATGCATTTTTCACTTCTTCGCCGGCATCTGAAGCGGCCGACCTGATATCATCGAGTATTTCCTTGCCTTTGTCGGTTGACAGGAAATAACCGATGGCGGCGCCGGCGGCAACGCCCACCAGCAATCCGGTCAAAAACTTAGTATTGTTGTTCATTGTTCACAATTTAACTGTTCAATGGTTTACTAAAATTACGCCATACTTTCTAATTAATAGCCTTGTTCGGATTAACTTGCCCATCCTGTAATGAACAATGATGCAATTAGTTGAAGTAACAAATATGCAATTGGCGCGCCGCTTCCTGGAAGTGCCGGTGTATTTGTATAAAGACAATCCCAACTGGATTCGTCCGCTCGACAAAGATGTCAACGAAGTATTTGATCCCGCTAAGAACAAGGCATTCCGGAACGGGCGGCTGATTCGCTGGATACTGCTGAACGGTGATGAGCCGATCGGCCGCATTGCCGCCTTTGTCAATAACCGGTATAAGAACAAAGGCGATAGGAACCGTAGGGGGTATTGGTTTTTTTGAATGTATCAATAACCAGGCCGCTGCCGATAAGCTGTTTACCCAGGCGCAGGCGTGGTTAACCGAAAACGGCATGACGGCCATGGACGGCCCTATCAATTTCGGCGAGCGCGATAAATGGTGGGGACTGGTGGTACAGGGCTTTCAGCCGCCGCTGTACTGCATGAATTATAACCAGCCTTATTACCGCGAGCTGTTCGAGAACTATGGCTTCCAGCCTTTTTACCAGCAGATCTGCTTCGGCATGCATCCCCGCGAACCCTTCCAGAAAAAGCTGTTCGACCGGCACGCGAATATTGCCAAAGACCCCGATTTCAGCGCGCGTTATATGTCGAAAAAGACATCGACAAATATGCCGCCGATTTTTGCACGGTTTATAACAAGGCCTGGGCAAAACATGCGGGCAATAAAGAGCTGAGCCTGCAGCAATGCAAGCTGCTGTTCCGGAGCATGAAACCGGTGCTGGATGAGCGCATCAACTGGTTTGTGTATTACAAAAACGAACCCATCGCCATTTTTATCAACCTGCCCGACCTCAACCAGTGGTTTAAATACCTCAACGGGAAATTCGGCCTTTTGCAGAAGCTTTATTTCCTGTGGCTGAAGCGGTTTAAAGTCAACAAACGGTTTGTGGGCATCGTATTCGGGGTGGTGCCCGAGTGGCAGGCAAAGGGGGTTGACAGCTACCTGATCGTGGAAGCGGGTAAAGTGGTACAGCACGACCTGCACTATGAAGAATATGAAATGCAGTGGATCGGCGATTTCAACCCCAAAATGATCGGCGTGGCCGAGAGCCTGACGCCCATCCGCAGCCGGGTGCTCACCACCTACCGCTACCTGTTCGACCGCAACCAGCCCTTCCAGCGCCATCCTTTTTTGTGATTTACCCGTCGGGTATTCCCGTGGGAATACCGACGGGTAAATGGACCAGCCCGGCAAAAAATGCTAAATTGCCGGCATGGAACAGTTTGTCGTATCGGCCAGGAAGTACCGCCCGCAGAACTTTTCGACCGTTGTAGGCCAGTCGCATATCACCACTACCCTCAAAAACGCCATCAAAAACCAGCAGCTGGCGCATGCTTTCCTGTTTTGCGGTCCGCGGGGCGTGGGAAAAACCACCTGCGCAAGGATCCTGGCCAAAACGATCAACTGCGAAAACCCGTCGGCCGACGGCGAAGCCTGCAATTCCTGTCATTCCTGCGTGTCCTTCAACGAAGGCAGTTCCCTGAATATCCATGAGCTGGATGCGGCCAGCAACAACTCGGTTGATGATATCCGCGCCCTGGTAGAGCAGGTACGGTTTGCACCCCAGGCCGGCAAATACAAGGTCTATATCGTGGATGAGGTGCACATGCTCAGCACGAGCGCCTTCAACGCCTTTCTGAAAACCCTGGAAGAGCCGCCGCCCTACGCCATTTTCATCCTGGCCACCACCGAAAAATACAAGATACTTCCCACCATCCTGTCGCGCTGCCAGATATTCGATTTCAAGCGCATTACACCGCAAGACACGGTAGAGCACCTGGAAGAGATCTGTGAAAAAGAAAAGATAAGCGCCGAGCCCGCCGCCCTGCAGGTGATCGCGCAGAAAAGCGAAGGCTGTATGCGCGATGCACTCAGCATTCTCGACAAAATCGTCAGCTTCACCAATGGCCAGTTCTCCTATCGCAATACCCTCGAGCACCTGAACATTCTCGACGCCGATTATTATTTCAAATGGATGGACCATATGCTGAACCAGGATCTTACCGGCGCCCTGTTGCTGTACGACGATATCAACCGCAAGGGCTTCGAAGGCGACCTGGTGCTGGGTGGTTTTTCCGAGTTCCTCCGCAACCTGCTGCTCTGCAAAGACGAAAAACTCGCGGCGCTGATGGAAGTGGTGGAAAGCTTCCGGCCGAAATACGTGCAGATGGCCGCCCGCACCCATGCCGGGTACCTGGTAAGCGCACTGAACCTGCTCAACGAATCGGAGATCCAGTACCGCACCGCCCGCAATAAAAAGCTGCAGGTAGAGCTGACCCTGATCAGGCTCTGCTACCTGAAACAGGCGCTGGAGCTGACCGCTGATACCAGCAGCAACCGCCTGGCCGAACCGCGCCCCGTCAATTTCCGGGGGCTGACACCCATCGGTATCCGGCAGCAGCCCGTGAGCAGCAAACCGGTTCAAACCGCACCGCCGCCGCCCGTTGCAGCACCGGTTGAAAAAGCCAGGCCCAAAGAGCCGGAAGCCAAACTCACGGTCGACGAAAAGCTGATGACAACCAAAACGCAGCCATCGAAGCTCAGCCTGAAAAACATCCGGCAACAGGTAAATGCCAGCGGAAAGGAAAAAGAAACACTTGCCGCCATCCCGCTCAGCGAAGAAGCGTTACAAACTGCCTGGAAACAATTCACGCAGCAGCTGGCAGACAATAAAAACCCTGCACAGCAGAGCTTTGAAATGGCAGTACTGCGCATAACCGATCACCAGCATTTCAGCATTGCAGCCCCCAATAACCTGCAACAGAAATTCATCGACGCCGAACGCATTCCGCTGGGCGAATTTTTGCAGGAACAGTTCAGGAACCGTTACCTCAGCTTCCAGCTGGTCATCGAACAGCGGGATGACCAGCTACCCAAAGCAGAAGCGCCGTTAAGCGCCAAAGAACGCTTCCAACTGCTGGCCGAACAATACCCGCTGGTGAAAGACCTCAAAGACAAACTCCGGCTCGAGCTCGATTACTGACGCCGCCCGTGACACGCCCATTGCCACAGAAACTAATTTCGTTCGCTACC
The DNA here is from genome assembly GCA_047605345.1 of Flavihumibacter sp. Classification (GTDB taxonomy): domain Bacteria; phylum Bacteroidota; class Bacteroidia; order Chitinophagales; family Chitinophagaceae; genus Flavihumibacter. Next base: position 3,337 of record JASGFZ010000005.1, on the reverse strand, counting down.
TTTGCGCACCATGAGCAAACCTTTGCCCCACGATCATATTCTCCCGTATGGAGAAGGAAAACAGAACAAGAAGCAGCAGGTGGCCGAGATGTTCGACCAGATCGCCTTCCGCTACGATTTCCTGAACCGGTTCCTCAGCGGCGGGATCGATTTGTATTGGCGAAGAAAAGCCATTTCGCAGCTAAAAGCAGGCAAACCACGCAAAATATTGGATGTGGCCACCGGAACCGGCGATTTTGCCCTGGCGGCGGACAAATACCTGAAACCCGAACACATTACAGGTATTGACATATCAAAGGGCATGCTGGAACTGGGCCGGAAAAAAGTGGAAAAAGCCGGGCTTACCGGCCGCATCACCCTGCTGGAGGGCGACAGCGAAGCGCTTCCCTTTGCTGAAAACGAATTCGACGCCGTTACCGTAGCCTTCGGCGTTCGCAATTTCGAAAACCTGGAAAAGGGACTGAAAGAAATGCTGCGGGTGCTGAAACCCGGCGGCAAGCTGGTGATCCTGGAATTCTCCCGCCCCCGCCAGGCGGTGTTCAGCAAACTTTACCAGTGGTATATGAACAAGATTACCCCGGGCATCGGCAGCATGATTTCGCGCAACCGCGAGGCTTACAGCTACCTGAGCAAGTCGGTGAAAGCTTTTCCCGAGGGCGAAGCGCTGCGGGCCATCCTGGAACAGTGCGGCTACGGCGATACCGCTTTTAAGCCGCTCAGCTTCTGTATAGCCACCATCTACACCGGTTATAAACCAAAAAACTTGTTATAAAGCAGGATCGCGGCAATTAATTAAAGAATTGGCCGTTAATTTGTCTGTATGGTCGATCTCTACGTATGCAATTTTCATCTTTCTTTCGTACCGGCGGTATCGCCGTATGCCTCCTGTTCCTGTCGGTGATCGCCCATGCCCAGTTGCGGGAAGGCCTGAACCTGCCCGACAACGATGACAAATGGTACCATATCGGTATCGTGATCATGGGTACTTCCAACCGTTTTCAGATCAGCCAGCACCCGCGTTTCCTGCAATCCGACTCGGTACTGGTGAGCAATCCCAATAACAATTTCGGGTTTGGTATCGGCGGCATGCATACTTTCCGGATCAGCAACCGCTTTGAAGCGCGGGTTGTTTTTCCGCAACTGCTGTTTGTGAACAAATCGATCAATTACCACCTGAAATACCCCGATGGCAGCAAAGAAGAATCGGCCGTTATGAACCAGCAGGTGGAGTCGATTTTGCTGGGCGTGCCTTTGCAGCTCAAGCTCAAATCTGACCGGATCGGCAATTTCCGGGTGTATATGATGGGCGGGGTGAAATACGAAACCGACCTCACGTCAAAAGCAGCATCGCGCAATGCGGAAAATTTCGTGAAGCTGAAAAAAGGCGATTTCGGTATTGAAGCGGGTATCGGATTCAACTTTTACAACAAGATGTTCATTCTTTCGCCCGAAATAAAGATCAGCAACGGCATCAGCAATGTACATGCGCGCGACGAGAACCTGAAATACTCAAACGTGATCGACCGCATCCAGAGCCGCCAGATCATTTTCTCGCTCATCTTTGAAGGATAATTTCGATAGCTGGCGGGCTTTGTTTAATTTGATTTATGCTATTGCCCCTCAGCGACGACAACAGCGATCGTCACATTACACCTTATATCAACTGGCTGCTGATCCTTGTCAATATTTTCGTATTTGTATTCTGGCAGGGCCTCGGCGCCAATGCGGCTTTCACCTATGCTTTTTCTACGGTGCCGGCCGAGATACTGACCGGCCAGGACATCGTAACCGCCTCCAGGAAAGTGCTGGTCGACGGGCAGTACTACCTCGTTCCCGGCCTGCAGCCCACACCTGTTCCCGTATATTTTACCCTACTCAGCTCCATGTTCATGCACGGCAGCATTGCCCATTTGGCCGGTAATATGCTTTACCTGTGGATTTTCGGCGACAACCTCGAAAACCGGCTAGGGCATGTTCGCTACCTGTTTTTCTACCTGCTCTGCGGCGTCATCGCATCGCTTTGCCATGTGGTTTTCACCACCGTTATCGGTGCCGACCCGCTTACCCCCAGCCTGGGCGCTTCGGGCGCCATTTCAGGGGTGCTGGGCGGATACCTGCTGCTGTACCCCACCCGCCGCGTGAATGCCCTGCTGGGCTGGTTCATCATTGCTATTCCCAGCTGGGTGGCCCTGGGCATGTGGATTGTTCTGCAGGTGGTGAGCGGTTTCGGCGCCATGGCGGGGCAGTCAGACGGCGTAGCTTATGCCGCACACGTAGGCGGATTTGCCGCCGGTTTCCTGCTGGTCAAATTCTTCGACCGGGGCGAGCCCGCACCCGATCCCCGCCGGCGGCAGTGAACCCGGCACGCGGCATGAATTTTTCATGGATAGATTCGGTGAAAAATCCATTAAAATGGGCAGCTTCCAGAACCTGAACGGCCGCCGGCTGTTCTGATAAGAATATCTTTAAAATAACCAGTAACCCGAGAAAAATTTACCTAATGGTTTCAGTAATTATTCCCGTGCTGAATGAAGGCGCCACTATCCGCAAGGTTATCCGTATCATCAGGCAAAGCCGCCTGCCCCTGGAAATCATCGTGGTAGACGATAATTCAACCGATAATACCATTGCCGAAGCCCAGAAAGAATCGGTACGTATTGTAACCAGCAGCCGCCGGGGCAAGGGGCTTTCGATGCGTGAAGGCCTGCTCGCCGCCAAATTCGACGTGGTGGTGTACCTCGATGGCGATATTGTTACCTATCCGCCAGATGTGGTAGACCTGCTGGCCAACCCCATCATCAACAACGAAGCCGATTTTGTGAAATCGACCTTCAAACGGCAGGCCGGCCGGGTTACCCAGCTGGTGGCCAAACCGCTCCTGAGCATCCTCTTCCCCGAATTGAGCAACCTGGAACAGCCCCTGAGCGGCATGATCGCCGCCCGTAAATCGCTGCTCGAAAAAATAAGCTTTGAAAATGACTACGGCGTGGACGTGGGGCTGTTGATCGATGTGCACCGCCTGGGCGCCCGTATCAGCGAAGTGAATATCGGTAAGGTGCAAAACGCTATGCAGTCGCTCGAAAGCCTGGGCAAAATGAGCAAACAGGTAACCCGCACCATCCTCAACAAAGCCGATGCCCAAAGCCTGCAGACGCTGGGGCATATCGACATGATCAGCCGCCAGATGGAATCGGCCGTGGTGGAATCAATCAGCCGGATGGGGAAAATGGTTTTGCTGGAAATGAATCACCTCGTCTTACAGGCGCATTTCGGCGCAACAGCACCCGCACCCTGGGCCTTTTGCACGAATACCAGGCCATACAGAAACTCTATCCCA
>JASGFZ010000004.1:0-29524 GCA_047605345.1 Flavihumibacter sp. | reverse complement strand
GCTCCCGCTCCGGCAATCATCCAATCGCGCCTGTTGTACCGCGTGGGCGCAGCAAGCACTTTCGGGAAATCGGTAAGGAATGAACGCAAATAGGTGCTGTTGATCCTGTATCCCTTCACCGGATACCATTCCCTGCTTCTGTACAAAGGAACCGTATCCGGTAAAGGAGTTACCGGCGTATCAGAAATATTCACTGCCAACGCATGACTGCCCGCGCAGCAAAAAAGCAGTTCAACCAAAAGAAGGAGCCGCATGCGCGGAAAAGAGATCATCCTGCAAAATACAAAGAGAAGGGCACTGTTTTTCGCCCCTGCCTCTCTCCTCCTCTGCATCAGCTGGCCTGCAGCTCCTTGATCTTCTCGCGGATTTTTGTTTCCAGTTCGGTCTGCAGTTCAGGATTGTCGCGCAACAACTGTTTTACGGCATCGCGGCCCTGACCCAGCTTGTCGCTGTTATAGCTGAACCAGGATCCGCTTTTCTGCACAATACCCAGGTCAACGCCCATATCGATGATTTCTCCCACCTTTGAAATGCCTTCCCCGAAAATGATATCGAATTCGGCGGTACGGAAAGGAGGCGCCACTTTGTTTTTCACCACTTTTACTTTCACACGGTTTCCAATCGCTTCATCGCCGTCTTTGATCTGGGTCATCCGGCGGATATCGAGCCTTACCGAAGAATAGAACTTAAGGGCGTTACCGCCGGTGGTGGTTTCGGGGTTACCAAACATCACCCCGATCTTTTCCCGCAGCTGGTTGATGAAAATGCAAACAGTATTGGTCTTGTTGATCGTAGCGGTCAGTTTACGCAGGGCCTGGCTCATAAGGCGGGCCTGCAATCCCATTTTACTGTCGCCCATTTCACCCTCCAGCTCTCCTTTGGGCACCAGGGCGGCCACCGAGTCGATCACCACCACATCCACGGCACCCGAAAGAATAAGCCGGTCGGCAATTTCGAGGGCCTGCTCACCATAGTCGGGCTGGGAGATCAACAGGCTGTCAACATCCACGCCCAAACGCTGGGCATAATTGCTGTCAAAGGCATGCTCTGCATCTATAATGGCACAGATACCTCCTTTTTTCTGGGCTTCGGCAATGGCGTGGATGGCAACGGTCGTTTTACCGGAAGATTCCGGCCCATATATTTCGACGATCCTGCCCCGCGGAAAACCACCGATACCGAGGGCCACATCCAGGCCCAGCGATCCGGTCGAAATCACTTCCTGCGCCTCGGTAGACCGCTCATTCATCATCATCACCGACCCCTTGCCAAAGTCTTTATCGATCTTGTCTATGGTCAGCTTCAGCGCTTTTAGTTTCTCTGCATTCGACATATAGGTTGTTTTATCGTTGTTATGGGTTCAAATATAATTTCCGTAGCAAAGATAGGCTGCAAATTGATATTAACACTAAACTATTTAGCATTTTTTCACTAAATATTTTACCGTTAAAAAACGGGTTGAAAATCCAACTACTATCATTTTCGTTAGAAATGGACTAAAAGCACGGCGAAATCAGCAACAAATAAGACCTTTACGCATTATCATTAACTTAATTAAAATAGTCGCATGAAATTACTTGCTACCCTGGTGCTGACGGCGGCCATTTCAGGTTCAGCCCTCGCCCAGGACCCTGTTTCCGCCGCTCCCGGCGTCACCTACGGGGCGGGCGCTACGGCCAAAACGCTGTGCCCGCCGCGGACTATCCTCAAAAGTCAACAACGGCCAGTTTACCGGTAAAGTGACAGGAAAAGTGACCTCCGTATGCCAGAAAATGGGTTGCTGGATGAAGCTGGAAACCGGTCAGGGAGAACCCATCATGGTCAAATTCAAGGACTATGGTTTTTTCATGCCCAAAGACATTGGAGGTAAGGAAGTAGTGCTTGACGGTGAGGCCACTGTTACCGAAACCCCGGTGAAGCAATTGAAACATTATGCCAAAGATGCCGGCAAGAGCAAGGAAGAAATTGCCAAAATCAAGAGTCCTAAAAAAGAAACTGTATTTGTAGCCAACGGGGTGCTGGTTCTCTAAACCGGTCTTCGCAAAAATGGCGGTTCGGTTGATGGCGAACCGCTACATTTGTACAATATTCATTTAAAATATCATTTATGAAAATTTCTTATTTAGTCGCGGTAACCTGCGCAAGCCTCTCTTTGGTGTCTTGCGTGAGTTCCAAAAAATTCAAGGCGGAACAGGCGAAAGTAGCTGAGCTGACCGGTAAAAACAGCCAATTGACTACCGATCTCGGTTCCTGCAATGATGCTAAAGCAGAAGAGGCCCGGAAAAGAGCCGGTCTCGAAAACGATATTGCCAACCTGAACAAGCAAATCGATCTGCTGAAAGAAAATAATACGTCAGCGCTGAAGCAACTGCAGGACCTTTCGGTGATCAGTTCGCAGCAGGCTGAAAGCATCAAGAAGTCGATGGAAAACCTCGGTCTCAAAGATGCCTATATCCAGGACCTGCAAACCCAAATGGCCAAAAAAGATTCTCTTAACATGGCGCTGGTGATGAACCTGAAAGGCGCCATCGGCAACCTCGATGACCAGGATATCAATATCAAAGTAGATAAAGGGGTGGTATTTGTTGACATCTCCGACAAACTGCTTTTCAAAAGCGGCAGCTACACCGTAACACCCCGTGCCAAAGAAGTACTGGGCAAAGTAGCCACTGTACTGAAAAACCAGCCTGATATCGAATTCATGGTAGAAGGTCATACCGACAACGCCGAGCTGCGTGGCAATATCGGGCCCCTGAAAGACAACTGGGACCTGAGCGTTTTCCGTGCTACTGCCGTGGTAAAAATCCTGCAGAAAGACTACGGTATGGAGCCCACCAAAATGGCTGCTGCCGGTCGTGGTGAACATAAACCCATCGCCGATAACAGCACCGCCGAAGGCCGCGCCGCCAACCGCCGCACCCGGATCGTTATCCTGCCCCAACTGGACCAGTTCTACAAACTGCTGGAAAGGAAAAGCTGATAAATAGTTTATGGTTTATTGTCTGTAGTTTATAGTTGCTGCCGCATGTGCAGCAATCAGAACGAGAAGAGGTTGTACCCCGATGAGTGCAGCCTCTTCTCTTTGGGCAGGGTGTTATTTTCACTGTTTCGCACAGAGACAAACGGAGGAACGGAGAATGGATGAGGAAGTAAGTGCCCGCGGGAAAGCGGGTGCACTTTTATGGCACACTATGTTTTTTCACGCCGGGAGGATAAAGTCAAAAATCAACAGTCAAAAGGCAAAAGGGCCCCTAGCGGTGTAACTTATTTATTATCAGCGGCTTTCCCACCCGTCGGGAATACCCGACGGGTACAATGGCACAGGTGAAAGCGCGCCTGCACTGGCAGCGACCCCTTTTTGCCTTTTGATTTTTGCCTTTTGACTTTGCAACATCATCCATTGCGCCTTTGCCCCGTTGCAGCCTTGGCGTGAACCATTACACCAGGCCGCACCCGAAGCCCGCTGGCAAAAACAAAACCCACCAGGCACGCGGCAGCAACTATAAACTACAGACAATAAACCATAAACCCTTTATCATTTCAGTTGCTCCAAATCGTTTTCCAGCTGCAGCAGGTATTGCCCGTATTGCCGCCGGAACAGATAACGGGCAAGAAAGAAACCACCGGCCGACAATAACAAAACGGTAACGGGCAGGCCCCAGGCAAAAAAGGGCTGTTTCAGCAGGTAATAAAGGGGAAGGCCCGTAGCCAAGGAGCCGCCGGACAGGTAACCGGCGGCAATGGCCAGGGGGTACACCACCACGGCGAGGCGGTATTGGAGGCTTTCCCATCGCCGGCATTTATCCACGAATGTTTCCAGCAAAGGCAGGAGGGCGGTATCAGACAGGCGCGCCTGCTGCCCGCTCCGGTACAGCGAAATGCCTTTCCAGATCACCACCGAATTGAAGCAAACCGCCGCCAGCAACCCCAGCCATACCTGCCAGCTGTTGCTGAAGAACAGCGCCAGCAGGTAGCCTGCGGTGATCAGCGCACTCCACACCAGGTTCCTGAAGAGATGCGACTGCAGCTTCGACAGCGGATGCACACTCACCCGCGGACGGCCCGCCGCCAGCACCTGCTCCAACAGGTCATCAACCGGTTGCCATTGTTTCCAGTTTTGGGTTTCATTCATGTTGTTTCGAATGCATGATTTTGGCCAGGCGTTGTTTGATCCTGTACATACGCACGCTGGCATGCGCTGCACTGATACCCATTATGTCTGCCATCTCACCGGTTTCATATCCGTCGAGAAACAACAGGGCCATCGCCTTGTCGGTTTCCGAAAGCAGGCGGATGGCTGCCTGCAGCTGCCAGGTATCTTCCCGGTCAAAAGCAAGCGGCGGCTCAAAGCCGGCATCGGGCAGGGTTTCGGTAAAAAAATGAACGTTTTTTTTCCGGCGCAGTGTTAACACCGTATTGATCGCGATCCGGTACAGCCAGGTGCTGAATTTTGCCTCTCTTCTGAACTGCCCCACGCCCTTCCAGCACTGTAACACGATTTCCTGGTAGAGATCTTTTTTCTCTTCATTGTCTGTTGCATACATGCTCACCACCTTGTAAATAATACCCTGGTGCGCACGCAAACTGGCCAGAAATTCTTTCTCGTCCAAGTATCGTTTACCGGTTAGACGTTTGAAACAGTCATATATTACAGTATCGCCTTTTTAATTTAACCGGTATGGTCGCTGGTGATCACCCATTCGCCGTTGACCTGCCTGAACGTAAGGGTGAAAATACCGCTGAGGTCGCCCACCGTACGGGTCAGGTGAAACCGGCCCACCACCAGGTAAGCATGCTGGTCGAGGCGGTTGATGTGCAGGAGATCAAATTTCAGCTTACCCATCTGCTCCGGTGAGCTATAGGTAGCCTGGTACCGTTTCAGGGTATTATCGTATCCGTAAACAATGCCTTTGCTGCCGATAAACATCAGCGAATCCGATTTCCAGTAACCATTCATAAAAGCCACCAGGTCGCCCCGGTTCCAGGCATCCTGCTGGTTGCTCATCAGTTTGCGGATCGCCGCGGGCGGATCGTCGGTTTGCGCGGCGGCCGCCAACGAAATGCAAAGCATCGAAAACAAAAGCATTGTTCGCATGACTGTATTTTTGCGTGGAAGAACAATTTATGAAAAAGATCTATCACTTATCCACCTGCGATACCTGCCAGCAAATCCTGAAAGAAGTAAAGGCTGTTGAAAAAAAAGCCGAACTGCAAGACATCAAAACGGACAAAATCACCCCCGCACAGCTCGATGAAATGAAAAAGCTGGCCGGCAGCTATGAAGCGCTGTTCAGCCGCCGGGCGCTCAAGTATAAATCGATGGGGCTGAAAGACAAGCAGCTTACCGAAAAAGACTACCGCCGGCTTATCCTGGATGAATATACTTTCCTGAAAAGACCGGTGGCCATTGTGGGTGATCAGATCTTTATCGGCAACAGCAAACCGGTGGTGGCGGCATTGAAAGCGGCCCTTTAACCGACAAGGCTGTTATCAGAACGAGGCATCATCCATATTGTACAATCTCGCTACAAATAAACTCAGGTTACGGTAAGGCGGTACATATTCCGCCCACAGCCCCTGGGTATTGGCATCGGCACTGAAGCCCGCATCCATCTGCGCCCAGAAATCGGGCCAGTGAATATCCTCTTTCCGGCCGATCCGGCCGATGATCTGCTGCAGCAAAGGATCATTAATGGCTTTCGAACCCACCTGCTTGGTGGCGATGATCTGGGCTGTGGGGCTTTTACCTGCTACGGTCAGCAGGTTTTTGTATCCGCCGCAGGAACCCAGCACAGCCAGCTTCATATACGGTTGCAGGTATTCGAGCGTGGTAGGCAAATGGTAGCTGTGGCCGCGGTGAACGATCACCCCCGGTTTGATCTGCGCCTCGTTCAGGTAGGCCAGCAGGGCTTTCTGCGCTGTTTCATCCTGCCGCGTTCCATGGTCCAACGGCAGGTTGGCATAAATGCGAACGGGCTGCAGGGCGGTCAGTGAGCTGATCTCGGTCCACTGCGGCTGCTGTACCACCGACCACTCGGTTTTATTTTTGAAAAGGCTCATGAAGCTCTGGTACGAAGCCTTCCCGTCGTCGTCTCCGTAAAACAATACAAGGTTGTCGACAATACTGTCTTTGTCGCGAACAGAATCGATCGACAACAACTCATAATTACCCAGCTTCCTGAAAATAGCCTGTTGCGCTACGGGGTCTGAAACCATTAAAAACACTTCTTTCAAAATACTGTACAGGCGAATGCCGTAAAAGGAATTTGCCTCCCGGCAACGGTTGAGGTTTTTCTCGATCAGTCCGCCCACCATGCTCCGGTATATCTGCTCATTCGCCAGGCCGGTAAATGCATCGGCCACATCCATTGCGTCTTCCAGCCCGCTCGACCGGCTGGAATCGATATTGGATATGAAATCCTTTAACAGGCTCCACCTTGACTCGTCTGACATGCTGGCCAGGTAATCGCTCAGCACATTGTAGTGCGCGCACACGCGGATGAATTTCCTGAACTGGTCGTACTGCACCATGCGCATAAGGTCATCGGCATGGCCATAGACCAGCGAATCTTTCAGCCGGTAATAAATACCCAGGAAGCTGGACGTATAAAGTTCGTCTTCGTCTGATACCAGCAGGTAATAAAGATCGATGGGCCGCAGCGGCGTCAGGCTCGCAAACCGGGTCTCTTCTTTCGCATTGTGCAGGGCATTAACGTGGTTGACAAAGAAGATGGTACCCTTCTGGTGCAGGGCGGTTCGCAGGGCGGGAAGCATGCCCGCTGCACCGCCCGCCAGCCGGCTGCGGCGATTTTCCTGGATGCTGTTGACCAGTTGCTGGTAGTAAGCCGGCACATTATTGATCCGCATATTTAAAACCGTCCCGTAAGCCCGCCTTTGGCGATTCCTCGGCAAACGGGGCCATCTCTGCGGCATTGCGGTCGCCGGCCAGTAAACAAGCTGCTTAGCACGGGCCGTCAGACGCCCGAAGGAATCAGTAATTCGGTTGTTCTTCACCGTGAGATAGTCGACAAGGCCATCGGGTTCGTTCGGCTACAAAAGCCAGTGCGGTATCAACAAAAGGAAAGTCGGTTCGTCTTTCCAGGAAGGGCAGGATATTATTGGCATTCACCGCCACCCTTCTGATGTCTGCAAGCTGCTGGAATACCTTGCCCGCGGAGTATTGCCTGAATACATCGGCCATCAGCTGGGTGCGGTTCAGGCCCCAGCCGGCAACGATTTGCTGCGGGTCTTTTTTTTCAAACACCGCATCGGCCACTTCCGGAAAATCAGCCAGCACCACCGGCAGTTCGTAAACGGCAAACTGGTTGAAATCGAGCGAAGCGCGGATGGTTTGGAGAAAATATCGATTGGCGTTCAGGATGTACAGGATCGAAGAGTCGGAAGCACCGGGTTTATGATTGAAGGCTTCCTGCAGGCTGTCGGCAACTACCGAAGCGAAACGTTCCAGCTGCAATTTATACACCGGATCGATCGTGGTTGTTTCCAGAAATTTCGTGTATTGCATCTGCTCTGCATCCAGCAACAGGTTTGCTTCGCGTGCATTCGACTGCGCGGCGGCTGCAAACGGCAGGGCAAACAGGCCTGCAGCAGTGGCTATCTTACCAATTACCCTACTCAACGATACGGAGCTTTGCATAGTTCAGCATGATTTTCTTCTCGCCATTGTGCTCAAACAGTACTGTCGCAACCGGGTTATGGTTGCTGCCTTCCATTTTGCTGACGGTTCCAAAACCAAATTTCTGGTGTTCCACTTTCTGGCCTGCCTGCAGGTTGCTGGTATCGCTGGGCACAAAGTCTGCCGCCGGTTTGTGTTCCACCATCCTGGGCGCTGTTTTGGGCGGCAGGTAAGCGGGTGTCGTTTCCTTGCGGCGGGCGGGGGGCGCACCATACATTTTTTCTGCCTGTTCGGCCGATCCGAATCCGCGCATGCGGTCGAAGGCCGATCCCTGGGCGTAACCGGTACCCTGGTTGCGGGTGCCGCCGGCAAAACTCTTGTCGATATACTGTTGCGGGATCTCTTCTATAAAACGGCTGGGCTCATTCTGCACCAGCTGGCCGAATTTATACCGCGTATTGGCATAGGTGATCCACAGCTTTTTCTTGGCGCGGGTGATCACCACATAAAACAGCCTTCGTTCTTCTTCCAGCTCTTCGCGGGTGTTGATGCTCATGGCATTGGGAAAAAGCATTTCTTCCAGGCCAGCGGCAAACACCACCGGGAACTCCAGTCCCTTTGCAGCGTGGATGGTCATCAGTTTTACCGTATCGGCATGAGGGTCTTTTTCGTCGGCATCGGTAAGCAGGGTAACCTGCTGCAGGTAAGCGCCCAGGCCCTTATCACCCACCTCACCTTCATCGTTGCTGGGTGTTTCGGTAAACTCCTTGATGCTGTTCAGCAATTCCTGTACGTTCTCGTACCGTTGCAGCCCTTCGGTGGTTTTATCGTTGAACAGCTCCTTAACAATATTCGTTTGCTTGCCCACATGAAAAGCTACTTCGTAGGCATTTTTCGCCCGCAGCATGCTCTGGCAGCTCCTGATAAAAGTGACGAAATTGTCGATGGCTTCCAGCGTGCCTGCTTTAAAGCCCGCACGGGCTGCATTCTCCAGCACTTCCCACATGGATATATTATTGCTGTTGGCGGTGAGCAGCAATTTGTCGATGGTTGTTTTCCCGATGCCGCGAACCGGGTAGTTGATGATCCGCTTGAGCGACTCTTCATCGCGCGGGTTTACGATCACGCGCAGGTAGGCTACAAAGTCTTTGATCTCCTTACGTGCATAGAACGAAATACCGCCGTACATGGTGTAGGCGATACCCATGCGGCGCAGGCTTTCTTCAAAGGCGCGGCTCTGCGCATTGGTGCGATAAAGAATGGCAAAATCGCGGTTGGAAAAATGATTGCGCAGTTTTTGCTCCTGGATGGTATCGGCCACAAATTTTCCTTCTTCATTATCCGACATCGTACGCGCCAGGCGGATCTTTTCCCCCTCGCTGTTTTCGGTCCACAGCTCTTTCGGGATCTGGTTCTTATTGTTACTGATCACTTCGTTCGCCACATTCAGGATATTCTGCGTACTGCGGTAGTTCTGCTCCAGCTTGATGACTTTTACATCTTCATAATCTTTCTGGAACTGTAAAATATTCTGGATGGTGGCGCCGCGAAACGAATAGATGCTCTGGGCGTCATCGCCTACCACGCAAACATTTTCGTGGGCGGCGCCCAGCAGCTTGATGATCTCGTACTGGGCCGGGTTCGTATCCTGGTATTCGTCGATGAGTATGTACTTGAATTTGTGCTGGTATTTGTGCAATGCCTCGGGAAAATGTTTGAGCAGCTCATACATTTTGATGAGCAGGTCGTCAAAATCCATCGCGCCGTTTTTGAAACAGCGTTTGGCATAGGCGTCATAGATCTGTGCAATGGCGGGGCGGTTGGAACGGGCATCTTCCTGCTGGATATAGTAGTCCTGTGCGTATTCTGCGGGGCTCACCAATGCGTTCTTGGCGCTGGAAATACGGTTATACACCACATTGGGTTTGTACAGCTTATCGTCGAGATGCAGTTCATTGATCACCGTTTTGATCACGCCCTTGGCATCGTCGGTATCATAGATGGTAAAAGAGCCGGGATAACCCAGGCGATGGGCCTCACCCCGTAATATTCGCGCAAACACACTGTGAAAAGTACCTACATACAGGTTACGGGCTTCCGAGTTACCGAGGATGTGCCCGATCCGTTCTTTCATTTCATGCGCGGCCTTGTTCGTAAAGGTCAGCGCCAGGATATTGAAAGCATCCACGCCGTGCCGCGCCATCAGGTGGGCGATACGGGTGGTAAGCACTTTTGTTTTTCCGCTGCCGGCCCCGGCCACGATCATGATCGGCCCGTCCTTATGCAATACCGCCTCTTTCTGCCGTTCGTTCAGTCCCTGTAAATAATCTACCATGACCGCAAAATACACAATCTCCGCGCCTAAATTTTAAGCCCTTCCGCTTCGTCAAAGATATCGCGCTGGTATTGCGGTTTTTGTATATATCAGGAGCCGCGCTGGGAGCCGCCGGTGAGTTTGGTTTGGCGCGAAACGGCTTTGGTATTGGCTTTTCCTTTCAGGCTGCCTGTACCACCCGGCTTATTGACGGGGTTGTTCTTCTTTTTGTCTTTGCTGTTCTTATTGTTGTTGAGAAGCGACATGGCTGCTTTTTTTGAAAGATAACCATAATTCAGCGCCGGGTAAAACAGGAATTGTTAAAGCCCGCCGGGCTGTTCCAAAAAAAATGATGTTAAAGAATTTGGCGAATTGAAAAACAAACTATTATCTTCACACCCGTTCTGGAAAAAAAGAAGGTCCACTGTAGACACAGTCGACCTCTAACGATTGCTTGCCATATAAAAAAACTCTTAGCTCTTTCTTGTGGCCCTTTAAGGGCTTCGTTCAGTTTTCACGACCTCTTCGATTCTTTGCCTCCTAGCGATTGCCTGCCGTATGTTACTATATCGCTGAACTCTGATGTAAAACTACGACGCGGTAAAAAACCGGTCAAATCATATTTGACCGGTTTTTATTACTCCAAAACGGGTACCTTTGCCACAGAATCCTTATCCAGCAAGGGTTTCCGGATAAAAACCACATGATGCCCAAAAAATCTGCGGATGCTTTATTTCAGTTAATAAAATCGCTACAGAAGGCAGAAAAGCGCCATTTCAAGCTGTATATCAAGAGAAGCTCGGCCAAAGAAGACCTGAAAGTAGTCGCCGTATTCGACGCCATCGACAAGCTGGACGATTACGATGAAAAGATTTTGCTGAAAAAGCTGCCCTCCATCCAGAAACCGCAGCTCAACAACCTAAAAACGCATCTCTACAAGCAGATACTGGCCAGCCTGCGCGACCTGAAAAGCACCGATACCCTTGAATTACAGCTATCTGAGCAGCTCGACAATGCCCGGATCCTCTACCACAAGGGGCTGAAGCAACAGGCGCTCAAGATCCTGGAAAGGGCCCGCGAGCTGGCCAAGGCAAACGGGAAATTCAATTACCTGGCCCAGGTGATCTCGCTCGAAAAGAAGATTGAAACCCTGCATATTACCCGTACCATCCAGGAAAAAACCGAGCGGCTCACCCAGGAAGCGCTGGAAATCAGCGGTCATATCGAAAGGGTAACCCGCCTGTCCAACCTCGCCCTGTTGCTCTACGGCTGGTACGTGAAAAACGGCCATGCCCGTAATGAAAAAGACGAAGAGGGCATCCGCGTGTTTTTTTATGAGCAGCTGCCGCCCGACGCCTTTGAGCTGACCGACTTTTACGAACGCCTCTACCTCTACCAGAGCTATACCTGGTACGCCTTCATACGGCAGGATTTCCTGATGTATTACCGTTATGCCCAGAAATGGCTGGATATTTTCGACGGCAATGAAGTGATGAAAAAAGTGGAGATCGGCCACTATATCAAGGGCTTGCATAACCTGCTGAACGCCCATTTCGACCTTCGCAATTTCGCGCAGTTCGAAAAAGTGCTGCAGGTGTTCCAGGATTTCGCCAAAACCGAGATTGCCTCCCAGCACGACAATTTCCGTATCCATACGGATATTTACATCAACAGCGCCCGGCTGAACTGGCACCTGATGACCGGCACGTTCAAGGAAGGCCTGGGGCTGGTAGACATCATCGCTTCCAAGCTGGAAGAATATGCCGTATATGTAGATCCGCACCGCATCGTGGTATTCAATTACAAGTTCGCCACCCTCTATTTCGGCAGCGGCGATTACAATACCTGTATCGACTACCTGCAGAAGATCATCTACGATACTTCGGCCGACCTGCGCATCGACCTGCAGTGTTATGCCCGGCTGATGCACATGCTGGCGCATTATGAGCTCGGCAACGACGAGATCATTGAGTCGCTGATCAAATCGGTTTACCGCTTTATGGCAAAGATGAAAAACCTGACGGTGGTGGAAGAAGAGATGTTCAAATTCATCCGGCATTCATTCGGTACCTCCCCCTCCAAAATGAAGCCCGAGCTGGAAAAATTCCTGCAAAAGATCAAACACCTGGAGAGCAGCCGGTTTGAAACAAGGGCCTTTGCCTACCTGGACATTATTTCGTGGGTGGAGAGCAAGGTATTCAACAAACCGATGAGCCAGATCATCCACGAAAAATACCTGGCGCGGCTCGGCCGGCGCAAGCAACCCGTTGGTATCAGCGCGTGATCAGCAAATCGCGGAAATCGGAAGAGTCGCCGTTGAAAACGTTGAAATCCACCCGTGTGCTGATGCCGTTCACCGATCCGCTTTCGCTGTGCTGCCAGAAGGCCCAGCTGCGGGCAATACGGGGGCGGTCTTTGCGCAGGTAATGCGCCACCCACAGCGGATAGTCGTCAAAATAATCTTTCAGGTAGCGGTTGTAAAAATCAACATTGGTATAAATGATCGGCCGAACGCCGTAATGGGTTTCGAGCCGGGTCAGGAAGGCTTTTACCTCTGTGCGTAATTTATCGGCGCTTACGCCATAGGTCTGCTCTACATCCAGCACCGGCGGCAGGTCGCCCGGCAGCAGCTCCACGCGCCTGATGAAGTTTTCGGCCTGGTCGGCCCCGCTTTTGGGCGCCAGGAAAAAATGATAGGCGCCGCGCGGCAGGCCGGCATGGCCCGACTTGTCCCAGTTGCGCCTGAAAAAAGGGTCCATATTGCCCAGCCCCTCGGTAGCTTTCATAAAAACAAAGCCGATGCGCACCCCGGCTACCTCCATCTGCTGCACGGCCGTCCAGTTTATCTGTTGCTGGTACTTGGAAACATCGATGCCATGTATGGAAAAATCGGTTGGAATGTCGATGCCGAAAGCATCGTATCGCTCAAAATCGGGCAGGGAGGATTTGTACCAGTACCAGCCGCCGACACCCAGAAGCGCTACCACCAAAACAGCCAACAGGGATCGGGGGCCGGGACGGGCCGGCAGGTTCTTTTTCGCCATCAGGGCCCAAATGTAGACTAAGTATATTTGTTGCATGTCCCGATTTTCAGACAACGTCAACCTGCTGCGGAAACTGACCTTCAGGAGGGCCTGGAATGCCGGAAAAGTGCTGGGCAGTTATTATATCAGCAAATTCAGCGGCAGGCCGGTGCAATGGGGGCTGCCGCTTTCCGTAGCCATCGAACCCACCACGTCGTGCAACCTGCGCTGCCCCGAATGCCCCAGCGGGTTGCGCGCTTTTACCCGGCCCACCGGTATGCTGCACAACGATTTCTTCCGGCAAACGGTAGACCAGCTGCACAAAGACATCTTTTACCTTATTTTTTATTTCCAGGGCGAACCTTACCTGAACCCCGCCTTTCTCGATATGGTAAAATATGCCAGCGACAAGCGCATCTATACCGCCACCTCTACCAATGCGCATTTTCTGACCGATGCCCATGCGCGGAAAACGGTGGAGAGCGGGCTCGACCGGCTGATCATATCGATCGACGGCACCACCCAGGAAGTGTACCAGCAATACCGGGTAGGCGGCAGGCTGGAAAAGGCGCTGCAGGGCGCCCGGAACATTGTCAGGTGGAAAAAGGAGCTCGGGAGCCGCACGCCTTTTGTGGTTTTCCAGTTCCTGGTGGTGAAGCCCAATGAACACCAGATCGGCGAAGCGCGGGCGCTGGCCAGGGAGATCGGTGTGGATGATATCTGGTATAAGACCGCGCAGGTATATGATTATGAAAACGATCCGCACCAGCTGATCCCCTCGCTCGACAAATTCAGCCGCTACAAGCGCGCCAAAAGCGGCGCCATGGTGCCCAAAAACAAGCTGAGCAACCATTGCTGGCGGGCCTGGCATGCGCCGGTCATCACCTGGGACGGGCTGGTGGTGCCCTGCTGTTTTGACAAGGACGCGCAGCACCGGCTGGGCGACCTGAAACAGCGGTCGTTCCGCGAAGTGTGGAACGAAAAAGCCTACCGCGATTTTCGGGCGGCGCTGCTGCAGTGCCGCGCCAATATCGATATTTGTGCAAACTGCGCGGAGGGAACCAAAGTGTGGGGGTAACACATTAACGATTACCCTAATTTCGTTTTATGTATTTTCACGATTGAAATGTCCATATGAGTCTTAGCAAAGACATTAACCAGACCCGGTTCAGAAGTGAATACAGTAAAGCGATGCTGAACATCCTTTACACCAATAACTGGTTGACGGAAAGCACGCGGAAGCACCTTGACAAGTTTGGTCTTACCAACCAGCAATTCAATATTTTACGTATTTTACGCGGAGCGGGTATGCCGCTGAGTACGCTGCAGATCCGCCAGCGGATGCTGGATAAAATGAGCGACACTTCACGCATTGTAGATCGTCTCGTTAAAAAGGAACTGGTGGAAAAGGTCACCTGTCCTTCAGACCGGCGGCTGGTTGACGTGAGCATTTCGGCAAGGGGCCTGTGCTGCTCGCCGATATCGACCAGGTGGAGCATGAATGGGAACAATTACTTTTCAATATAACCGAAGAAGAAGCAACCCAATTGAACCGGTTGCTCGATAAATTGCGCAATTCGACCGACTGAAAACATGTTTGTAAAAAAAGGATGGCTCACCCTCGCGGCCTTGTTGGCGCTGGCGGGCGGCAAGGCCCAAACCCAGGACACCGTAGCTGCCGCCCCTGCAGAATTCAGGGCGGCATGGATTGCCACCGTTGATAATATCGACTGGCCCGACCGTGGCACCACCGATCCCGAAGCCCAGAAGGCGCAATACCTCAAGATACTGGACATGCATGTACGCAACGGCCTGAACGCCGTGATCGTGCAGATCAGGCCGGCAGCCGATGCGTTTTACCCTTCGCCCTATGAGCCCTGGAGCGAGTGGCTTACCGGCCGCCAGGGCCGGGCCCCGGTTCCTTATTATGATCCCCTGCAGTTCATGATCGCCGCCGCGCATGAAAGAAAGCTGGAGTTTCATGCCTGGCTCAACCCCTACCGGGCTGTTTTCAACCTGGGTAAAACCATCACTGCCCACGATCATATCACCCGCGAGCACCCCGAATGGTTCCTGAATTACGGCGACAAAAAATATTTTGATCCCGGCAACAAAGAAGCCCAGCAGTTTGTGGTGAAAGTGGTGCGCGATGTGGTAAAACGGTACGACCTGGACGGTGTTCATTTCGACGACTATTTTTACCCCTACCGGATTGCCGGCAAGGTTTCCCCGACAGAAAACCTACGGCAATACGGTGCCGATGAGCCGGACGACTGGCGCCGCAGCAATACCGATTCGATCATCGTGCTCTGAGCAAGGCCATCAGAAGAAAACCCTGGGTGAAATTCGGCATGTCGCCTTCGGGATCTGGCGAACAGCGACAAGGATCACTGGGCAGTGAAACCAAAGGCGGCCAAACCAATTACGACGACCTCTATGCCGATATCCTGCTCTGGCTGCGGAAGGCTGGATCGATTATGTGGCGCCGCAGATCTATTTCGAGTTCGGGCACCGGGCCGCCGCTTATGAAACCCTGCTGAAATGGTGGGCCGACCACAGTTACGGCAGGACATCGTTATATGGCATCGGGCTGTACAAAGCCAATCCAATGCGGCCTGGCGCGATAAGACCCTGATCCGCGGCAGATCCGCGAAGCGCGTGAAACGCCCGGGGTCAGGGCGCCATTTTTTTCAGCAGCCGCAGCTTTGTAACAATCCCAATGGCTGGAACGACAGCCTGCGACTCGACCTGTATCGCCAGCCGGCACCCGTGCCGGTTATGCCCTGGCTGCCGGAAAGCCCAACACTCGGTGCGTAGACGATAGGGAAATTGCCGACCGGCATTTCAAATATTCACAAGCTCTAATCGGCGCCCGCTGGTTACATTATTTAATTATCAATTTTTCGTTTTTTTAAACAGGTTTGCCAATATTTTAAGATTTTGAACCCCGCCTGTAAACCCATTTGTAAATTACGGCCTGATTTTTGTGGAACCGGCGCTTTTTTAACAAAAAGATGCCATAACCCCTAAAAAAAAATGGCACTCAGTCAAGGTTTACAACAAAAGCTGCTTCAAAGCTGTCGCCCCAGCAAATTCAGTTATGAAGTTGCTCAAGTGCCTACGGCCAACCTGGAAGAACGCATCAAGGAAGAGCTGGAAGAGAACGCGCTGGAGCAGGGCGACGACGCTGACGACAATTTGAAGAGCCACGACGATTTGATGCAGCCGACGATGATTATGAAAACGAAGGCTCGGAAGAAGACTACGATAAAATCGACATCAGCGAATACGTGCACGAGGGAGATGATGAAGTGGCCGACTATAAAATGCGCGACGAAAACTACCCCGAACTGGAAGACAAACAGGTTATGCCCTTCAGGGTGGAATCAACCCTGCACGATATGCTCGCCGACCAGCTGGGCATGCTTACGCTCGACGACAAAAAACGCCGCATCGCCGACCAGGTGGTAGGCAGCATCGACCACGACGGCTACCTGCGGCGCGAAACGGCCTCGATCCAGGACGATCTCGCCTTTCGCCAGAATATAGAAGCCAGCGAAGACGAAATTGAAAGCGTCATTCGCCTGATCCAGCAGTTCGACCCGCCCGGCGTAGCCGCCCGCAACCTGCAGGAATGCCTGCTGCTGCAGCTCGAGCGCCGCCGGAACGAAGGGCATGCCGTTGAACAGGCCATCGAAATCCTCACCAGGTACTTCGACGAATTCACCAAAAAACATTACGATAAGATCCAGCGCGGGCTCAACATCAACGACGAAGAGCTGAAAGACATCATCCAGCAGATCATACGGCTCAATCCCAAACCCGGCGGCCATGTGGGCGAGGTGAATAAAGCCGAAAGCTATGTGATTCCCGACTTTTTCATCTTCAACAATGCCGGCAAGCTGGAACTGACGCTGAACAGCAAAAACGCACCCGACCTGCGCATCAGCGAAGGCTACCGCGATATGCTGAAAGAATACGACCGCGGCAGCAAAAAAGACAAACGGCAGAAAGAAGCCGTGCTGTTCATCAAACAAAAGATCGACGCCGCCAAATGGTTTATCGACGCCATCAAACAGCGGCAGCAGACGCTGATGATGACCATGCAAACCATCATGGATTACCAGCGCGAATTTTTCATGACCGGCGATGAAACCACCATGCGGCCCATGATCCTGAAAGACATTGCCGAACGCACCGGCCTGGATATTTCTACCGTAAGCCGCGTGGCAAACAGCAAATTCGTTCAAACGGAATTCGGCACCTACCGCCTCAAATTTTTCTTCAGCGAAAGCCTGAGCACCGAAAGCGGCGAAGAAGTATCCACCCGCGAAGTGAAAAAAATACTGAGCGATATGGTGGGCGGGGAGAACAAAAGAAAACCGCTGAGCGACGAAAGGCTGACCGAACTATTGCAGGAAAAAGGTTATAATATTGCCCGGCGCACCGTAGCCAAATACAGGGAACAGCTGAATATACCCGTAGCCCGGTTACGAAAGGAATTATAATGACAGACACAACCATCAGGCCCCTGCCCCGTTTTTTTGGAGAACTGGTTTCCGTGGTTTTCCATCCCCTGTTCATCCCCTCCTATATTACGGCTTTCCTGCTGTACATCCATCCCTTTGCCTTTATGGGCGAAACCAGCTATTACAAATTCGTCAAATTACTGTCGGTTGCCATCAATACCTGTTTTTTTCCTGCCATTACCACGCTGCTGCTGAAAAAGCTCGGCTTCATAAGCAGTCTTCGTTTGCCCACGCGGCAGGACCGCATCATTCCCATCATCGCGTCGATGGTTTTTTATTTTTCCATTTTCTATGTAAGCCGCAACCAGGCCGATAACCCACCCGAGCTGGTGGTAATGCTCGGTGCGGTTTTTATTTCCAGCATTATTGCCCTTACGCTCAACAACTTTATGAAGATCAGCCTGCATGGTATAGCCATGGGCGTGATGGTCGGCTTTTTTGCGGCGCTGGCCTGGAGAAGCCTTGTTCCCATGGGCATGCCCTTTGCCGTGGCCCTGATCGCGGCCGGGCTAACGGGAACGGCGCGCCTGTTGCTCGGCGCCCATACCACCAAAGAGCTGCGGGCCGGTTTCGTGGCCGGTGTGCTGTCGCTGGCTATCGCCACACTCGTTGCACTGCCTTAACCGGCTGCATTGTTGAGCAGGCGTGAGCCTTTGATGTATTTCTGCGTAGGATGATATATAAAAAGGCAGGAGCCGTTTTTAATGGTTTCAATCACTTCTTCCGATTCGGTATCGGGCACAGCCGGGCAGCCATAGCTGCGGCCACATACTTTGTTGTTTTCCATGAAATTTTCTTCGGCATAATGCGCACCGTGCACCACGATGTTGCGCGCCAGCGCCAGGTCGTTGAAGCCGCGTTCCATACCGGTAATACGAAGCGACAGGCCGTGCTCACCTGTGTAGGTTGTTCTGGTAACATAAAAACCCAGGCTGCTCTGGTGCGACGAGGGGCGATTGGAAAACCGGGTGGCATACTCTTTCCCGCTGTTGCGGCCATGGGCAACATAGGTGCGCAGCAGCAGCAGGCCCTGCTGCAGGTCGATAATATACATCCGCTTCCTGTTTGAGCTCTGGCTGAAATCACAAATGGTCAGCACATCGGGGTTTTCCAGCTGCTGCCGGCTGCGGAGAATACAGTATCCCTTCCAGGCATATTGAAAGGCTTTTTTCGGCAGGCCTTCCTGTTGCAGGTCGAGCGCATGGTACAGGGAATCACCTTTCAGGGCAAGGGCCCTGTTCCAGTTATGGGTGGTATTCGCGGAAATGTTTGACCCGTCGGGCCTGGCCGTAAGGCTGCACGGTAACAGCCAAAGGATGGCTATCCAGCCGTATATACGTACTGTTTTCATGGAAACGGACTTTCGGTATCCCGTATAACGACTGATTCCCGCCTTTAGTGTCGTGCCGGCCGGGTTTTTATTCACTTCCGGCGGCTACCACCGGCCTCAATACAGGCTGGGGTTGCTGTTTACATAATTCACGAGCGCCGCAGAGTTGCGCAGGCGCAGTTTTTTGAGAATATTGTGGCGATGCACTTCCACGGTTTTCAGGGAAATATCCAGCTGCTGGGCAATTTCCTTGGAAGAGTTGCCGTCTTTAATAAGATGGATGATCTGGATCTCGCGCTCGGTCAGGCTTTGCACTTCAGGCGCTTCGCCCGCGGGCTCGTTGAGCTGCTCCGAAATGATATTGCGGATTTCCTCGCAGATATACCGGTTGCCCTTATCCACTTCGAGGATGGCTACCACCATTTCATCTTTGCTGCTGTTTTTGGTAACATATCCATGGGCGCCCACCTGCAGCATCTTACGGGCATAGGCCGGCTGCGAATGCATGGATACACCGATAACCCGGGTATTGGGTGAAAAACGGCGGATCTGCTCAGTGGCGTCGAAACCATTGATGGGCGTCATGTTAATGTCCATCAACACGATATCGGGCGTCAGCTGTTTGGCCATTTCGATGGCCTCTTCCGGATCGCCGTAATCGCCCAGCACTTCAAAACGTGGATCGTTGCCCAGAACAAAGCTCCAGGTTTCCCGGATTAATTTGTGATCATCCACGATGATGATCGTCACTTTTTCTCTACTGCTCATTTTTCTGCAGGGTGTGGGGTACCGTTATAACCAGTTGGCATCCTTTACCGGTCGATGTCACTATCTGCACATCGCCGTTGAACAATGCCGCCCGGCTGTAAATATTTGACAAACCTACACCATTCTTTCTTTTTGCCGAAGACAATTCAAAACCAATTCCGTCGTCGGTAATCTCCAGGCGGCAATGCTTTGGATGATAGGAAATACTGATCAGCAGGTTCGTCGCTTTTGCGTGTTTCAGGATATTGTTTACCTGTTCCTGGATCACGCGGAACATCATCAGCTTCTGTTTGGCAGGCAATAACAAATCAAGGTTATTATCATACGTAAACCTGGCAGTCAACTGGCGGGTTAAATTGATATTCTGTACCAAATCGTTTACAGATGAAATCAACCCCAGGTCGCTGATACTTGCCGGCATGAGCGACCGGCTGATTTCCCTGATCGCATTGATGGCGTGTACAATGGCGTCCTGCTTTTTTGATCATCTGTTGCGCATGCCGCATCGTTGGCGGCTACTTCCAAAAAGAGTTTGGCGGTCGATAACAGCTGGTTGACGTTATCATGCAGCTCTTTGCCGATTTCCGCCCGCTCCGATTCCTGTACATCCACCACCGCCTGTGCAATCTGCTGCTGTTTGTGTATTTCCTGCTGCAGCAATTGTTCCTGTAATCTTTTGGTTTCTGTAATGTCTTCGCAGGAGCCGATCATCCGGATCACTTTCCCCTCATCGTTGTACAGGCAATAGGCTTTATCATGCACATAAGCGTAGTTTCCGTCGGCTTTCAGGAAACGGTATTCTTCTGTGAACAGGCCTTTCCGTTTGCCGGTGATAAACTTGTTGATCTTGGTGATCACACGGTCGCGGTCGTCGGGGTGAATCTTGTTTTCCCAGTGCATGGACCGGCCCGGGTAAAACTCGGAAGTATAACCGAAAATGGTTTTGAAACCCTCACCCCAGTACGACACCTGTTCTTCGGCGTCCCAATCCCATATCGCCTCGTTGGCGGCGCGGGTAGCCAGGATATACCGTTCGTTGCTGATATGCAGCTTTTCGGCAGCCTGCCTGTTCTCGAGCACAATCGCGAATATCCGGAGGGCGCGGTTTACCGCCATGATTTCTTCAGGGCGGGGCTCGCGGCTTTCGGTGAAATAAAATGTAAACACGCAGAGCACCTCGTTGGCAGAACTGATCAGCGGTGTGGACCAAACGCCGCGAATACCCGCCATGGCGGCGCATTCCTTGGCGAACGGATGCAGGTTGCTCCGGGCGATATCGGCAATGCCCGCTGCTTCGCGCGTTCCGACGGCCGTGCCCGCTGTACTGAGCCGGGGATCAAGCTGCGATACCTTTACAAACTCCCCGTAGTTGTCGGGTAGTCCGTAGCTGGCCAGCGGCAGCGCTTCCTGTGTGCTGGTTTTCACCAGCCGCATCGCGGTATGGGTGCCACGCAGCAGTACTTCAAGCCGTTCCAGCAGCACATAACCCATGGAAAAAACGGTGGGGGTCGATGCGGCATTCAGTTCCAGCAGCTCCTTCTCAAGCTGCAGCAGGCCTTCCTGGAACTTTTTCTCGGTGCTGTCGCGAAAATAAATGAACAACCCGCCTTCAAAGGGAAAAGCACTGATATCAAACCAGCGGTTCAGCGACTCCACCCATTGCTCATACCGGGTGGTTTTGTTTTCGGCGATGGCAAGGTTGAGGTAAAAATAGCTGTCTGATTCGCGTGCATTGGGTAACAGATCCCAGATATTTTCGCCAAGGGCCAGGCGCGGACTGTCGTTGAGGGCTTCGGCGGCAACGGTATTGAACATGGTGATACGCAGGTCACGGTCGGTGGATATAAAGCCGTCGGTGATACTCCGCAGCACACCGGTAATGCGATCGCCGTATTGTTTCAGCGTGTTCTCGATCTCAATGTATTCGCCGATATCACGCAGACTCAGCACTATCCCTTTTATATTGGGATCATGCAGCCGGCTCTGGCCTTTGAGCTCCATCCAGCACCAGTGGCCGCGGGCATGTTTTATACGCAGCGGCAGTACCTGTTCCTGTGCGGTGTTACCAGCCAGCTTATCGATCACCTGGTTGAAAGCTGCTGCGTTTTCGGGGTGAACGATCTGCCTGCAATATTCGCCCAGCAAGTCTGACTGGCCATACCCCAGGATGGTTTCCAGGCTGGGGGTTGCATAGCCCAACCGCCCCTTTGCATCAACCACAAAAACAATGTCGAGCGAACTGCGGAAAAGTGTGCGAAACCATTCCTCGCTCTGGCGCAGCTGTTTTTCGCGCAGGTGGTTTTCCAGCATACTGCTGATAGAAGAAGCGAAGGTGATAAAGCTGTTCCGGACATTTTCATTCCACTGCCGGCCGGCGGTTTGCTGTACACAGCCAATGGACCCCCAAAAGCCATCGCTGGTGAATACCGGCACCACCAGCAGCGACTGGTACCGGTGCTGCTGCATCCACAGCAGCCTTTGCTGGTGTTGCTCCTGTTCAATATGGTATTCGGCCAGCTGGGTGGCGGTAAAAAGGGCCGCATCCTGCATCGACGGATCATTTTTCAGGAATGTTCCCGAGGGGCCGTTCCACAACAGGGTATCGGTGACCTTGCCTTCTTCAAAACGGACAACAAACATACGATCGGCCTGCAGCGCATCGCAAAACAGGGGAATACAGCGCAGGAGCAGCTGATCCAGGGGTTGATCCAGCAGCAGCAAGCGGCTGGTATTGGCCAGCGCCGACGACAGCCGGTCTTTTTCGACCAGCTGCTGCTCAGCGATTTTTCTCTCGGTAATATCGCGGCTGATCGTTTGCACATAGATCATTTCACCCTGGTCGATAATGGGTTGGGGCACGGTTTCCAGCCAGATATAATGTCCTCCCTTATGCAGGAAGCGGTACCGCAGCACCGAGGGCCTGCGCCGCTCCATCATCGCCCGGGCCACTTCCTGGTTCACAAAACCGGCATCGTCGGGATGATAAAATTCATGGGGCCAGCGGCCCACCAGCTCTTCGGGTTCGTAGCCAAGCATTGACCGCACAGAAGAGGAAACATAAACATATTGGGTATCGGGCAGGTGCAGGCCGATCAGGTCACGCGCATGCTCCGATAAAAAACGGTACATCCACTCGCTTTTGACCCGGGCCTGCTGGGCCTGCCGTTGCCGGCTGATATCACGGGCGGTAACGTGGGTTCCTGCAGCCACGCCATCCCGGTAAATAAGCCGGGAGCTGATTTCGACTGGCAGCTTTTTCCCTTCACGGGTAATGTATTCCGATTCATACACGGTAATGTCGGCCTGGCCGCTTTTTTTGCGCTCTTCCTGCACAATCATTTCCTGCAGCCGCTCGGGCGCAACCAGTAAATGTGCAGATTTTCCCAGTAATTCTTTTTCGGTATAGCCAAGCAGCTCGCCGGCTTTGCGGTTGATCGAAACAATAGCACCGGCCATGTCGATGATATAAATGATATCGATCGCATTTTCGAATAAGTCGCGGTAGCGCTCTTCGCTTTCACGGAGGCTGGTTTCGGAATGGTGCTTGTTGTCGAGGGTGGCTGGCTGTGTCGGAAACATGGCAAGCTAATTTACGGAAATTAAAATGCCCCTCTGTTAAACAGAAGGGCATTGCTGTCAATACGTGGATAAATCACGTTACTGGTTTTTCGTAATATTTGCCATCCATGTTTTGAGCTCCTCACAGTGACTGAAGTCTTCGTCGATCTGCAGGTAAAACGTAGGGATTTTTGTTGCGAACCACTTTTCAACGGCCTCCTGCTGTTTGATTTCCAGGGCCCTTGCGGCAATTTTGTTGTAGTCGTCTTTCATGTTCTCCCGGTGGGGCTCCGATCGGGATTTAAGGTAAATGATCCGTACGGCCTTTTTACCGCGCTCGTCGGTATAGAGCATCGGTTTGGAATAGGTGCCGGGTTGGATGTCTTTGAGGGCAGCCACCAGGTCTTTGTCCAGCTGGTCAATGGTGCAATAGGTGCCGTTGGCGCATTGCTTCATACCTGCGGTGAACTTCGACTCTTCCGCATCGCTGTACCTGCCTACGGCCTCACCGAAATTGAGGCTGCCGTTCACCAGGCGGGTGCGAATGGAATCCAGCCGGTTGGTTACAGTTTCAATTTCAGTGTCGGTGATGGCGGGAATTTTGAGGATATGCCTTACAGTGGCATCATCACCCGCGCGGCTTACCATCTGAACAATATGATACCCGAATTTGGATTTAAAAACGGGAGAGATCTGCCCTTCTTTCAAACGGAAAGCATTGGCAATAAAAGCGGGGTCCCAGCTTTTTTCCGCACGGTTGATATTGTACATCCCGCCGGTATTCTTGCTTCCGGGATCGTCGGTGTACAGGCTGGCCAGGGTTTCGAATTTTTTGGTGCCGCTTTCCACTTCCTTTTTGTATTCGGTCAGTTCTTCGATGGCATACAGCTCCAGGTCGCGGCTGGCTTTGGGATAGGCCACCAGCTCACCCACTTCTATTTCGGTTTCGTAATAAGGCAATTTATCTACCGGAATCTTATCAAAGTACTCTTTTACCTCGGTGGGGGTAATCTTGATATTCCCTACAATCTTTTTTCGCATTTCTTCCGCCTGCTTGCGTTCGCGGAAAGATTGCCTGAAGTCTTCTTTGATCTGGTAAACCGTACGGCCGGCAATCTGCTCCAGCGCGTCTTTGGTACCAAAGCGGGCGATGAAGCCCCGCACCTGGTTATCAAGCATCCCTTCGATCTCTTCATCGCTGATGGGCAGCGAATCGCGCTCCGATTGTACCACCAGCGCCTTTTGCGCCAGGGCCTGCTCCATTACATCACATTCGGAAGGCAGGTGTACATCCTGTCCTTCGGCCTGGCGCTGGATGTCGAGGATCGCGTTTTTGATATCAGACTGCAGGATCACTTTATCGTCCACCACGCCTACGATTTTGTCGGCCACTACCTTCTTCACATGCGAAGGGCTGTTAATGACGGCCGCCTGGCTGGTAACAGCCGGGGCGGGATCGGGCGTTTGTGCCTGTGCAGCAGCGGCCAGCAGGACCAGAAAAAAGGTTACATACTTCATATCAGTCAACAAATTACGGAACAGTTCCGAGGCCGGGGCATGGCCAGGGGGAGATTTAAGGAAATGTTAGAAATTAAAGCCGGAAGCTGTTTCGCAGCTTCCGGCTTCTTTTACAACGTGCGTTTCACTTCTTCTTCTTCTATCGCCACGATGGTATCGCCCACCTGGATATCGGAGAAGTTTTTCAGCGTAAGACCGCACTCGTAATTATTGTTCACTTCTTTTACGTCGTCTTTGAAACGTTTCAGGCTGCCCAGCTCGCCGAAGGCCCCTTCTGTACGCGGGTAGATAAGTACCCCGTCGCGGAACAGGCGGATCTTGCTGTCGCGTTTGATCTTACCATCGGTAACAAAACAGCCGGCCACGGTCGCTTTATCGAATTTGTACACTTCGCGCACTTCCACCTGGGCCACTTCTTTCTCCTGCACCTTGGGTTCAAGCATGCCTTCCATGGCGCTGCGGATCTCTTCGATCGCATTGTAGATGATGGAATAGGTCTTGATTTCCACGCCTTCGTTTTCAGCCAGCCTTGCTGCCTGGTTGGAAGCCCGTACGTTAAAGCCGATCACGATGGCGTCGGAGGCGGTTGCCAGCAATACATCGCTTTCGGTGATGGCGCCGACGGCCTTGTGTACCACCGATACGGCGATCTCTTCGGTGCTCTGCTTGATAAGCGAGTCGGAAAGCGCTTCCACCGATCCGTCCACATCGCCCTTGATAATGAGGTTGAGCTGTTTGAAATTGCCCAGCGCCAGGCGGCGGCCGATCTCGTCGAGCGTAATGTGCTTCTTGGTACGGATGCCCTGTTCGCGGAGGATCTGTGCCCGGCGGCCGGCCACTTCTTTCGCTTCCGATTCATCTTCGTACACACGGAAGGTTTCACCTGCCTGCGGTGCCCCGTTCAGGCCAAGGATCAATACCGGTGTGGAAGGCGGCGCCTGGTCCATTTTCTTGTTGCGCTCGTTGAACATGGCTTTCACGCGGCCATAGTACTGGCCCGACACCACGATATCGCCCTGCTGCAGGGTACCGTTCTGTACCAGCACGGTGGCCACATAACCGCGGCCCTTATCGAGCGACGCTTCGATGATGGTACCGTTGGCCTCGCGGTCGGGATTCGCTTTGAGGTCGAGCAGCTCGGCTTCGAGCAGTATTTTTTCGAGCAGCAGGTCAACGTGCAGGCCTTTTTTGGCGCTGAGCTCCTGGCTCTGGAATTTACCGCCCCACTCTTCTACCAGGATATTCATCTGGGAGAGCTGTTCGTATATTTTCTGCGGGTTGGCCCCGTCTTTATCGATCTTGTTGATGGCGAAGATCATCGGTACGTTGGCGGCCTGGGCGTGGCTGATGGCTTCCTTGGTTTGGGGCATCACCGCGTCGTCGGCCGCGATCACGATCACCGCGATATCGGTCACTTTCGCACCGCGGGCGCGCATGGCCGTAAAGGCTTCGTGGCCCGGGGTATCGAGGAAGGCGATCTTTTTGTCTTCGGCCACATCAACGGTATAGGCGCCGATGTGCTGCGTGATACCGCCGGCCTCACCCGCCACCACGTTGGCGCTGCGGATATAATCGAGCAGCGATGTTTTACCGTGGTCAACGTGACCCATGATGGTAACAATGGGTGAACGGGGCTGCAGGTCTTCGGGATCGTCCTGGATATCTTCCTCGTCGATGTCTTCCATATCATCGAGGCCAATGAATTCCACATTGAAGCCAAATTCGCCGGCCACCAGTTCAATAACCTCCGCGTCGAGGCGCTGGTTGATGGAAACCATCATACCGAGGCCCATACATTTACCGATTACGTCGGCATAGCTTACATCCATCAGGCTGGCGAGTTCGCTTACGCTGATGAACTCCGTTACCTGGATGGTGGTATCCTGCAGTTCATGGCCTTCCTGTTCTACCATGCCCTGGCGTTTTTCACGCAGGCGGCGCGTTTTGAGGCTGCGGCCGCCTTTGGGACCGCCGCCGGCCATTTTGGCCTGGGTCTGGCGGATCTTTTCCTGGATCTCTTTCTGGTCGATTTCTTTTACCTCGCGCGGGTTCTGGCGCGGGCCGCCGGTACGATTGCCACCGCGACCGCCCTGGCCCTGCTGACCGGGGCGCTGGAAGCGGTTACCGCCACCCTGGCCTTGTCCCGGGCCGCGGAAGCCGCCGCCCTGGCCCTGCTGGCCGGGACCGCGGAAACCACCCTGCTGGCCGCTGGCCTGCTGGCGGGTAATGTTTTCGCCTTTTTTATCGATGGGAATACGCTTGCGGATACGCTTGGTATCGCCAGCTGCGCCCGCCGGAGCGCCCGGCTTGGGACGGGTATCGCTGTCTGCCGGCAGGTCGATCTTACCCATGATCTTCGGACCGGTCAGGCGTTCGGCCTGGATATTTTCAATAACCGGCGGCTCGTTGGATTCCTCTTCGGGTACCACCGCTGTTACTTCCGGCTCAGGTGCCTGATTGGCCACGGGCTCGGTATCGGGTTTTTCCACAGGCGCCGTTTTCTGAACGGGCTCTGCCTGCTTTTTGATGACTTTCTTCGGCCGGGTGCTGGAATCGATCGCAGACAGATCGATTTTGTCAATGATTTTCGGCCCTTCGATGATGGCCGGCTCCACTTTGACGGGCTCAGGTTCCACCACCGGGGGTTCGGGCGTTTCGTCTATTTCCATTGCAGCCGGCACTTCGGCAACAACTTCCACCACGGGGGCTTTCTTCTCAGGCGCCACCACTGCTTCGGGCTCGGCGACTTTCGTTTCAGCAACCGGTTTTTCAACGGGGGCGGGTTCAGCCTTTTTGATTTCCTTACGGAAGCTGACCTCCTCGTCTTCTTTTTTCTTCTTCTCCTGTGTGCTGCCTTTGGGCAGGTCGATCTGGTCGCTCTTGATCTTCGCCACTTTGTCGCCCTGGAACTCGCGCTGAAGCGCATTGTACATGTCTTCAGAGAGTTTGGACGTAGGCTTCAGCTCATCGCGGTCAAAACCTTTGGACACCAGGAATTCCACCAGCGTGTCTTTGCCGATGTTGAATTCCTTGGCGGCCGCCATTAATCTGGGTGTTGTTATTTCTGCCATTTATTCTTTTTCGAACTCTGCTTTTACGATTTTTCGAACTTCTTCGATGGTTTCGCGCTCGAGATCGGTTCTTCTTTCTAATTCGTCAACAGTTAGGTCCAAAACGCTGCGTGCGGTATCGCAACCGATGCGTTTTAATTCGTCTATGATCCAGGTATCAATCTCGTCGGCAAATTCGTCGAGGTCGATATCGTATTCTTCTTCATCACCTTCGTTATCGCGGAATACGTCGATCGTGAGCCCCGTCAATTCCTGGGCCAGCTTGATATTGACGCCTTTCCGGCCGATGGCAAGGGAAACCTGGTCTGGTTTAAGGAACACGTTCACATGGTGCTTCTCGTTATCGATCTCCATGCTGGTGATCTTGGCGGGGGTGAGCGAACGCTGGATCAGCAATTGCTGGTTGTTGGTCCAGTTGATCACGTCGATGTTCTCGTTTTTCAGCTCGCGAACAATGCCGTGAATGCGGCTTCCCTTCATACCCACACAGGCGCCTACGGGGTCGATGCGGTCATCATAAGATTCTACGGCTACCTTGGCTCTTTCGCCCGGCTCACGCACGATCTTTTTGATCACGATGAGGCCGTCGAAGATCTCGGGCACTTCAATTTCAAGCAATTTAGCCAAGAAAAGCGGACTGGTACGTGATAAAATGATTACGGGCGAATTATTTTTCAGTTCCACCTTTTTCACCACGGCCCGGATAGATTCGCCTTTTTTGAAATAATCCTGGGGGATCTGTTCGCTTTTGGGGAGGATCAGTTCATTGCCTTCTTCGTCGAGCAGCAGGATTTCCTTTTTCCAGACCTGGTACACTTCGGCATTGATAATATCGCCTACACGGTCGCCGTATTTTTTAACAAGTACGTTCTTTTTCAGGTCGCTGATGCGGCTGGCCAGGGTCTGTTTGGCGGCCAGGATGGCGCGGCGGCCGAAATCGAGTATCTCCACCTCTTCATACAGGTCTTCGCCCACTTCGTAATCGGGTTCGATCTTACGGGCGTCGCTGTAGGCGATCTGGGCCAGGGGGTCTTCCACCTCACCGTCTTCAACGATGGTACGGCGGCGCATGATCTCAAGGTCACCTTTTTCGGCGTTCACGATAACGTCGAAATTATCATCGGCCCCGTACTTCTTGCGCAGCAGGGTTTTGAACACGTCTTCAACCACTTTCATCATGGTGGGGCGGTCAATGTTTTCCGCGTCTTTGAAGTCCTGGAATGCTTCGATCAGATTGATACTTGCCATGGCGGTGTTATTTAAAAAACTACCTGAATTTTTGTTTGTTTGATGTTATCGAATAGTAAGGAATGTGCGATCACTTCTTTTTTCCGGTTCTTTCCGCTGGTTTCTTCTAGTACGATGCCGTCTTCGGTAACTGAAAGGAGCACCCCGTTGATTTTAGTGCCGTCGTTCAGGGTCACTTCGGCGTGGCGGCCGGTATTCTTCCGGTACTGGCGGGCTGTTTTCAGCGGTTCGTCGAGCCCCGGCGAGGACACTTCCAGTGAAAAATCACCTTCGGGAAACCAGCCGGCTTCTTCTATCTTTTTGTACAGGGCGCGGTTGTACCGGGCGCAGTCGGCAATGTTCACGCCCTGGTCGGCGTCGAGAAACACCTTTATATTATTCGTAGGCTTAATACGAACACCTACGAGAAAGTAGTCCGGCTCAGCAGCAAGCAGCTCTTCGAGCATTCCGTTTACCTGTTGTATAATGTCGTCGTTTGTCATGCAAAATGGAAGAAGGGAACGCTTCCGTTCCCGTCGCTTGAATCATT
>JASGFZ010000003.1:0-34340 GCA_047605345.1 Flavihumibacter sp. | reverse complement strand
AACAGTTTCCGCAGCAGGAAGGTGTTTTTTGGTCATTGTAGTATGTTTCATTGTACTCATGGGGCACGAATTTACAGCACACCGTTTTTTCACCCAAAAAATTCTTCCGTGGATTTCGGGTTGGCGGACGCTGTAGTTTTGGGGCATGAGGCGAGGGATATTGTGTGTACAGGCGTTGTTGCTGTTGTTTTGCTGCCGCGGACAGGGTTTTCCGGTAGCCATTACGGAGTTGATGCCCAACCCCATGCCGTCGCGCGGCCTGCCGGCAGAAGAATTTGTCGAAATCTGGAACAATAGCACTGATACCCTCGATCTGGCCGGCTGGGTGCTCACAAATGGCCGCAGCCGTGCGAGGTTTCCACCGGGTTCGTTTATTCTTCCCGATAGCCTGCTCTTGCTTTGCAAAGCAGCTGCGGTGGATTCGTTTACCCGGTATGGGCGGGTGCTGGGGCTCAGCCGCTTCCCGGCGCTGCTGAACGATGGTGATACGATCTGGCTGCAAAATGCCGGGGGTGAAGTGGTGCATGCGGTGGGTTATACTGCCCGCAGCTACGGCGGTTCGCCGCCGGGCGGCAGAAGCCTGGAACTCGCCGACACCGAAAGACCCTGCCGGCTGCTGGGCAGCTGGCGCGCTTCAACCGATAGCGCAGGCGGTAATCCCGGCATATTGCGGAAAGGAATTGTCAAAAACAAGACGCCGGTTTCTTTTTACGCTTTTTCAGAAGAAGCGCAAATACTGTTATTACAGTTCAATGAGCGGAGCAGCCACCTCCCTTTGCTGACGATGGAGCCGGCAACAACAATTGATTCGGTCGTACCGGCCGGCATTATGGGCAATCGCTGGCGCGTTTACCTGCGGGAGGCTTTGCTGAGTGGAACGCCTTATACCATCCATATTGATTCCTACCTGACCTGCGATACCGTACTGACCGGTTTGCAGGCGCGCTGCATGGCGCCCGACAGCAGTTATACCGGGCTGGTGCTGAATGAAATACTATTTGATCCGCCACCCGGCGGCGCAGATTATGTGGAGCTGTTCAACAATGGTCCCTACGCGGTACCGCTGGCTAACCTGCGGCTGGGCAATCGCGACCGGAATGGTGCGGTCGCCGCGCTGCGGCCACTGGCTGCCGACGGGCGTTGTATGCTGCCGGGCGAATGGCTTGCCTTTTCGGCCGATACCGGGTGGATACAACAGCAGTTCCCCCGGGCAGGAGCATTGGCAGAACTGGCTTCCCTGCCGTCTTATCCCAATGAGTCGGGGTCGGTGGTATTACTGCATGCCGATGGAAGGCTGATCGACGAAGTGGACTATAACGCCGGCTGGCACCACCCGCTAATACGTGATCCCGAATCGGTGGCATTGGAACGGATAGACCCTTCAGCAACGGGCAACGATGCGTCAAACTGGACATCTGCGGCTATACATGCCCGTTATGGCACACCGGGGCTTCCCAACACCCAGCAGCCGGTCCAGGCGCCGGCATTGGAAGAAAAGTTTTTTCGAACAGAAATGGGCCTGCGGCAGGTATTGTTACGGTACAGCTTTCCCGAGCGGGGTTATGTATTGTCGGTGACTGCTTATGATTTCTCCGGCCGTGAAATAAGGCAGCTGGTACGCAACGGCATTTGTGGTTTACAGGGCACCCTGGTATGGGATGGGCATGGACCGGGCGGCCGCATATTGCCGCCC
This sequence comes from Flavihumibacter sp., assembly GCA_047605345.1. Lineage (GTDB taxonomy): Bacteria > Bacteroidota > Bacteroidia > Chitinophagales > Chitinophagaceae > Flavihumibacter. Next base: position 32,647 of record JASGFZ010000003.1, on the reverse strand, counting down.
GGCGCCTATATATTGGTAGCCGAAGCGTTTAACCTGTCTGGTAAAACCCTGCGTACGCGCAGGGCGGTGGGTATCAACTGGTGAGCTGGATATGAAAATTCACCAGGTCAACAAACTGGCGAACCCTTTCATCGATGTCGTTCTGTGTGATCTCTTTCATCCGGTTGTTGCCGAATTTTTCCACGCAGAAAGAGGCAAGGGCCGAACCTTTGATGACCGCGTTTTTCATGTTTTCAAAAGAGATGTCGCGGGTAGCAGCCAGGTGGCCTACAAAACCTCCGGCAAAAGTATCACCGGCGCCGGTGGGGTCAAATACATCTTCCAGCGGCAGGGCGGGTGCAAAAAACACCTGGTTTTCGTGGAAGAGCAGGGCGCCGTGTTCGCCTTTTTTGATCACCAGGAATTTCGGGCCCATCTTGCGGATTTCCTTGGCGGCTTTCACCAATGAATATTGCCCGCTGAGCTGCCGGGCTTCACTGTCGTTCACCATCAGCACATCCACTTCTTTCAGTACGGCTTCAAGGTCGCTCATGGCGGTATCCATCCAGAAATTCATGGTATCGAGCACAATGAGCCGGGGACGGGTCTTGAGTTGTTTGATCACGCTCATTTGCAGCTTGGGCATGAGGTTGCCCAGCATCAGGAATTCGGAACCCTGGTAGCTGTCGGGTATCTTCGGATCGAAGGTTGCCAGCACGTTCAGCTGGGTGTCGAGGGTATCGCGGGTGTTCATGTCCAGGTGGTACTTCCCGGCCCAGAAAAAGGATTTTTCATCCTTTTTTCTCTCCACGCCTTCGAAGTGTACGCCTCTTTGGGTAAGGGCATCAAGCTCTTCCTGCGGAAAGTCGTATCCGATCACCGATACCTGGTTAACGGAATCTATAAAATTCGTGGCGCTCCAGGCCAGGTAAGTGGCTGATCCGCCTACTATCTGTCCGCTTTTTCCGAAAGGCGTTTCGATGGCGTCGAAAGCCATCGTACCAACTACAATCAATGACATGTTTTCTGAATTGTGGCGCGAAAATAGGGATTTTTAACCCTGCTTCGCCTAACGGCCGTTCGTGTGTATATTTGACGCAATATGGCCAAGATCAAAAACAAGCAAAACGCCACCAAAAAGGAGGTGATCGTAGAGGCCGCCACCCGGCTGTTCAGGGACGCGGATTCAAAGCCGCATCGATGCGCGACCTGGCCGAGGCGGTGGGCGTGGAAGCCGCCAGCTTGTACAACCATATTCAGTCGAAAGAAGAGATCCTGCAGGAAATCTGTTTCAAAGTGGCCGCCACTTTCAACGAGCAATACGACCGCGTGGAAAACAGCGAGCTCTCCAATATCGGCAAGATAGAAAGCATGTTGCGGTTCCATATTCGCATGATGTTCGAACACTACGACATGGTCATGGTGGCCGATCGCGACTGGAAACACCTTTCCGATCCATTCTTATCCAACTACCATGAACAGCGAAGGGCTTATCGCAAACGCCTGGCAGGCATTATCGAAAAAGGCATCGAAAAAGGCGAGGTAAAAGATGTTGACGCCCCCACCGTTGTATTGATCATGCTTCACGCCGTGAACGGCATCGAAAGCTGGCACCGCAGTAAAGAAAAGATCAGCGCCAAACAACTGGAAGAGAATATGGTGCTCATTTTAATCGACGGACTGCGCGCCTGATCTTATTTCTTAAATACGCCGGAATACAATTTGGTATCGTAATGAATGGTAATAAAACCATCCTTATTGTATTTAATGAACAATGCTTTAAGCGCATCTGCCATCGCCGCGTATCCATCCTCTCCTTCTACAGGCATATAGGAAGAAGACAGCAGCCTGCCTTTCAAGCCTTCAAAGTCAAAAACCTGCCGGTTGGGAAATACCTGGAGATGGCATTTTTGCGGATGAAAAAAAGCCTGAATGTTTTCGGTGCTGGTATTGCGGTGGTCAACCTGCACATAATCTTTGCCATGGTTAATGATCAGCTGATCATATTCTTTTTCAAAAGAAGAATCGGTAAGGCGTTCATTCCATATCAGTATCACCAACCCGCCGGGTTTAAGTATCCGTAAGAACTCATTCCTGGTTTTGCCCGCATCAAACCAATGAAAAGCCTGTCCGGCAACAACAGCATCCAAACAATGACCGGGAAGGGTAGTGGCTTCGGCGGTTCCGTCAATGGCTTTAAAACCGGGATAATCTTTCAACAGTTGTTCCGACATTTCACGCATAGGCGCATTCGGCTCCACACCCAAAACGGCATATCCGTTCTTCAGGAACAGGCTGGCGGAAATACCGGTACCCGAGCCTATGTCTGCTATAACTTTTGACGCGGGAAATTCGTACTGCGTTTGCAGCCATGGCACGATTTCCTCGGGTAGCCGGGACGGTATTTTACATAATTTTCAACCCGGTTGCTGAACCTGGTGGTACTGTTTGCTGGCATCGATTGGGCAATAAATCAGGAAAAGCGGTACGAATCAAAATTAGGAAAACAGGAAGTAAGCCGATCATGCCGGTGGATGGAAGCCCTGTTTAATTGCGCAACCCGTCCACGGGTTCTGCATGGCCGCTTTCACCGATTGCAGGCTGATGGTCATCACGGCTATCACGGTTACCAGCAGCGCCGCAATGCCGAACATCCACCAGCTGATGCTGATCCGGTAGGCATATTCCTGCAGCCAGAGCCGCATGGCATACCAGGCAAGCGGTGTGGCAATCACAAAGGCAAGCAGCACCAGCAGCAGGAAATCCTTCGACAGCAGGCTGTTGATCTGCAATACGGAAGCGCCCAGCACCTTGCGGATGCTCATCTCCCTGTTTCGCTGCTCTACCATGAAAGCCGATAAGGCAAAAAGTCCCAGGCAGGCAATAAAATAGCCAGCATGGCAAAGCTGCCGAAGATATGCTGCATGCGTTGCACATCTTTATACATCTGCGCAAAGCTATTGTCGAGGAAATTATAACGGATCTGTTGATTGGGCATGAAATCGTGCCATACCCGCTGTACCTGTGCGATCGCCGTTTGGGCATTTTCGCCTTTGATCTTCACGCTGATCATGGAATTGCTTTCGCCCAATCCGAATGCCAGCGGCCTGATCTCCTGTTGCATCGATTCAAAATTGAAATCGCGCACCACGCCGATCACCGTATAAACGCCGCCGTTTGTGATCCGCTGCCCCAGCGGCTGCTTCAGACCGAGCTTAACAGCCATCGACTGGTTGATGATGACCGCCTGCGAATCGGTCGAGAACCGGGGTCGAATTCCTTCCTTCCAACAACTCGATACCCAGGGTTTGCAGGTAAGCGGATCGATCACCCAGAACTGTCCCGGTACCCCTGCATCGGTTTGCCTTTTCCTCCAGCCAGAAGGTGTTCCCGTTCCGCTTGGTGTTCGATACAGGGAGATAATCACCAATGGATACCGATTGTATCGACGACTGCTTCAGCAGTTCGTCCCGAAAGGAACGCAGTTTTCCGTTCAGGGTGTTCGTGCCCTGTATAACCAGCACCTGGTCTTTATCGAACCCTACTTTCCGGTTCAGCATGAAGCTGGTTTGCGTGTACACCACTATGGTGGCGATGATCAATGCAATGCTGCAGGTGAACTGAAAAACAACCAGTATGTTACGCAGCACGGAGCTGCGCGCCCCGCGGCTGATATCTCCCTTCAACACTTTTACGGGTTTGAACGAAGAGAGATAAAACGCCGGATATATTCCCGCGAGCAAACCTACCAGCAAGGCAGCCAGCAACAATACCGGCAGGAACCAGGCAGATGTCCAGGGTATCTGCAGGTTCTTTTCAGCCAGCTGGTTGAAAAAAGGCAGCAGCAGCCAGGCCAGCAATACGGCAACAACAAAAGAAAGCACGCTCATAAATACCGACTCGGTAAGAAACTGGCCGATAAGGCTGGAGCGAAGCGAGCCGATCACTTTCCGCAGGCCGACCTCACGGGCACGGTTAGCCGATTTTGCAGTGGACAGGTTGATGAAATTGACACAGGCCAGCAATAGGATAAACAGCGCCACCGCGCCAAACAGCCAAACAAAACGGATATCGCCGTGTGAAACGCTGTCGTGCATATTCCGGGCGTCGAGATGAATACTGCGCAGGGCTGCAGTTCCAGCCAGGCGTTTTTTTCAAAATCCTCGGCGAAGCGGATATCGGCCGCCTTCATTTTGGGCACAAAATAATCGGTCATGATGCCCTTTGAGTATTTCTCAAACGCCTTTATATCTGTTCCCGCCTTCAGCATCGTGTAAACGTCGTAGTTGCTCGAGGTCCAGTCGTCTTGCTCACCATCCCAGAACGAGTTGCCCGCCAGGCTGATATAATAATCATATTGCAGGTGGCTGTTCCCGGCGGATCGGCCATGACACCGCCGATGGTAAGCGGTTTGTTCTCCCTGTTGTTGAAGATCATGGTTTTGCCAACGGGGTCCTGCCCGGAAGAACTGTTAGCCTTACGGGCCGAGATGAGGAGGCTGAAGGGTTCGGTCAGCACGGCATCGGGCCGGCCCTTGATGATCGGGATGTGTAATATATCGATGGCTTCCTGGTCGGCGAAGCAAAAACCCTCTTCATAGGTATTGTCTTTCTTACCCGCCGGATCTGGTTCTGCCGGCGCCGCCGAAGAGCTGGTTCGACATCAGGCGGCCGGCTTTTTCCACTTCGGGATAATCGGCTTTCAGCGCCCTCGCAAAAGGCGCGGGCATGGAGGTGAAGCGTTCCACATTTCCGTCTGCCTTACATTGCCCAGTATCCTGAATACCCGGCCGGCATGGGGGTTTGTATTGTCATAGCTCAGCTCGTGTTCAATGAACAGCGCGATCAGCAGGCAGGCCGCGATGCTGAGCGCGAAGCCGCCAATCTTTACGGTTGCGTACATTTTTTCCATCCGAAGCTGTCGCAGCGCGATGGTAAGGTAGTTCCTGATCATGCTGCATGGACACCAACGGCTGCGCCACAATCTAATTTACTGATTATCTGTTAGTGCCGTTCTTGCTTCGCGTCCAAAACCGTCCGATTACGAACAGTGATCGTCCGTTTTCCCGACGGGTGGGAGTTGCTGCCGCAACGGTAGTCCCCGGCAGGTGAATAACCGCTATCTTCGCGACCGGATGGCAGAGAAATCGAATTTTGTAGACCAGATCAAGGTATTTTGCCGCAGCGGGCACGGCGGGGCCGGCAGCCGGCACTTCATGCGCACCAAGTTCAACCCCAAAGCGGGTCCCGATGGCGGCGACGGCGGCCGGGGCGCCCATATCATACTGCGGGGCAACAAAAACCTGTGGACCCTCCTCCATCTCCGCTACCACAAAAACATCCTGGCCGAAAGCGGCGAGAACGGAAGCGGTAACAACTCAACCGGCCGCAGCGGAAAAGACATTATTATCGACGTACCGCTGGGTACCATCGCCTACAACGAGGAAACCGGCGAAAAAGTAGCCGAAGTGCTCGAAGACGGCGCAGAAACCATTCTTATGCGGGGCGGCCGCGGCGGGCTCGGCAACGCACATTTCGCCACCCCCACCAACCAGGCGCCCGAACATGCGCAGCCCGGCGAACCCGGTGAAGAAGCGTTCATGATACTGGAGCTGAAGGTGCTGGCCGACGTGGGGCTCGTAGGATTTCCCAATGCCGGAAAATCAACCCTGCTGAGCGTGCTTACCGCCGCCAAACCCAAGATCGCCGACTATGCCTTTACCACCATCAACCCGCAGCTGGGTATGGTTGAATACCGCGACGGACGTTCCTTCTGTATCGCCGACCTGCCGGGTATTATTGAAGGGGCTGCCGAAGGCCGGGGCCTCGGGCACCGTTTCCTGCGGCACATCGAACGCAATTCGATCTTACTGTTCGTGATCCCGGCCGACAGCCGCAATCACCTCGAAGAATTCGAAATACTATACAACGAGCTCAAGGAATACAACGAAGAAATGCTGCAGAAAGATTTCGTGATCGGCATCAGCAAATCAGATATGCTCGACAATGAATTGAAAGCCGCCATCTCGAAAGAGCTGCCCCCGGCCATTCCGCATGTATTCTTTTCATCGGTAACCCAACAGGGATTAGGCGCCCTGAAAGACCTTCTCTGGAACACATTGCAGCAAGCCATGGTATAAAATGAACAGACCCTACCTGATACGGTTCCTGGCAAACCTGCTGCGCTGTTTCTGGATCTTTTGCCCGTCGTTGCTCTTCATTGTTCTCTCCCTGCTCTGTTTCACGCAATTATCGCAGGGAAAAGACCTGCTGATCTCTTTCACTGAAACAGACGGGCCTTTCGGCAGCCTGCTGCAGTCAAAAGGTATATTCTTTATCGCAATCGTATTTTGGGTGTATGTAAGCTGGTATTCGAGCCGTGTGGTGGCGTATATCAAAATTCACCAACGGGCCGCGCAGGCCGACGAGCTGGAAAACCGCTTCCTGCACCGCTTTCCGCGGATCATCGGTTATGGATGCCTGGTAGTATTGCTGCTGTCGCTTGCTTCGCTGCCCTTTTACAACTCCTGGCTGGTTCGCCAGCCGTTTCTATTTCTTATCGGCGGTGTATTGCTGTTATGGCAAACCGACAAGCAAATGATCCGGCTGAGCGGCTATGCACGCGAGGGGCAGTTTCTTCGGTTACTGCTTATCGTTATATCGGTGCTGATGCCGGTTCTGCTGGTGGCCGGTACCGCCCTGGGCTGGTTTAAGAAAGTGGGATTCTTATTCACCTTTGTTTTCATTCTCCTGGTAAGCTATATGCTGTACGTGAACCTGCGCAGGCATCGCATGGATGTGCTGAGGCGCAGAGCGCTGCGGGTTACACAGATAACACCCACCGGTGGCTGGAAAAAAATCGCCTACCGCAGCATGGGCTTTCTGCGCCTTCCTGCCGAAGAAGCCAGCTATTTTGTTGCTTTCAATATCATCTGCGCCATCGGGCTACTCGTTTATGCCGCCGCTATATTTTTCTTTAAGGCGAGCACCCTCATGGGGCCCTTCCCTTTTGCGTTGCTGGCATTTGCCGTACTGCTGGGCTTCGGCAATATCATCACAGCACTGTCGTGCCGGGCTGGTATCAGCCTGCATTTCTTCATTTTTATATTTGCCGCTTTTATCCCTACCCCCGATCACCACCGGGTACGCACCGGCCTGCTGAGCGACAGGCAACAGCCGGCGGCCATTTACCACCAACGGCAAAGCATCCAGGAATACCTCACGCGCTGGCTCAAAGCACGCCCTGAGATCGACTCCCTGCAACAATACCCGATGTACATGGTGCTGGCCAATGGGGGCGCATCGCGGTCCGCTTATTGGGTGGCTTCCGTGCTCGGCCGCCTCGAAGATGCCTCGATTGGCAGTGGCCCGCAACGGTTTTCACGACAACTGTTTTCTTTGTCGGGCAGCTCAGGCGGTGGCGTGGGCATCGCCACTTTTTATTCGATGCTGTTGCACCAGCAGCAGAAGAAACCGGTCAAAGGATTCGAAAGCGCCGCGCGCAACTACCTGCGGCAGGATTTCCTGACCTTCACCCTCGCCCGCATGCTGGGGCCGGATTTCTTCAACTACATACCCGGCATCAACCTGCTTGTGCCCGATGCCGACAGGGCCGATGCGTTGGAGAACGCCTTTGAAAAAGCAACTGACAAAAGTTATTATGCCATCGGCTTTGATTCCACCTGGTTCGATCAGTGTGTAACCCAAACAGGCATTGACCATTCCCTGCCGATCTTATTCATCAACAGCACCCGCGTACGCGACGGCAGCCCTTCCGTATTATCGACCATCCGGCTCGACAGCGATTTTTACAACAAACGAGTGGATGTGCTGGCCCTGCTGCAAAACGACAAAACCATCCGTTTAAGCACCGCGGCGATATTGGGCGCGCGGTTTCCGTTTATAAGTCCCGCAGGCCGCATAGACAGCTATAAGGATCCCCGCCATCCCGGCAGCGACCTGGTCGCCAATTATTTTGTAGACGGCGGGTATTTCGACAACAGCGGCGCCGGCGTAGTGCAGGAAATGATCCGCGGCATTTTACTGAGCATCACCAGCAGCCCTGATTCGGTTGTGCGTGACCGTGGCAGAAAGCTTGCCCTGAAAGTGCTGCATATTACGAACAGTCCGCAATCGGCAACGCCCCTGCAGCCGATCGGTCCCTTTATCAACGACGCTTTTGCCCCCCTGCTGACCATCACCGGCGCTTTCGATATGCAAACCACCGTAAACGACCAGCGCTTTATCACTTTTATCGACGACCTGAACAAAAAAGCGCCGCACGAAGGCTTTCACAGCGCCGAATACATTCCCATTCACTTATACAACGATCCCGAAATAAAATCAGATACCACGTCGGCCGGACCTTATGTAATGAACTGGCACATCAGCGACAGCGTGCGCAACCAGATGGACCGGCGGTTGCTCACCCAGCCCCGGCTGCAGCAGCTTTTGCAGCAATGATCACTGGTCTTTCCATCTCCACAGGTGCATGCACGCATAAGTGCGGTAGGGAGACCATTTGGCCGCGATTTTCAGCATCTTTTCACGAAAGGCCTTACGATCGGTATTGTCCAGCTTATAAAGACGAATCATAGCCTGCTGGATACCGAAATCATCAATGGCGAACACATCTTCGCGGCCGAGGGCAAACATGAGCAGCATCTCGGTCGTCCACCGGCCCACACCTTTGATCTGTGTGAGGTGTGCAATCACTTCTTCGTTGTTCATTTTTTTCAGCTGCTTCCATTCCATTCCCTGTTCAATGGCGAAGCGGGCCACATTTTGTACATACGCCACTTTAGCGTTCGAAAGGCCGATGCCCCTCAACACGGTTGGATCAAGCGCTATGATCTGCTCAGGCGTGGGCTCGTCTTCTTCAAACAAGGCCAGGAAACGGCCCCATAGCACATCGGCCACCTTGGTAGACAGCTGCTGGCTCATGATCGACCCGCAAAGATGCAGGTACACCTGCTTGCGCTGTTTCAGCTTCAGCGGCGTTGCAGGCAGGATCAACGCCAGTTTCCTGTCTTTCGACAGATGTTCCAGGTAGCTCATAAAGCGGAAGATAAATAACTTTGCGAAATGGAAAGAGTGATCCAGACTACGGGCGACGGTTCCGACACCATCGCCGTTCCTTCGATGGCAGTGACCTATCACTCCACCCACGGCGCCATCCGTGAATCAATGCATGTTTTCATCAATGCGGGCTGGCGCCGGCTGACGGAACTGCAACCCGAGAAAAAAAACATCCATATACTGGAAATGGGATTCGGCACGGGGCTCAACGCACTGCTTACCTGCCGCGAGTCTGCCGGCCATACGGTGCATTATGAAGCGCTGGAACAGTATCCACTGCCCGCCGGCGTCACTAACCGCCTTCATTACCATACATTGCTGAACGAAGCGGAACTGGAGCCTGTATTTGCGGCTATGCATGACTGTGAGTGGGATCATTTTACCGAAATCGTTCCCGGCTTTTATCTTTGCAAACGACAGGAAAAACTGGAAGACTTCTGCCCATCGCTGCCCATCGACCTGGTATATTTCGACGCCTTTGCACCCGGTGCGCAACCTGAGTTGTGGACGCCCGCCGTTTTTAGTAAATTGTACACGGCACAGTCCGCCGGCGGCGTGCTGGTTACCTATTGCAGCAAAGGCGATGTGCGAAGGGCTTTGCTGTCCGCCGGTTACCAGGTGGAAAAAATACCGGGGCCGCCAGGAAAAGAGAAATGCTACGCGCCATAAAAAACAAATGACAATGTCAAGATTATTCCTCTCTCTCTTGCTTTTAACCGCTCTCGGCGCCGGTGCGCAGACCCGGCCCGTACCCACACCCCAGCAGTTGGCCTGGCATGACATGGAGTATTACTGGTTCATTCACTTCGGGCCCAATACCTTCACCGGCAAGGAATGGGGGCATGGCGATGAGAAAGAAGAAATATTCAACCCCAGTGCGCTCGACTGCGACCAATGGGTGCGCATTGCCAAACAATCGGGCGCCAAGGGCATTATCCTTACCGCCAAACACCATGATGGCTTCTGCCTCTGGCCCAGCAAATATTCAACCCACACCATTGCCCAGAGCCCCTTTCAGAACGGCCAGGGCGATATTCTCAAATCGCTGTCGGAAGCCTGCAAACGGGGCGGCATCAAATTCGGCGTATATATATCACCGTGGGACCGTAACCATCCCGCTTACGGCACACCGGCTTACAATGAAGTGTATGTAAATACCATGAAAGAGATCTTTGCCGCCTATGGTCCCATTTGGGAGTTATGGTGGGACGGCGCTAACGGCGAAGGGCCCAACGGCAAAAAAATGGTCTACGATTTCGCGCTCTTCCGGCAAACTGTTCGGAGCATGAGCCCGCAAACGGTGATATTCAGCGATGTGGGTCCCGATATCCGCTGGGTAGGTAATGAGAAAGGCATTGCGGGCACCACCAACTGGAACCGGCTCGATACGGCCGGGTTTACGCCCGGTGCCGGTGCGCCTAAGCCCGACACGCTGAACCAGGGCAACCGTTTCGGCCAGGCCTGGGTACCTGCAGAATGTGATGTCAGCATCCGCCCGGGCTGGTTCTGGCATGCCGAAGAAGACAGTAAGGTGAAATCGCCGGTTGAGCTGTTCCATCTTTACCTGAAGTCGGTGGGCCGGGGCGCCACGTTTTTGCTGAACGTACCACCCGATACCCGCGGGCGCATACACGAAAACGATTCTTTGTCGCTGATGGGATTCAGGCAGCTGCTGGAAAGCGCATTCGCTACACCCCTGGGAAAATACAACCGCAGCCGGCAGACCATTCGGTTCTCTTCACCCGCAACCGTAAACACGGTAATGCTGGAAGAAAACCTGCAATCCGGCCAAATGGTGGCCGCCTTCGAACTGCTGCTGGAAAAAAGCGACGGCAGCACCGAGGTGCTGAAAGGAACCACCATCGGCCACAAACGTATCCTGTGTTTTCCCGATGCAACGCTGAAATCTATCCGGCTTCGGGTAACCGAAGCCGACGGGCGCACAGTGATGCGGAACATCTCGGCCTATAAACTGCCGCAGGAGCTACTGGTTCTCTGATTTGCACCGTCGTATTTTTTTAACGGACCAATAAAACAAAGCGTATGAAAAGAATTATTTTCCTGACAGCGGTTTTCGTGCTGGCCGCTTACCTGTTACATGCACAGGAGAAAACCCTGGTGGAATTATGGAAAACAGACGCTGTGTGGAAAGTGCCCGAGAGTGTACTGCCCGATCCTGCTTCCAAGACCCTCTATGTGTCGAACATTGACGGTGAGCCCTGGGGAAAAGACGGCAAGGGGTCGATCGGAAAAATGGGATCCGACGGCAAAAACCTGGTAGTGGAATGGGTAAAAGGGCTGAATGCACCGAAAGGCATGGGTTTGTATAAAGGCAAATTGTATGTGGCCGATGTGGATGAGCTGGTGGTGATAGATGTGAAAGCCGCAAAAATAGAAAAGCATATACCGGTAGCCGGCGCGGGCACGCTCAACGATGTAACGGTGGCGGCTAACGGTGATGTATATGTGTCGGATTCCAAAAACGGGGAAATTTTCCGTTACAGCAAGGGCGAAATAACAAAATACCTCTCCGACCTGCAAGGCATCAACGGCGTGCTCAGCACCGCCGACGGCTTCTACTTTGTTGCCAAAGGAGCGCTGTATAAGGTCAATGCGGGCGGGCACATCAAGATCGCCGATGGTATGGAGCCGAGTACCGATGGTATAGAGCAGACCAGGTCAGGTGATTTCATTGTATCGTCGTGGTCCGGCGCCGTGTATTATATAAAAAAAGACGGCAGCAAAACAGAATTGCTGAATACCATAGATAAAAAGATAAACGCGGCCGACATCGGTTATGATCCCGCCAACGGAACACTGTACGTACCTACTTTCTTCCACAATTCGGTATATGCCTACCAGGTAAAATAAGCCGGTTATATTCAGACCATGTTCGGACTTTTCTTCTTTCTGGCGCTGCTTGCCGGTATTTATTTCTGGCGGCAACAAAACAGGGCCGAAGAGGAGAAACGGCCCATACCTGCAAACACCGGCCAGATTCTGCAGGCGGAAGTAAGGTATTACCGGGAGCTTGCGCCGGCTGAACAACAGCGGTTTGTGCAGGAGGTTACCGGTTTCCTGAAAGCAACCCGCATTGACCCTGTCAATACCAGCATCACCGATACCGACAAGGTGCTGGTGGCAGCGAGTGCGGTGATCCCGATATTCGGCTTTAAGGAATGGCATTATACCAACCTGACCGATGTACTGATCTACGACGATCGTTTCAATGAAAATTTTCAGTCGACCGGCGATAACCGCAACCTGATGGGCATGGTCGGCAGCGGTTATATGAATGGAAAAATGCTGCTCAGCAAAACGGCGCTGCGTGAAGGTTTTTCCAACAAAACAGACAAGGAGAACACGGGGATACATGAATTTGTGCACCTGCTCGACAAAGCCGATGGCGCAGCAGACGGTTTACCCGAAGCCCTGCTCAGCCGGCAGTTTACGATTCCCTGGCTTGATATGATCCACCGCCAGATACAGGACATCAGGGCCAACAAGTCGGATATCAATCCCTATGGGGCAACCAACCAGGCGGAATTTTTCGCCGTAGCCAGCGAGTATTTTTTTGAGCGGCCGGAACTGCTGCGGCAAAAGCACCCGGAATTATATGAGATGCTGGAAAAGGTGTTTAAGCAAGATCCGGCGGGTTAAACAACTCATTTGCCAAAAAATTCCTGTAACAGCTCGTCTCTTGTTTTCCCAATATGACTGGCAACATCTGTCAATATAGCCGCTAATGTGCCTATTTTAAGCGGGTCATGACGCGGAATGGTCACATGATGCTGGCCATTTTTCTCCGTTGTAATGCGAACATGACTGCCCGTTTGCCGTGACACCACATATCCATAAGGCTTCAGGTATTTGATAAGCTCTAAACCGCTCAGATCACGGGGGATTCTCATGCAGCAATCACTTCTTCGCGAACAATATGCAACCGTATAATCCTTCTTTTCCCATCATCATAATGACAACGGACGGCATCAACAACCGACGCCTTCAACCCATCCAGGGTATCTCCCTGTGTATAAATAGACACCCCCAGCCCTTTGGCTATATACCCTCCTTCCGGGCTTTCTTCTACCATAAAAACCAGTTCTTCCATACAACTCAGGTTAAATACACTACAAATTTACTATTTAATACCGGCTATACAAGACCGTCATCAGCAACAATGCTGCTCTTACTGACTCCTTCATGGCAATTTCCCGGCAGGTTTCGCCTTCAGGTATTTATCTAAAAACTCCAGCGTTTTTTCATCGGTCGTTACCTGGTTGGCCTTCTTCGCAAAGCCATGGCCTTCATCGGGATAAACCACATACTCCACCGGCACCCCGTTCTTCTTCGCACCGGCAACGATCTCTTCACTCTCTACCGGCAGCACCCGCACATCATTGGCACCCTGGAACACCAGCAGCGGCTGGCGGATCTTCTCATAATGGAACAGAGGCGATGTTGCTTTCAGCAGCACACTGTCTGCCGTAAACGGATCACCCATTTCATCGTACAGGGCTTTCCGCTGGCTTTCCCAATAAGGCGGAATACTCTTCAGCGTACGCATCCAGTTGGTAACGCCAAACAGGTCAACGCCTACCCTGAACGCATCGGGATGCATGGTCATCGCATTCAGCACCATATTACCGCCGTAACTGCCGCCATAGATACCAATGGCCGTGCTGTCAATATAGTCCTGCGAAGCCAGCCATTTCTTTCCCCAGATACAATCTTTCAGATCGCCATAGCCATGGTCTTTGTTGTCGAGCTTGTAAAACGTTTTGCCATAACCGCTGCTGCCGCGGTTGTTCACGGCCAGCACGGCATAACCATGATTTACGAGGTACTGTATGCCGTTGCTGAAACCAACGCGGCTCTGCCCGCCGGGCCCGCCATGCACCCATACCAGCGCCGGTACTTTGTGCTGCGCAGTGGCCGTTAACGGCTTGTAAAAAATCGCGGGAATATCTTTTCCATCGAACGATTTGTACCGCACCACTTCGGCTTTCACCAGGTCATCTTCATCCACTTCTTTGTTCAGGGTATGGGTGAGCCGCTTCAGGGTTTTGTTCTCAAACCCGTACACGTACACATTGCTGGGGCTGCGGCTGCTGCCGATGGTGAGTATGCAGTTCTTCTCCGACGGCGAAATGATCATATCCTGGATGTCGCCGTCGGGAATGGCCGGGAATTCAACCGGCCGGCCGCTGGCATTGTCGAACAATAACAGCTTGTTCTTGCCGTCGTCGTTTACGAAAATCCGGCGGTACTTGCCGGTTTCGCTCAGGTCCATTCCCGTCACATCCCATTTGTCTTCGAACGCTTTTGTGAGCGAACCGCCGGCAATATCATAGGCGGCGAGATAACTGAATTCTGTATCCTTATTGGTTGTCAGGTACAATACACTGTCGTTCATGGAAAATACCTGCGGCCACCAGTCGGCTTCCTCACCATGACTTACGGGCGTTAATTTTTTCGCCTGGTTGTCGTAGAGATATAATTCATTCTTATCGGTGGTGACCGATTTCACCAGGGCGAAATAACGCCCCGCGCGGCTGATCGCACCAATGGCATAGCCACTGTCGTTCTGGTACACAATAGCCGGCTTCCAGGAGCTGGTATCTATGTACCAGAGATCAAAAAACTTCGGATTTCTTTTGTTGCTTCCAAAATAAAAACCGCTCTTCTCTTTGTTCCAGGCATAAAAACTATTTGTGCTGCCTGGCCAGGGTGTCAGGTCGCGGGCGCTGGTATCGCCGGCGCGTTGCAGGTAGATATGCGCATTTTCGTCACCGCCCTGGTCATGTGTGTAGAGGAAATCATCTTTCCCCGGCAGGTAATCAACGGCATAAAAAGATTCGCGGGTAGAATGGGTCAGCGCCTTCTTACCCGAATCGGCTACATTCAGTTCATACACATTGAGAATACCCGTCGAGTTATCGGTGATCAGCACCGCCGTTTCGTCTTTGTTAAAACCGGCCGCACTTACCGCCACATTTTCACGCAAGGCTGCCGCGGTGTACAGCTTCGGCGCTTTGACCTCTTTTACGGCCTCCTTGCAGGAAGCCCATAACAAAGCGATGGCCGGCAGCCATTTCAATGGATTACGCATATATTGGGATTTTCTCCAATATACGTTTTTTCATTATATAATCATTTAGGGATAAACCTCCGCCAACTTTTGTGCGAGGGCTTCGCCGCGCAGTCCTTTCGCCACAATTTTGCCGTCTTTGTCAAGCAGGAAATTGTCAGGAATACCCCTGATGCCATAAACAGCGGCGGCGGCACTTTCCCAGCCTTTCAGGTCAGCTACATGCGCCCAGGTCAGCTTGTCTTTTTTGATGGCCTTCAGCCAGTTCTCTTTTGAATTGTCGAGCGAAACACCCAATATGCGGAATCCCTTGTTCTTATACTTTCCATAGGTCGATACCACAAACGGGTTTTCTGCCCGGCAGGGGCCGCACCAGCTTGCCCAGAAATCAACCAGCGTATAGTTACCCTTAAAAGAAGCCAGGCTTACCGGCTTTCCTTCTGTATCGGGCAGCGTAAAATCGATAGCCGGTTGCCCGATGTCCAGCTTGCGGACGAGCTCCAGGGCGCCATACAGTTTTTTGCCGTAATAACCCGCTTTTACCGAATCGGTCAACTGCTTGTAATCTGCTTCGAACACCGCCAGCTTGGGGTCATAAGAATGTTTCCGGAACAACAGGCTGGCAGAAATATACGACTGCGGGTTTTGTACGATGAACAGGCTGTCGGTGGACTGTATTCTTTGTTCCAGTGCATCCCATTGGGCATAAAAAGCCTTTGTGCTGTCGGCCGGCGTCTTTTTGTTTATTTTCCGGGCGATGGGATAATAATAATCCTCCAGGCTGTCTTTCAACAGCTTGGCTGCAGCCTCGTATTTTTCCTCATCGGCCGGTATGGCCGAACCCGTTACCCGCGCGCGGTTTACGCTGTCGGCCTGGCCTGAAATAACGGCTTCTCCCGCAGTGGCATTCATCACCAATTGCTGCCCGTTTGCTTCCAGCACCAGCGGCGCCACCCCGGTTCTCGGCACCACGCCGTTAAAATGACCACCATTGATAACCAGTGAATCCCTAAAAGGCTGGTCGCTGTCTTTGGCCGAGCGCAACAGTACATAGCCGGTATCCAGTCCCGCAAAGCTGCCGGATATATACAGGCTGTCTTTCCTGGCTGCTGCAGAAGCCTCCTTTTCAGGAGCGGAACCGCAGCTGCACAACACGGCAAGCGAAGCAATGGCAATGAATGGTTTCATGGTGTTTTATTCAATGGTGATACCAAATGTAAGCAGTAAGCCCGAGAGTGCCTCCCGCGAAAACCGCGCTTTCTTCAATGAGTTTTTTGTGGGGTCGATATGGAACCGCAGCGCCTGCCTGAAATCGGCTTTATCGAGCCGCGTAAGCTCGAACTTAGCACCGGTCAGGTCGCTGCCTGAAAAATCAGCGCCTTCGAGGTCGGCCCCGGTGAAATCCACTTCCAGCAACTGGCAATGCCGGATGCGGGTGCCGGGCATTTTTCGCTGGAAAAAGGAACTGAAATGCAACTGGCATTGATCGAAGCTCAAAGTAAACAGGAAGGGATTGGCCGCTTCAAAATGAATGCCCAAACATTTACAGCCAATGAGCTGTACCTCGCTGAACGTGGTTGCATTCAGCTTCACCGAACTGAGATCGCAATCGCGGAACGTACAGTTGTTGAATTCAACATGGCTGAGGGTCGCATTGGCAAAATGGCACCGGATGAATTCGCAATGATCGAATTCATCCGGTGCCATCTTACCTGCGGTGAAATCCCGGCCTTCGAATGTTTGTTGTTTATAGTATTCTCCGGCCATACGCTTGTTTAAAATCCTGCTTTCTCGCTCCAGCTGTTGTTGGCCGGATTGCTGTCAGGTACTATTTTATCAGGATCGAGCTTTACTTCCTGCAGTTTGGAAGTTGATTTATATACAAATTTCCACTCGCCGCCCTTCTGCCATACTTCCACCGGCAGCGTGGTACGGCCTGTTTTGCCGTTCGCCTCTGTTACTTCAACCGTTACCGGCATGGGCAGCTTACCGAAATTATTGATGGTGATGATGGCGCCTTTCGCGGGATCGTTGTCTACATACGCCACGCTCTTAATGCCCTGGTCGATGCTCCATTTGTTCAGGTACCAGCCACGCCAGAACCAGTCGAGCGTTTCGCCTGAATAATTCTCGATGCAACGGAAGAAATCATAAGGCGTGGGGTGCTTGAACGCCCACTGGTGCACATAGTAACTGAAGGCCGAATCAAAGCGTTCGGGGCCAAGCACGGTTTCGCGCAGCAACTTCAGCCCATATCCCGGCTTCAGGTAAGCCAGCACACCCAGGTTCTGCGGCAGGATCACATCGGGAATATTATAGATGCTCTCCATTCTCTCTCCGAAAAAGAAACGGCCAAGCATATCCGGGTTCATATGGCCGCCATCGTATTCACCGTTGTTAAACGCTTTATCGGCCAGGCCATTGATAAAGGTGTTGAAACCCTCATCCATCCAGGGGTACTTGCGTTCGTTCGAGCCTACGATCATCGGGAACCAGTTGTGCCCGAACTCATGCGAGGTAACGCCCCAAAGACCGCCTTTTTTTGCCTGCCATCCGCAGAAAACAATACCGGGGTATTCCATACCCCCTACAATACCCGCCACATTCGTAGCCACCGGATAGCTGAAGGGATAGAGGTATTTCGAATAAAACTCGATGGCTCCTTTCACATATTCGGTTGACCGTCCCCAGGCCGAATCACTGGCCACTTCTGCGGGATAGGCCGACATGGCGAGGGCTGTTTTTCCATTGGGCAGGTTCATCCGGGCGGCATCCCATACAAATGCTTTTGAGCTGGCAAAAGCAACGTCGCGGGTGTTCACACATTTGAATTTCCAGGTGAGCTGGCTTTTACCGGCGGGGCGGCTCGATGCCTGTGTTACCTCATCAACACCGCGCAGTATCACGGTTTTATCGCTGCCGGCAGCCGCTTTCCAGCGTTTCTGCTGCTCGGCGGTCAATACTTCCTGCGGATTCAGCAGCTCGCCGCTTCCCACCACAATATGGCTCGCGGGTGCCGTAACCGAATAGGTGATATCGCCATACTCAAGGTAAAATTCGCCCTGGCCCAGGTAAGGCAGGGTATTCCATCCTTCCACGTTATCGTACACGCACATACGCGGGTACCACTGTGCAATCTCGTAGATCCAGCCATTCTTTGTATTCAAACGACCGGTACGATCGGTTCCGTATTCGGGAACAATATAGGAGAAGTCGATGGAGAAGCTCACTTTTCCGCCTTTTGCTTTCAGCGCTGTGGGCAAACTGACCCGCATGCGGCTGTCGGTCACCTGGTGTGCCAGGGCCTTGCCGCCTTCCTGTACCACATCCCTGATCGTGTACCCGCCATCGAAATCTTTCGCATTGGCCCAGCGGCCGCCATTCAGGGTGGTGGTTGCTACCGCCCGTGAGCTTTGGGAATAGATATTCTGATCGAGCTGCAGCCAGAGGAAGCTAAGGGGCTGCGGACTGTTATTCGTATAGGTTACGGTAACCTTACCGCTTACTTTGTGCAACTGGTCGTCGAGGGTAACGGCGATATTGTAATCGGCGCGGTTCTGCCAGTAGTCGGGCCCCGGCGTACCGTCGGCCGCGCGGATATTATCACCCAGGTAAGGATAAAAATCAGGTGCAAATGCCTGGTGCGAATCGAACCCCGCGCTGTCTTTCTGCGCCATTACCGAAAGGGGAAGGGCGGCCGTTAACAGCAGGCAGGCAATCAGATAGATTTTTTTCATGCGTGTTTTACTTGTGAAAGGCAAATCTAAGGCCCGGGGGTGGGAAAGCGCCTGATTTTTTGTTAAACGGTTCAAAAACAGGGCACCTATAGCAGGGTGTTGTCGCGCAGGTATTTCAGTACCGCCGTTTTATCGGTTTCGCCGGTGAGCACTCCCAGGGCCTCTACCAGCCTGCTTTCATGACTGCTGAAGTCGCGGCGGGCAAACTGGGTGCGGAGAAAATCGATGACACCCAGCTCGTTCACCAGCTCCATTTTCTTCAGCCATTCCTGGCCGGCGCTGGCTTTCTGCTCAAGCAATGCCAGCAAACGGGCATGCATGGTGCCCTGCGCATAGAGGTACAGCTCGATGATTTTTTTTCGTGCCGGAAGGGTTTGCATCCGGCGCTGCCGGGCATCATTGTAACCACGCATAAATACATTGATGAACTGCCAGTGAAAATTCCTTACATCGTGCTTCTGCAGAATGTCTGCAAAAGCGGTCAGCAGGTTTCTCATCCGGGTATACATCTCCTTCATCCTATCGGCCGATGCGAGCTTGTTCTCCACCAGCTCAAACAACGACCTGAATGAATGATCCTGCTGGATAAATGCATCGATCACAAACTGGTTCCAGGTGGCAAACTGCTGGGCGGCCAGGGGCAACTGGAAAACATATTCATTGGCGCCAAACGAAAAATGCCAATGGGGCTGGTACACCTTTCGCCGCTCTTCTTCCAGCAGCTCTATCAAATGCGCCAGCGTGCCGGCATTGCTGAACATTTTTCCTTCAGGGTCAAAAAAGGGATAACCCGCCGGCAGGATACCGAAATACTGGTGCAGCAGCTGAAGTTTTTCGGGGAAAAAGCGGCATTGCCGGTAGGCCAGGTAAATTTCCTGTATTTCGGCTTCCGAATACTGGTTCGCATCTTTCATAACAGGCGGTAAAATTAACGGCAGATTACCTGCGTAACGATCATTTAATATACAGGTAACCAACTGGTAACATTCCCTTAACAATGCCCGGATAGCTTTGCCGGCAAATGATCACAGCATGAAAAAGGGATACACCCATATACTATACACCCTGCTCCTGGCCCTGGCCGTTCTGCCTGTTTTTGCGCAGGTGAAAACAACCAAGGTGTCGGGGAAAGTGCTCGACGGCAAAAACGGTGCACCCCTGGTAGGCGCCACCGTATCTGTCAGCGGAGAAAACAGTTTTTCTGCCAGTGCCCGAACCGATGTGGAAGGCCAGTTCTTCTTCTCGCTGCCCGACGGCAAAAAATACAATATCACCATCAGCAATATCGGTTTCGCCGATAATACGCAATCTGTAGCTACCGGTTCAAAGGACCTTGCTCCGCTGCAGTTCCTGATGGAAAAAGCAGGTAAGGAATTAGGTGTTGTGGTGGTAAGCAGCAGTGCGCGCCGCGAAGCAACCGCTTCTCTTTACAATGCGCAGAAAAATGCCTCCGCTATTTCCGACGGCATTTCGGCCGAAATGATCCGTAAGTCGCCCGACCGCAATACCGGCGAAGTATTGAAGCGCGTAAGCGGCGCCAGCATCCAGGACAATAAATTCGTGATCATTCGCGGTCTCAGCGAACGCTATAATGTATCGCTGCTGAACAATGCCGTATTGCCCAGTACAGAAGCTGATAAAAAAGCTTTTGCCTTTGACATCCTGCCTTCTCTTGTTGACAATATCGTGATCAACAAATCGGCTTCGCCCGACCTGCCGGGCGATTTTGCCGGCGGCGCCATCAGGATCTTTACCAAAGATTATCCCAACCGCCCCATCAGCGAGCTCAACCTCTCGATCGGTTATAACACCCTTACCACCGGTAAGAATTTCTACAAGGGCTATCCCAACGGAAGCCTCGACCAGCTTGGGTTCCTGGATAACTCGCGGTTGATTCCAGGTCCTTTTTACCGGCACAGGAATGGATTCATTTCGCAATCGGACGATTTCAAAATAGCAACCACCAAGTTGTTCTCCAATACTTTCGGTTCCAACCCCGCTATCAAAAGCCTGCCCAATATCAGTCTTTCTTATACCGGCGGCAATACCAGCATTTATAAAAACGGCAACAAGCTGGGGTACGTGTACAACCTGGGGTATTCGACCGGCCGCGCCGTCGGCGACCGCGGCAGAAGCGAATTTGACGTAGTAAAACGTAATGTATACGAATACAATACGAACAATTACGATGAAAAAAACAATATAACGGCTTTATTGAACCTTACCTATTCTTATCGCAAAAGCAAGCTCTCTTTCAAGAACCTGTTCAACAACAGTTTTGTAAAGACGTTGGGGCTGCGCAGCGGGGCCAACTATGAAAACGGCGAAGGCCAGTCTTTCCTGATCAAGAGCAGCAATACCGAAGTGAACCAGAACGGGCTGTTGAATTCGGTACTGGAAGGCCTGCACCAGCTGAACAACAGCCTGTCGATCGACTGGAATGCTTCTTATGGCTACACCTATAAAAACCAACCCGACCAGAAGATACTGAGCTATCGCACGCCTGAGAATGGCGGCGATTATTACCTGAAGCTCAGCAACGAAAATTCGCCGGAGATCCGCAATGCCGGGCGTGTATATTCTTTCCTGGGTGAGTCTATCTATGGTGCTTCGGTAAATGCGACGAAACGTTTCGATTTGTTCGGCCATTCGCAGAAGCTGAAAGTGGGTACTATGAACTACTACCGCAACCGTAATGTGGAGGTCGATGCCCTGGGTTATGCATCGCTTAATTTCACCGGCGTTACCATCCGGGAAACAAAAGAAACCAGTTTCGGCACGTTATTCTCTCCGGGTAATATCGATAACTACCGGCTTACCATCGCCAATATAGAAACCAATTCTGCCAACTACGAAGGAACAGCGCTCTTAAACGCGGGTTACCTGATGCTGGACAACCAGTTCAACGATAACCTGAAGCTGACCTGGGGGGTCGTTGGAGAAATACAATCAGCAACTCACTTCCAAAGGAAGGGCCGCCAAAAACTACGACAATACCGACATCCTGCCCTCCCTGTTGCTGACCTATGCCGTCAACAACAATACCAACCTGCGCCTGGGAGGATCGCAAACCGTTAACCGCCCCGAGTTTCGCGAGCTGGCCGAGTACAACGTGTTTGACTACGACAACTATGTGGCGGTTCGCGGTAATCCCGATCTGGTTCGTGCAACCACCGGCAATGCAGACCTCCGTTATGAATGGTTTCCGGCTGCCGGCGAAATCATCTCGGCCAGTGTGTTCTACAAATATTTCACCAACCCCATTGAACAGGTCAATAAAGGGAACGATATACTTAGCTACCAGAATGCCAGCCATGCTTCATCGTATGGTGTGGAATTGGAATTGCGCAAGAAGCTTGACTTCATCACCGGCGCTTTCTTCGACAAACTGATCTTCTATGCAAATGCTGCCTATATAAAGGGTTCGGTGAAGTTCGGCGACCTGAATGTCAACAGCCCGTTGCAGGGCCAGTCGCCTTACCTGGTAAACGGCGGACTCAACTATACCAACAGCCTGTTTTCCGTTAACCTGCTGTACAACCGCATCGGTCCCCGTTTGAAGTTCAGGGCCATCGGCGGTGGCGCACTTAATATTTTTGAAAAACCGCGTGATGTGGTGGATCTGCAGATCGGCAAATCATTCCTCGATAAAAAACTGGAGCTGAAGCTGACCATCAGCGACCTCTTTGCGCAACCTTATACCTGGTATTATAAATACGAAGTGAATCCTTCCAATACCGGCTACAAGGCCGCCAACGATAAAATCATGAACACCGTTCGGTACGGCACTACGGCAACACTGGGCATTAAATACAATTTCGGCAGATAGCTTTTTAAACATACAACTAAAGAAAGATTATGCAAAGTTTGTTTTCAGGGGCGCTATTGTCCCTGGTGGTAGCGGCTTCCCTGACCGGCTGTTCAAAAAGCGACAGCACGCCGGATCCCGTTCCTACCGATCCCACGGATCCCGTTAGCAAAACGCCCGATATCAGGGGCGTGATCAGCAGCGACCAGCATTGGACAGCCGACAAAGTGTACCGGCTTCGCGGCTATGTGTACGTTACCAACGGTGCTACGCTCACCATCGACCCCGGCACGAAAATCGTTTCCAACAAAGACTCTGCCGGCGTACTGGTTATTTACCGCGGCGCGAAGATCCAGGCTAGTGGCACCGCCGAAGCACCCATCGTATTCACTTCCAACGAATCCAAACCGCAGCCCGGTGACCTGGGAGGTGTAATGCTTGTAGGACAGGCAACCGGCAACGGCAACCACAGCGTGATTGAGGGTGGTGTTGACGCTGCTTACAGTGCCTTCGGCGGAAGCGACGATGCCGACAACTCGGGCGTAATGAAATATGTGCGTATTGAATACGCCGGAAAAGCGGTTAACCCCGGCGATGAAGTGAATGGTCTCAGCCTGTATGCGGTGGGATCGGGTACTACCATCGATTATATACAGGTAGTACGGGGTCTCGACGACGCCTTTGAATTTTTCGGTGGCACCGTCAACTGTAAACACCTGATCGCTTATAACTGTGCCGACGACGACTTTGATATGGACGACGGTTACAGAGGTAAGATTCAATATGCCATTTCCATCAAAGACCCTGCTTTCACCGATGCGAAAGGAACCAGTGGTGATGTATCGAACAATTTTGAGGTGGACAATGTAAACCCCAGCAACGGGTTCCTGCTGTCGCGCGCACCCATTACCTTCCCTGTACTGTCTAACTTCACCGCTATTGGCCCCAACAATGAGGCCGGCACATCGGCCGATTATGGCTGGGGTATGCGTTGGAGAAGAGGTTCTAAATTTGTTCTGGCCAACTCGATCGTGATCGGCAGCCAGAAAGGCGGGCTCCGTTTGCAGGAAGATTCCACTATCGGATATTATATTAAAGGCACCAGCGCCTTCTACAACAGCTTCCTGACAACCGCTGCCGGAAAGGTAATTGATGTAGAACTTGGTAAAACCATCGAGGGTGTTTCTTCCTATTCAATTGAGTCGATCACTGCAGAAACCACCGGT
Source organism: Flavihumibacter sp. (assembly GCA_047605345.1). GTDB lineage: Bacteria > Bacteroidota > Bacteroidia > Chitinophagales > Chitinophagaceae > Flavihumibacter. Next base: position 8,729 of record JASGFZ010000003.1, on the reverse strand, counting down.
GAATACAAAACTGTTCTCGATGCCGATGTGATGCTGAACGATCCGTTCAACAATGCAGCTCCAAACCTGGCGCCCAAAACAGGTTCGCCCGTGCTCACCGGTGCCCTGTTCGATTTCGGCACGCTGAACGATTCATTCTTTGACAAGGTTGATTACAGGGGTGCTTTAGACGGCACTACCGACTGGACAGCCACCTGGGCTGTTTGGGGAAAATAAACCCTTAAACCCAATCCATACTTAAAAGGCCGGCGATTAAAAATCAGCCGGCCTTTTGCATATATAAAGTGCTATCGCTGCCACATCATTTCTTCCTGTTATTCCTTATAAATACAGCATGGGAAAACGGTTCTCCGTTTGTCCGGGTGATTCCGCCGATACCGCCCAGGTAACCGATCGAATGGCAGTCGCCTAACCGGGGTCAACCATTGACAGCCAACAGACCACCGGTGTTGCCTGCCCCGACCCCTTCAGGTAAAAAAACGAAGGTGCTGACGCCGATAGCCTGTCTATTGCTTACATTGGGTTATGAATGAGGATTTCTATGCTTTACAGGCAAAAACCCCTGGCGGACAAACAATTTCATTTGACGGTTTCAGGGGAAAGCTGGTGCTGGTAGTGAATACCGCTACCAGGTGCGGGCTCGCGCCGCAGTTTGAACAACTGGAGGCGCTGCACCAGCATTATAAAGAAAAGGGATTGGTTGTTTTGGGGTTTCCCTGCGACCAGTTTGCCGGGCAGGAGCCGGAAACAAATGAAAGCATGGAGCAGGTCTGTAAATTAAACCACGGCGTCAGCTTTCCCCTCACCGCAAAATGCAAGGTGAACGGGCCCGATACCGACCCTGTATTCAAATACCTAAAGAAAAAACTGGGAGGGTTTCTGGGCAGCCGCATCAAATGGAATTTTACCAAGTTCCTGGTATACAGGGTGGGGGTACCTTATAAAAGATCTGCACCCACTACAACGCCCCAAGCAATAGAGAAGGACATCTTACGATTGTTGTAGCAGGCGGCGGGTGTTTACGGGGTTGCCGGCTTTTTTCTCCGGCTTCCATGCGGGATAATGCCGCGGTTACCACCTGATATACGGCTTAATAGTGTCGCGTGCAATTACAGATGAATCCAATAGAATGGTAATCCGGTCGTTCAGTATTCTCGCTGCCTTCTTTCTTATTTTAGTTCTTAACTCATCATATATCGGACTTTGAAAGTCCCATACTTTCATGACTACCATGTCTTCAACCTCCCGCCGATGGGGTATGCACGTAATAGAGGGTAGTCGCTGCAGTATCGTATCCAATAAGGCGCTGCTCTTTTTATTTTCCTGCGCCACTAATGCGGAAATGAAATCCTCAGACCGGGCCCGGTTATTCGGGTTGCCGGTAAAACCATCCTGATTGTCGCCCGAAAACCTGTAAAACCTTCTGCGATGATACCTTTGCAATATATCCCAATATGCAGTATCGGGAAAATCCCTCAAAAGCCCGAAGGAAGTACCGCTCAGCTGCCAGATATTTTGGCCAAATGTGTCTTAATTATTTTAACGTCTTCTCTCTTTTTAAACATAGCCAATCCATACAAAGCATATTCCACATCATCGAAATCCAACTCATATCCGGCGTTAGACAAACGCCGGGGGCGTGTTGCCATAAGCTTTATATAAGGATAATATTTCTCATCGGGATCAATTTCAGGCAGAATAAGATAAGCTGCACGTAGATAGTTATGCCTGGTAATAACTTCATCAACCACTTTGTTTTTCTCCTCCTGGCTTTTCCAATTGTATTCCTGCAAAATGTCGTCAGACACCATTCTGTACCAAATGCCAAATTCTCCGCCGTCGGTCGCTACCAGCGCGGTATCATCCAGGTGATGTAGGATAAGTGATAAATGGTCAAATGAATTCCGTTTAATCATTTCCCTGAATGCCGAAGCCCTCAAAACCGGATGTTCTGAATGCGTTAATTTTTTCAGCTCCTCATCAGTTGCCATACCTGCCAATGTGCTATCTGACTCACTGACAAATCCTTTTTCAACTATTTTGAAAAGGCCAGGTTGAACAGCCTTTCTAAAATCTTTTATAGCATAGGTATAGCCGTTCCGCTCCTTGCAGGACAAAATCAAAAAAACCAATGCAAAAACAGTTATTATTACTCTGGTCATATAGATTTATAGATAAACGGTACTATCAGAAAGCAATCACTACCCCTTTCACAATCATTCAACTGATCTCCTTGTCAAACAGTCCGATCAGCTCTATCATGCGTTTCTCTAACTGACGATCAACTATATTTCCCGCCTCATCCACCTTGCTTCTGATGCCTTTGATCAGCAGAGTGGTACCTGGCGTAAACCGGGCCATAAGTGTTTGCATGATCAGCTGTAATGCCTCGTGCCCCTTATCACCACTTGCAGCGGCAGTAATAAGCGCTGCGGGCTTTCCTGCGAACACCTCCGAAGAAACGCACCACTCGAGGGCATTTTTTAACCCGGCGGGAAGGCTAAATACATATTCGGGCGTGCAAATCAGCACACCATCCGACTGCCTGATTTTCTCCCTGAAGCGCAACACCTCCCGGGGTGGCTGATCGTTTGAAAGTTCCGGCTGGCGCTTCCGTTTATGGCAACTATTTTCTTCATTTCCGGTGTTCGCAGATATATACCAGGTTATTACCCATAGCACCTGCATATCGCCAGGCAGGGGTACCAGGACGCTCAGACAGTTTCATTTGAAATCCATTTTCCTACAGAAGGGGCCGTGTATTGAAGCATTTTTCCCAGCAGCGTCTCTATGTTATCGTGAACCAAAAGCATTTCCTGGTTCACCTTTTTTAAAAAGCCTTTGTCAACCATTTCCTGCACGAGCTGGATAAGCGGATCATAAAAACCGTCTATGTTCAAAATGGCAATGGGTTTCCGGTGAAGGCCCAGTTGCGCCCAGGTAAGCATTTCGAAAAACTCTTCCATTGTGCCAAAGCCGCCGGGCAACGCGATCACGCCCTCGCACAACTCATTCATTTTGGTTTTTCTTTCATGCATGGTGTCAACCAGCAGCAGCTCCGTCAACTGCCCGTGTGCAATTTCCTTCGCTTTCAAAAACCTGGGCAATACACCGATTACCCTTCCGCCCTGCTTTAAAGCGCCGTTGGCCACTGCACCCATCAGCCCCACATTTGCACCGCCATACACCAATGTAATGGCCCGTTTTGCCAATGCTTCTCCCAGCAGAGCCGCCTGCAACTGGTACCTCTCGTCTGACCCCGGGCTTGCTCCGCAAAATACTACCACACTTTTCATCTTATATGCTATTTATTCAAAAAGGATTCATACCGTACTACACCAAGCTGACATATCGATATTCAAGGTTCAAATTTCCTGAATAACAGGGTATCATTGTCTATATTCCTTGCTTTTTCAAAAGCATCCGAATATTTTTCGCCCCGCATCAGATGGTAGAAAAAAGAAGTTACAAAAACCAGAACGGCATTTCCTTCGGGATATTCCCCTGCAGCCGTATAGCTCGCTGCGCCGGCAGCCAAAAAGCTTTTTGCCATTTGGCTGTTTCCCACTGTGCAACCGGTTGCTATAACCTGCTGCCCATTTAGGGTAGAGAACCTTTCAATATGCTCCGGTCCAACATCTCCCTTCGGTTCGTTCGCCTCATACAGGTCGTCGGAAATTACGGGCATGATGAATTTTCCATTTTCTCCGTGAAAGCAAAATAGCAAGAATTCCGAAATCCCCGTTTGCGGGTCGCCATCCAGGATAGCCATCAGGTCCAGCGGCCTGCCAATGGGCCGCAGCACAACCACAATACCGAGGTATTCCAGGAAACTCCTCAAAGCAATCGCCTCCAGTTCGCAGTCCGGACCGAGTATAATTGAAACTGTCAATTTGTTCTTTGTCATTGTATTCATCAGGGGCTATTCTTGCCCTGTTGCCCGCCGCCGTACAAATCTACATGTTGAAGAGCTTGTTTTGAACAAACCGGCACACCACCAACATGTTCTCCTTTATAAAATCTTCAACAAATACCTGGTAACTATCCTTCACCCTTGTGGTTATTTCAATATTGGTTTTTACCCGTATATAGTTTATAAATCACGCCCGTACTAATGAACCGCTATCAGATTCACTCTTTCAATTCCTTTGAGGATCAGCTTAATCTTCCGTTCTTTTGCCTTGTTTTCATATTCACCCACTATCTCAAGAATATCATAGTCAATAAAATTACACTCGCTGCCGTCAATCGTTAATACCGCATTATCAGGCACATCATCCAGTGTTTTCTTCAGGTTTGCCTTATTCAGAAAAGTAACATTGGTATTGAGCTTTATCAGGTAGCTGCCTGCTTCGCCCCTGGATGTTTCTGTAATTTTGTATTCTGCCTTAAAATTATTCCGGATGATATAGTACACGGAAATCAGCAACCCGATACTAACCCCGATAAGCAAATCGGTGAAAACGATCACTGAAACGGTTATCATAAACGGTATAAACTGTTTCAATCCAAGGCTCCACATATTGCGGTACAATTTCGGTTTGGTCAGATTATAACCGGTAATGAGAAGTATCGCCGCCAGCGAGGCATAAGGAATTTTGTTAAGGAGGAAAGGGAAAAGCACAACAGCCAATAAAAGAAAAAGACCGTGGGTAAACGCTGATAATTTTGTCCGTCCTCCTGCATCCACATTGGCCGCCCCTCTCACAACCACGGCTGTTATAGGAATAGCACCCAGCAATCCGCAGGTGATATTCCCAACTCCCTGCGCAACCAGTTCCCGGTTCACGGGGGTAATCCGGTTACGCCTGTCCAGCTTATCAATAGCCTCAATACAAAGCAGGGTTTCCAGGGTGGCAAGCAAGCCGATTATAACACCGTCCTTCCCTATTTCGGCCACCGAAAAAAGTTTACTGAAGTCTGGAAAAGAGATGTCAGAAAAAATATTCGCTGGGATATTAACCAGTTGGGATTGCTTTAGTGCCAGGTCAGGGGCCATTCGTGTAAAAGCAAAATTGCCCAGGGTGCCTGCCAATACCACCACTAATGGCGCCGGGATAATCTTCAGCTTCTTTGCCGAGGGCCGCTGCATTATTACCATGATAAAAATAGAAATCAGGGCGATGAGAATGGCGCCTGCTGTAAAATGACTGCCGAAAGTTTCAATGTGTCCAGGGAACCGGTATTTCCTAAACAGACCAACGATACCGCTTGTCCAGAAATCGGGCTGGTCGTACCCCAAAGCAATGGGGATCTGCTTGGAAATAAGAATAATGCCAATGGCGGCCAGCATGCCTTTGATCACCGACGACGGGAAATAGTTCGCAATAACACCGAGCTTCAGTATCCCGAGGATAAGCTGAAACACCCCGGCTACGATCACGGCCAGCAGGAAAACCTTGTAATCTCCGAGGGAGATGATGGATGCGCTTACAACAGTGGTAAGCCCGGCCGCGGGGCCAGATACTGCCAGTTGCGATCCACTGAGCAGAGACACCACCATACCGCCAATAATACCTGACAGAAGGCCCGCATAGAGCGGAGCGCCCGAGGCCAGTGCAATGCCCAGGCAAAGCGGCAGAGCCACAAAAAATACGGATAACCCGGCCGGCAGATCATTCCTGATCCAGATAATCCGATAATACCTTAACACATCTTTGATTTTATCCATCACTTTTACTCTGTAAATCAATCAAGATCATTGCGCAATACCTATTGCGCTTCTTCGGCAATCCGCGTAATGATATCTTACCATATATAGTTCCCCCGCTTCGGCAAAAAATATTCACCTGACCCATTCATCCCCTCCAACACTTCGCAAACCTTCGGCTCCTGAGTCCCATTGAAGTGGGGTCAGCGGCAGGGCTTGCAGGCCTTCTTAAAGGCCTGGCAGTCTCTAATAATAATCAAAATTTTCTTCCCCGCAAAGGGGTGGGGCCACCGGCAAAAACACCTAAAACGGTTAGTGGCGGTTAAACAGCACAACCGGCAGATGACGGCAAACCAGCGCCTGCTGACGGCAACAAAAAACCGCTCCTGGACGGGGAGCGGTTGAGTCTTTTTGAATGGACGATTTCTACTGAACTTCAACGGATAATGGACCGGACAATGATTTTTCTGCGTGGATTTCTACAGTCTTCCAAGGGATGGGGATCACCGGTTTTCTTAGGATCAGATTTCGTGCTGTTGACAATACAAAGATGGAAAATACCCCGCACCCAAAAAATCCATTCGATTACCGGCCCCTTTGCTTCGATTTTTGGACCATCCCGGCCGGTAACCGGGTAAACAAACGGATTCCCGGAACACTAGGACGCCATCCCTTCCTGCAGCTCTTTACGCAAAACGGCGCCCGTATAGCCGGACGCCGAATCGCTGCCAATCCTAAAACCAGCCTTAACCCCGGCTCACTGAGCCCCCAATAACGGTTACGGTTGTACTGATGGTGAAACTGCTTCCGGCCGTACCACCACTATAAGTGCCTCCCGTATATAATCCGTAAAAGGTTTCACCGCTTTCCACGGTTCCGCCACTGTAAATCGTGTAGGTATCGCCTTGCTTCAGCTTCGATCCGGCAAGCAACAGCGTGCTATAACTCACCGGCGCCTCGAAAGTCAGCGCCTCGGTACCGTCGGCTGAACGGATATGCAGCAACTGGCCCGAGGTTCCACCACCCATAATCAGCGAAGGCACTTTGCTCACACTGGCAGTGGGTGAACTGGTAGCCCCGCCGATGCCAACGACCAGTCCTCCGGTAATAGTAAACGTACGGGTGTCGCAATCAAAACCCGCTTCGGGTTGCCGCGCCCCCACCGCCAGCACCAGGCCGCCGGTAATCGTCATCTCTCCGTTCGAATCGATGGCATCATTATCCGTACTCCGGCAATAGATCGTACCTGCATTGATATTGATGGCCGTCCCTGCGTTCAGCCCGTCATCGGCTGTAATGGTCTTGATGGTACCGCCGTTGATAGTTAACGCGTTCTTTGCTTCTATACCTTCGCCTTCGGTCGAATTCACCTCGATCGATCCGCCATTAATCACCACATAAGGAACGATTGCCTCATCTGTACCTTCATAAGAAGCCGCCATGCCATCGTCGCCCGTATTCATTACAAACTGACCATCGTTGATAACAATATACCCTTCTTCGCATTCAATACCATCGCTGGCCGCCGTTACCGATATTGTCCCTCCGTCGGCGATAAACGCCTCATTGGTATGGAAGCCATCAGTAGCGGCTTTGCTGATGCTGATATCTCCCTCCACCACCCTTATATAATCGTCACTGCAAATAGCGTGTTTGTAATTACCCGCCACGGTGAGGCTGCCGGTGCCTGAAAAGATAAGCTGCCCCTCGCTGAAGAAAGTTGCCTTCTGGTCTTCTGTATCACTCACCGTATAGTTCGCACCGTCGCTCAGGCTGTTGCTGGTATTGGCAGCCAACACCACAAAGGCGCGCTTTGTCGATTGTATATTAATTGCCGGGCCGTCGTCATTCGACAGTGTAAGACCATTTAACACCAAGGCAAATTTCTTTTCGCTGTACAGTTTCAGCGATCCGTTCGACGCCGAGCCCTGCACCTGGTAAGCCACCCCCGCCGCAGTCGCGTCAACAACCACATCGTCGCCACTAACGGTTACGGATACCCCTTCCCCGCTCAGTGGATTGGTCACCGTGGTAGCTGCACCATATTGTATCAGCACAGTATCGGTAAAAGCGCTGTTGGCAAGAATATCATCTTCATTATAGGCAGTCTCTGTAGATCCCACAGCGGTACCCGAGCTATAGGCGCTGGTAATCGACACGGCATCCGCCGAACTGGATTCCGTTGTTTCGGCGTCGTCCTTCGAACAGGCGGTTAACAAACTTGCCGCAATGGCAAGCAGGGCGAAAGGGGAAAGAGAATTGGCCATATCCATACATTTTTGATGTTCTGAAAAAGTAGACAGGCCTCGATAATGACATAAATTTAGTGTAAGCCGAAGATAGGCTGCCAAAGGCGGATGCACGGCGAGATTGCTATAAAACAGGGGTTTCCTGCGACAACCGGAGCGATCTTCACGGCCAAAGCGCATACAACCCCGGCATGTTTGCCTCCGTTGATACAAAGCGGTTCGTAGTAAAGTATTACTGCACCACCGCTAAATATCTTTGTTTTTGTAAGTTTTAAAATTATCCTGTCAATGTCCTTCAACCGTAATACTTATTGCTGCAATTACTTTCCTCATATTTTTTTGTCAGCATATTTTGGCGGTTCGCCGGTGTTGGTAAATAATGTTCAGTCTGCCGGAGCCGCTGCCAACCGATGATATAAAGTTGGCGGGGGCCACCGGCAAAAACACTTAAAACGGTTAGTTATGATTAAACAGCGCAACGGCAGCAGCAGCCGGCAAACCGGCGCCCGCTGACGGTAACAAAAAACCGCTCCTGGACGGGGAGCGGTTGAGTCTTTTTGAATGGACGATCTCTACTGAACTTCAATGGATAATGGACCGGACAATGATTTTTCTGCGTGGATTTCTATAGTCTTTCAAGAGATGAGGATCATCGGTTTTCTTAGGATCAGATTTCGTACTGTTGACAATACAAAGATGGAAAATACCCCGCCCCCCGAAGAATCCATTCGATTACCGGCCTCTTTGCTTCGATTTTTGGACCCTTGCTGCCGGTAAATGGGCGCCCGGAACACCCGGACTCCATCCCTGTCCGCAGCTCTTTACATAAC
>JASGFZ010000002.1:0-46317 GCA_047605345.1 Flavihumibacter sp. | reverse complement strand
TAGCGGTTTGCAACCGGCCGATATTCAATACATCAACCTGCACGGTACAGGTACGAGCCTGCCCCATCGGGTGAAGAAGCTGTTTGGTGATGGGCGTCATTGGCATTGGCGTAACCCGTCACCTGCACTTTCGCCGCCAGGCCGTACCGTTCTTTTACGGCATCGCTTACCAGCAACAGGTAACCGGCACCTTCACCGAGGTTGAGACCGCGGCGCTGCCGGTCAAAGGGTTGGCACAACGCATGATCCAGTATCATCAGCGTATTAAACCCATTCAGCGTAAAACGCGACAGGGCGTCTGTGCCGCCGGCCAGCACCATATCCATCCTACCGGCTTTGATCATCCGTGCGCCCAGCATAATGGCATTGGCAGCCGAAGAACAGGCCGTACTGATGGTGCTGGTATAGGTCCAGTTTCCGGGGTTGAGCGCATTCGCAATATGATTGGTTACGGCGCCGCACTCGTGCTGTCTTACATTGCGCAACCGTCCGCCGGTAGCCGGATTTTGCATAAACGCCGGAAAAAAATCCTCCGTCAAATCCATACCACCTACAGAAGTCGCTGAGATAAAACCGCAACGTAACCTGTCCCCTGCCATATCCGGCAGGCTGAGTCCCGCTGCATCCACGGCCTCTTTCGCGGCCAGGAAGCCGAGCATGGCGGTGCGGCTGATGCTGTTTTTCGGGTAATGATCCCAACCGCATTTGGCCTGTAATTCCTCGTTGCTCAGACCGATCTCGCCCGAAGGAAAATCAGTTTGATGAACGGTCGGCAAACGCCTGATAGCGCCTATGCCCGTGCGGCCCGCCGCCAGTGACAACAGGTTTTCTGCCAGGTTCATACCAATGGCAGAAATCACACCGGTACCGGCAATATGTACGTTACCGGCCATGGGCGAGAATATAATCGGCCATGGCGCCCACGCTCCTGAACACCCTGGGGCCTTCTTCGGCATTCGCCAGCTTGATCTGGTACTGTTGTTGCAGCAGCACGATCAGCTCCAGCGCATCGATCGAATCGAGGCCCAGCCCTTCGCCGAACAACGGATCGTCGGTTTTTATATCAGCCGCCGTAACGGCCTGCAAGTTCAGTTGCTCTATGATCTGTCCCTTCAGTTGCTCTATCAGCTCATCCCTGTTCATGGTCAAAATATTGTTCAATGTTCTTTTTATTAAATGTCCATGCGCCGTCTCCGGCTTTTACGGCAAACAGCGTTGCCGACACTTCTTCTCCAAAAATATCCAGCCAGCCGCAAATGCAGAATTCGGTATGTGCTTCGGCGAAAAGCGAAGCCACATAGGCCTCCAGCATGCCGGCATCGGGCTTTTCGCAAAGCAGCATGGCCTGCTCGCCTTTGCAGTCAAATTTAATACTGATTTCGCCGATCACAATATTGGGAAGGGTATAAACGAAAACCGCCGGGCTGGGAATCTCATCCAGCTGCCCTACAAACCGCAGATCGGTATCGAGGCAGCCATGGGCGCTTTGCAAAACAATGGCCCGGCCAAAGGGGTCTGTACCCGGCATTCCGGCCCGCAGCAACAGCAGGGCTGACAATACCCCCAATTGCGACAGCCTGTCCATCTTATACCATTTCGGATAAGCGGGCTGCAGGTATTGGTACAGGGCATGCAAAAATGCAGCAACCGGCAGTGCTTCGCCCACCACGGTTTCTTCGTGGCCAATGCGAACCAGCCCCTTGCGAATGCTGCAGGCAGATATGATTTCCAGCGGCTTCAATTCAGTCTTCCCCCAGCATCTTTTTCATATCCAGGATACGGGCCAGCTTGTATACCTCGTATGCATGTTTTTTTACAAATGGGTTTTCCTGGTCCCATACATAACCCGCCAGTACCGAACAGATCATCCGCTTGATGTCGGGCTGCTGTTTCTTCGCAAAAAATATCTTGTCGAGGGTGCCATCGTACCAGGCATTCACATACGTGCGGAAGGTATTCACCCCCTGCATCATGATATCCATATACTCTTTGTTCCAGTCGACCGTTTCGCCCTTTAATTTACGGATCACCAGGTGCGAAGCCAGTTGGCTGGATACCGATGCCAGGGTAACGCCCGATGAAAATACCGGGTCCAGGAATTCGGTCACATTGCCGGTCAGCACAAACCCGTCCCCATAAAATTTATCGGTGGTAGACGACCAGCCTTCCAGCCTGCGTACTTCAAACATTTTTTCGGCGCCGGTAAACCGGGTTTTTATATAGGGCTCATCGGCGATGAGTTGGTTAAACACTTCTTCGTCGGTGCCGGTGTAGGTGGCAAAAAACGCCTGCGGGCCAACAAATCCCACCGAAGTGGTACCGGTGGCAAAAGGAATGATCCATATCCAAACACCCGGCTTATGGGTAACAATGGTAATGCGGTCGGGCTCGTGGGCTTCCTGCCGGCGGTCGTCGCGCATGTGGCAGAGCAGGGCTTTGCGCACCGGCAGGCTCGACGGCCTGTCGAGGTTGAACAACCGGGGAATGACCCGCCCGTAACCGCTGCCGTCTACAATAAAGCGGGCCTCGATAGTGGATTCCCCGCCATTTTTATCTACCACGGTTGTCACCGAATCCGATCCTGAAAAGCGGATATCCGTTACCGTTGTTTCATACAATATCGGGATGCCCATCTGTTCGCAGCAATCGGCCAGGGCCTTGTCGAACGTAGCGCGCTGCACCTGCCAGGTCCAGGTCCACCCTTTGGTGAACTGGTCTTCAAAATAATAATCGCAGATCATCCCTTCTTTCACAAACTTGGCGCCGCATTTTTCCTGGAAATGCTGCGCCTTCACCGCTTCCAGGAAACCCGCTTCCTCAAGCGCTTCCATACAGCGGGGCAGCAGGCTCTCGCCGATCACGAAACGGGGAAACCGCTGTTTCTCGGCAATGGTTACCTTGTACCCGGCTTTATGGATGATAGAGGCGGCAATCGTTCCCGCAGGGCCGGCACCAATAACCAGCACATCGGTTTTAATGGTTGACATGGTTGAGCGTATTATGGTTTTTTACGGCAAACCAGGAGGGTATGCCCCGCTTCGCCGATATGGTCTATCTGTTTCTCGATAAAAAAGCCACCGGCTTCCACCGCCCTGATGAATACTTTCGAATCGTACATCTGGCTGTTGCCATTGGCGATGGCGGTGAAATACAACGACGTCATCTGGATTGTCATGGCAGCCACTTCGTATTCCTGCACATCCCAGAAATTTTCCAAAATCAGCAGGTAGCCTTTCTCATCGAGGGCGTCATAACAGCGACGCACAATCGAAGTGATCTCGGCTTCCGAAAAACAATCCAGGAACTGGCTCATCCACACGGCGTCATGCCCTTTGGGAAAGGCTTCTTTCTCATCAAGGATATTCACGGGATGGTAATACACCCTGCTGGTAATACCCTGTTCAATCATCCGCTTCTCGGCCATGCGCAGCTGCCCCGGCAGATCCATCATGGTAATCTCCACCTCGGGGTCATACTTCAGGCAGGTCATGGTCCATTTGCCGGTATTGCCACCGATGTCGATCATTTTTTTAATACCCAGCGCAAAAACATCTTTGATCACAATAGGGAAAGTGCCGTCGGAATAATAGTGATCGAAGGCGAACCAGCTCTTCTGCTTATTGGGCGGCAGGCTGCTCAATCCTTCATACACGGTATTCCAGTTGCCGAGGGTTTTGAGGCCGGCGGGTTTTCCCGTTGCAATGCTTTCTTCCAGGCAGGCAAGTCCTTCGTAACAGATATCGTCTATGAAATTGATATTGGCGATGGTCAATGCATCGAAAAGAAGATAATAACCCGTTTTGGTGATGCGGTATTTTTCCTCATCGTCGTCTACGATGAAGACGCCCATACCCAGGCCGGCTTCCATCAGCACGCGGGCGCCGTAAACGGAGAGGCCTGTTTTCTGCGCGGCATCGGCAACGGTGATGCCGGCCTTTCCCGCACGGCGAACTTCCATCAGCAGGCCGTTGCGGCGCATGGTTTGCGCGGCCTGGAACATCACGGGGCCAAAAGCAATTCGTTGCGCCAGGTCCCTGGCTTCAAGGGCATCGAGCTTGTCTGTTGCGAAATGATTCATGCTATATTATTCTGTTTATGCTTGCTGAAAACCAGGGCTGCATTGCAGCCGCCGAAACCCGATCCGGTTTTCAGGATGTGGTCGATATTCCTGTACTGCCCCGTTTTTCCGGCAATGGGAAGCGGCACACTCACCCCGTGTTCGAGGTAGCCTGCCGAAGCGATCAGCCAGTTACGGCGCATGGCTTCAATGGCGATAACCGATTCCAGCAAGCCGGCGGCGCCTAAGGTATGCCCAAAATAGGGTTTAAGGCTGAAAACGGGCGACTGATTTATACCGGCGGTATGGATGGCTTTCGATTCCATCTCATCATTATAAGGCGTAGCGGTACCATGGGCGCAAACGAAACCGATATCGCGGGGCTCAATGCCTGCCGCCTGCAGGGCCCATTTGATGGCCATGGCCATTTCATCGCCGGTGCGCGAGGGGCCCGAAATATGGTTGGCGTCGCTGCTGGAAGCGCCGCCCGACAGTACCAGGTCGCCACCTGTTTTGGTAAGCAGCATGGCGGCAGCACCTTCGCCGAGGTTGAGCCCGTCGCGGTGCTGGTCGAAGGGTTTGCATACCTCGGCGCTCAGGGCCTGGAACGACTGGAAACCGGCCACGATAAAAGGCGAGAGACAATCGGCCGCTACCACTACCGCCTGGTTATAGGCGCCGCTTTGCAACAGGCGTTTTGCATACAGCAGGGCCGACATGCCTGAGATGCAGGCATTCGAAACAAGAACCGGCTGCCGCGGATAACCCACTGCCGCAGCGAGTTTGCGGGCAGAAGCCACCAGGTCGCTAACCGCATGGGGGTCTTCGGTGGACCCGGTAAGCAACCCGATATTTCCCTTCGTAGAGGCGATCACCAGCAGGGTGCGGGGATCGCTGAAATCAATGGCCGGCATTGCGGCTACTGCAGCTAAAAGCAGCGACTCAAAAAAGCTATAGCCCGGTTTCAGGAGGCTTTGCTGCTGCGCCGCATCAAAAAGGGCAGCACATACTGTCTGCACCCGGCTGCCGGCAAAGCCCTGTACCTTAACGCCAGACCGGCCCGCCGCTATGGCGTCAAGCACTGCTGCGGCATCCCGGCCCATAGGCGTAACAACCGAAGAAGCCGTTATAAATACAGGGATATCAGGCATCGAAATGGTATTTCTTTTTCCAGTCTTCGAAAAAAGGCGGATTCACCAGCTGCAGCTCATTCTTCTTCAGGTCCATAAACACCTGCAAGGTGGAGCCCGAGGCGACCAGTTCGTGGGTAGCCGCATTGTATATCCTGTAATTGAATACCAGCTTGGCGGCGATACTCGGTATAAAACCGTTTCGATCAGCATGCTGTCGCCGTAACGCAGTGATTTTTTATAGTCGCACTGCACTTTCACAATCGGAACCGAATAGCCGTTGTGATAAATATCGAGATAGCTCAGCCCGTAAGCCTGGCCGAAGGCTTCGCGCCCGTCTTCAAAATAACGAACATAATGCCCATGCCATACAATACCAAGCGGGTCGGCTTCATTGAAGCGTACGGCTAATTCAATGGAATGGCTTAACGATGGCTGCGTCATATCTTGTTGCGCCACTCTTTTGCTTTGTGTTTTTTAATTTCCTGGATCACTTTATAGATCGGCGCCGCCCAGTAATTGCGGTAGCTGAAGCCCGCGCCCTTACCGCTCATACGCTCTGTCAGCAATACCTTTTTGGTATCGAGATCAATAAGGGTCACCCACATGCTGCCGGTTTCGCTTGACTTATTGAAGGTTTCGTAAAACACCACCAGGCCGGTGCCTTTTTTGCCCGACAGGTTATACTGGGATACGTATTTTTTGATGTCTTCCTCTTTGAGGTGCGCATCATCGGCCGTATTGTTAGACAGCAACTTGCTCTCATCCACTTTTTCGTTGCGCGCCGTTACGATGGCAAGGTCGCTTGAAAAATTACTCATACCCAGCGCGCCCGGCCAGTCGTATTTTTTGACTTCGGCGATGGTTAGCTGGTTGAGCGCGGGGAAGTATTTGCTCTTCAGATCGGCGGCGGTGGCTCCGGCGTCATTGATCACTTTCAACCCGGTAAAATCAATACCGAGATAGACCAGTGGTGTATTGGGATCGAGGGCTTTCTGTGCATGGGCGAAACCGCCGGTAAACAACAAGCAGGCTGTCAGCAACAAAGTGGCAAACTGTTTCATCCTATTTGATTTTAATTATGAACTATGTGGTTGTAAAAATATTTTCATCTCCCCGCTCAGCAACGCTTTCCCCCCGCATCGAACCGAGCCAGACACCATCGTCACATTCATCACCTGCTGCAGTTGGGTGATCTCTGTTTCCAGCAGGTCGCCGGCAACAGCCTCACCATGCACCTGCAATTTGCTGATGGCGCCTATAAAACCGATTTTTACCTTTTTGCCCGACAGCACCGCTTCATACCCCGCCGATGCCGCCGCTGTTTGCGCCAGGTTTTCGATAAGCGCCGCTGTTTCCAGCCTGCCGCCGCGCAGAAAAATATTATCGTTTCTTATGGAGAAGCGGGTGCCTGTTTTACCGTCGGCATGGTATTCCAAAGCATCGATCATGACAAAGGGCGCCCGTTGCGGGATCAGCGTGGTAATATGGTCCTGGTCAATCAGCATATTTTTTCCAGAAATCGTAGTAGTTAAACCACTGCAGGGGATAGCGTTTGGTCTTCGCTTCCATTTCCTGCACAAAATCTGCCAGCAAGGTATTTATTCTGGCGCTTTTCTCAAACCGGGAATAATCCCGCGGAGCGGTCGCAAACAAATGGTAATGGCTGGAACTTTCCTTGAAAGCAAAAACAAAAGATACCGGCACGTTCAGCCGGGAGGCCAGCACAAAGGGACCGGCCGGAAAAGCGGCCTCTTCACCCAAAAAATCCGCCTTCATCAGCTTGTTGCCGGCCACAAACCGGTCGGCATGCATGCACACCAGCTCGTTGTTGCCCAGCGCTTCGCTGATGGCATAAATATGCGTGAGGTCGTTTTTGATCAGGATGAGCTTCATATTACGGCCGCCGGTTACCGATTCGAGGTAAGACTTGATCTGCTCGTCTTCTCCGTCGTACATCACCACGTTGATCGTGGTATTCAGCCGCTTCAGCAGGTGCCCGGCAACTTCCCAGTTACCGATATGCGCGCTGATAAGAAGCCCGCCGGTGCCGCCCGATACCATCTCCCGTAAATGTTCTTCTCCTTCGAAATCATAACTGAAAGGCACGTCCAGCCCGGCCATCAGGGCCACCTTGTCGATCAGGCTCTGCCCGAAAACAAAGTAGTTGCGGTAGATGGCGCGCAAGGTTTGCCAGCGCCCGAAGCCCAGCCGGCGGCGGAAATAATACCGAAGGTGCCGGTTGCTGGTGCGCGCGAAAAGACAATACCAGCCCGCCACCAGGTATAACAGGGCGTATGCGGGGCGAAGACCAAATGTCTTCATGACCCAAACAAAGATCGCGGTAACCGAGGGGAGTTGTTTTAGACGGCCTTCCCACGAAGACATTATGCCACTTCTTTTGCCTTGACGCGGTCGGCCACGTAATCGTAGAAATGCTGGAAGGTTTCAATACCGGCAAAATCTTCGGGTTTCACTTTGAATCCGAAATTGTTTTCCACCACCACCACCAGGTCGATATAGTCGAGACTGTCAAGGTCGAGTGTTTCCTTCATGCTGGCTTCGGGCCTAATTTCGGCCGTATCCACTTCAAACTCCTCTGCGAGGAAATGATTGATCTTTTCAATTAATTCTGTTGCCATAATCGTCACAATTAGGATTGGTACTTTCGGATAATCAACGAAGAATTGGTGCCGCCGAATCCAAACGAATTGGAAAGTAAGCAGTCAAATTCTGTATTGAGGGTTTCACGCACTATGTTCAATTTAGCCGAATCTTCATCCGGCTCCTCTAAATTTATGTTCGGGGCGATGAAGCCGTTCTGCATCATCAACACTGAATATACGATTTCGCTCGCACCCGCCATCCAACATTCATGGCCGGTCATACTTTTTGTTGAGCTGACCCAGGGCCGCGACTGTCCGAAAACTTCGTCGATCGCCCGGGCTTCGCTGGCATCACCCGCCAGGGTAGAGGTAGCATGGGCGTTGATATACGCTACATCGCCGGGCGCCATCCCCGCATCTTTCAGGGCCATGCGCAGGGCGCGAACCGGTCCCGATACCGTCGGATTCGAAATATGCGCCCCGTTCGACGAAAACCCATAACCCACCACTTCACCGAGAATGTCGGCGCCGCGGGCCAGGGCGCTCTCAGGCTTTCCAGTATCACCGTAGCCGCCCCACCGCTGGGAATCAGTCCGTCGCGGTTTTGTCAAAGGGCCTTGAGCCCTGGTAGGCTCGTTCTCCTTATCGAAAACGCAGAGAGGGCATCGAAATTGCCCATGGAGAAAATGTTCAGCTCCTGGGCGCCTCCGCAGAAAACATTCCTGCATGCCGCTTTTGATGAAATGATAACCCAGGCCGATGGCATGTGAGCCGCTGGCGCAGGCAGCGCTGACGGTGAAATTGATGCCTTTCAGGTGGAAGATGGTCGACAGGTTCATGGTCACCGTGCTGTTCATGGTCTGGAAAACGGAACCCGAACCCAGCAGGGTGGTGTCTTTTTTCTCACGAATAATGTCGGCGCCCAGCACCGTAGGTTCGGCCGAGCTGTCGTTACCGTAAATAAGCCCGATCTCTCTTTCCTGTAAAAAAACTTCGCTGATACCGGCCTGCTCAATCGCTTCGCGGGTGGCTACAAAAGCGTATTCAGCCTGCTCGGGCATCATGATGCGGGCGCGGCGGTCGACCAATCCCTTGAGGTTGGGGCGATCCACATAACCCGTCAATGCCGAACGATAGCCGAATGCTTTCCGCGCGGGATCGAATATGATGCCCGAACGGCCATCGTACAACGATTGCTTTACTTCGTTCCTGTTCTTGCCGATACAGGAATATACGCCCATGCCTGTGATGACTACCCTGTTCATGTATATAGCCCTCCGTTTACGGATAATACGGTTCCTGTAATATAACCCGATTCGGGGGAAGCGAAAAATGCGACCGCATGGGCCACTTCTTCCGGTTTTCCGAAGCGGTTGGCGGGGATCATCGCTTTCAGCTCTTTCTCATTGAGGTCGCTGGTCATATCGGTCTGGATAAAGCCCGGCGCCACCGCGTTAACGGTGATATTTCTTTTGGCAATTTCCTGGGCCAGGGCCTTGGTAGCCCCGATCACACCAGCCTTGGCGGCCGAATAATTGGTCTGCCCGGCCATGCCTTTCAGCCCGCTGAGCGATACCACGTTGATGATGCGGCCGGCTTTGCGCAGCAGCATACCATTGAGCACCTCGCGGGTAACGTAAAAAAAACCGTCGAGGCTGGTGCCGCGCACGCTGTTCCACTGCTCGTCTTTCATCCACATCATCAGGGTATCTTCCTTGATACCCGCATTGTTCACGAGGATGCCGATGGGTTTTTCAGGATGGGCTTCAATCCATTGGCCGAGCAATTCCTTTACGGCAGTGCCGTCGCTGACGTCGAAAGCAAGCAGTTCGCCGTCGCTGCCGGCGGCTTTCACCGCAGCGAGGGTTTCTTCGGCGGCCGCTTTATTGCCTCTATAATTGATAAGTACATAGTGCCCCAGGCTGGCCATTTTCTGGCAGATCGCCCGCCCGATGCCCCGCGAGCCACCGGTTACCAGTACAGTTGTTATCGCTGACATTGGATAATTTTAATTGAACCCCGCGCCGTTTTCAAAATGTTTTTTCAGACGGTCGAGTTTTTTATAGGGGGGCTGATCATCGGCAAAGGCCGGGTACAAAGGTCTGATTTCGTTGTAAATTTTCCGCGTACAGCCAGCCATTTTCCCGCTGCATTGCAGGTAATCGACGGCTTGCAGCAGGGTCAGCATCTGGATGGTCAGCACTTCAAAACTGTTACCGATCACCCGGCGCGTAAGCAGGGCCGCATTGGATCCCATGCTCACAATATCCTGGTTATCATTGTTGTTCGGAATACTGTGGATGTATATCGGGGTACTGAGGGTCTGGTTCTCGGCCACGGTACTGGTGGCGGTGAACTGCATGCCCTGGATGCCGAAGTTCAGCCCCAGGGTGCCGAGGTTCATAAACGGCGGGAATATTTCGTTGAGCTTGGCGTTCAGCAGGTAATTGAGCTGCCGCTCGCTCAGCATCGAGAGTTTGGTGACGGCGATCCGGAGCTTGTCCATTTCCAGCGATACATAATCGCCGTGAAAATTGCCGCCGTGGAAAATATTGGCGTTCCCGTCGTCGATCACGGGGTTATCGTTCACCGAATTGAATTCGGCGAGGATCACTTGTTCGGCCTGGGCGATGGTATCATGCACCGGCCCCAGCACCTGGGTGATGCAGCGCAGCGAATAATATTCCTGCACCTTGTCTTTGAACACGTCCTGGTCCATCTTATCGCCTTCGTACAGGTGCTTTTTGCGGCTGCGGATCATCCGGCTGTCGCCCAGCATTTCACGCAGTTGCGCTGCGATAACCTGCTGGCCGGGATGGTGTTTTACGTGGTTGAGTTCGTGCGAGAAATGGTCGTCGTAGGCTTCCACCAGCTCATTGGTCATGGCGCTGAGCGATACCGACCAGTTGAGCAGTTTTTTCGCCTGTATCAGGTTTACCAGGGCAATACCGGTCATGCAGGAAGTGCCGTTGATAAGGGCCAGCCCCTCGCGGATATATATACTTAGCGGTTTGATTCCCAGCGTTTTAAAAACCGTTGCAGTGTCTTTGATTTCTCCTTCGTACCACACATCGCCTTCGCCGATCAGCGAAAGCGCGAGGTGGGCCAGCTGTACCAGGTCACCGCTGGCGCCTACGCCGCCATGCTCGTAAATAACGGGGTACACTTTCCTGTTCAGCAGCTCGGCGATCAGCAATACCAGCTCGGGGTGAACACCTGAGCGGCACTGGAGGAAATTATTAAGGCGGGCCAGCAGGAGACCGCGCACCAGGAGCGGGTCGATGGGTTTTCCGCTGCCCGAAGCATGGCTGCGGATCAGGTTATACTGCAATTCAACGAGGTTATTCTCGCTGATACGGTATTGCGCCATCGGTCCGAAGCCGGTATTGATACCGTAAATGATCTTATTGGCGGCAAATCCTTTCAGAAAATCGTGGTTCTTCGCCACTTTTTCCAGCAGGGCGGTATCGAGGACAATCTCTGACTCTTCGTATACAATCGTCTTGAAGTCTTCAAGCGAAAGCTGTCGTTCTGTAACCAGCATCGGTGCCTTGGGCAGTTATTTAAGGCGCAAAAATAGGGAATCTCGCCTTACACCCGACGGGAAAGCCCGACGGGTGTAAAAGTGGACGCTAGCGGCGGTCAATGAGTTTCAGCGCTTTGCGGCCACCGTCGGGGAACTGGATCTGGTGCAGCTCCTGGCTGCTCACAAAGCGGATCTCGGGTATTACACGCAACCGCGAGCGCAGCAGGTCTTTGAGCCGGCGGGCGGTATCAATTGTATCACCGCCAACATGCAAATGCAGCAGCACTTCATCGGTGCCGTATTCGTTGGCATACAGCTCAACAGCATAATCTTTCACCTCGCTCACCTGGTGCAGCAGGTCGAAGAGGGCTGGCGGATAAAAACTCGTTCCTTTGAGTTTGATCATCTGTTTCTTACGGCCAAGCACACCCGATAAACGGGGGCTGGTGCGGCCGCAGGCGCAGGGTGCGCTGTCTTTTATACAAATATCACCGGTCTTGTACCGCAGCAACGGCATGCCTTCCACCCCCAGCGTGGTAATAGTAACCTCACCGGGCTCGCCGTCGGGCACAGGCCGGTTGTTATCATCCAGCAGTTCCACGATCAGCAAGTCGGTATTCAGGTGGCCGCCCCACCCATACACACATTCGGTAAACGCGGTCTGCATTTCGGTAGAAGCATAGGTTCCCACCAGGGTAAGCGGCCACTGTTCCACAATATTGCTGCCAAGGCGGTTCAGGCTGCCATCGGGGTGGCGGATCGATTCGCCGATGCACAGCACTGTTTTTACAGATGTCTGCCGCAGGTCGATGCCCTGCTGCTGCGCGTACTCGATCAGCTTGAGCAAAAAAGAAGGCACCCCCACCAGCACCGTGGGCTGCACGCGGCGGATGGTTTCCCAATGCAGCGCCGGCGCGCCGGGACCCACCCGTACCAGCCCCGCACCGAGCTTCCTTATACCCATATAATACGCAATGCCGGCCATGAACTGCCGGTCGAGCGTAAGCATGAGCTGGTACACATCTTTTTCCGAACCGCCGGCCGCAACAAAGGAGCAATATTCATTATAGGCCAGCCGGTCGAGATCATTCGCGGTCAGCGCAATGGTAACGGGACTGCCCAATGTACCCGACGTGGCCATGTATTCGGCGATCTGTTCGCGGGGTACACAGCAGAAATCCCAGTTGCGCGACTGGATATCTTCTTTAGTGGTTACGGGTATCCGGCGCAGGTCTTCAACGGTTTTTACCTGCGCGGATCAATACCCGCTTTTGCAAACAGCTCCCGGTAAAAGGGAGAACGGTCGCCAAGCCATTGTAACAGCGCCTGCAGCTTTTGAAACTGCAGGTCGCTGATAGTGGTGGGGTTTCCAAAAGCGGTCTGTGGTTGATAATTCATTGCTCCAGAATAACAATGGCCGTAGCCATAGAAGGTTGATGTGAAAGGGAAACATGAATCCTGCCGATATGGTAAGGCACCAACGCATGTGCGGTTTCGCCGGTGAAATGAATTTGCGGCTGTCCCTCACCGTTATGCGTCACCACCACCTCATTGAAAGCCGTTCCGTTCTTCCAGCCGGTGCCCAGGGCTTTGAAGAGCGCTTCTTTAGCGGCAAAGCGCGCCGCAAAATGTTGTGCAGCATGCGCCTGCTTTTCGCAATAGCTGATCTCTTCGGGTGCAAACACCAGTTCTTTGAACCCATTATCCTTGCCGAGCTTCACCGCCATGCGGGCCACTTCTACCATATCGATTCCCGTACCGATGATCATATCATTTTTTTGAGCAGGCCGCTATCGCTTCTTCCACCGATTTTCGCTCACCCATGGTCGCTATCTCCATGGTCAGGGCCTTCTTATAATAATTGACGGCTGCTGCGCAGTCGCCTTTTTTCCGGCTTTCGTCGCCGGCCAGCACCCAGGCATGGTAATACGTGGGATTGCTGGCTACGATGCTGTCGGGCGCCACCGATCCACCGTCAAGAATGCGCTGCCGGTAACTGCGAAAACGCTGGAATGCCTGAAACTGCGGCGAAAATAACAAACTATCGGGGCCGATGTCCAGGCTGCTGTCGGCGATCTCCCGGTCACTTTGCATACCTCTTAACCCCAATACCTTACCGAGGTCGTAACAGATAAAAGAACCGAGCTGCCAGGGCGCCGTTGATACCCATACCAGTCCTTTCTTCGGCTCAAACACGATGGAATGATGCGCGATGAACTGGTTCACGGCTTTTTCATTGCCCAGCCCGATGTCGGCATCCCGGTAGCCGCGATGGTCCCGCAAAATCGCCACCGTTTGCGCCACGGTATTTTTTCCCGCAGCCGCCACCAGCTCTTCCATACGCCGGTAACGGTAGGGCGAAGCGCTTTCTTTCATTTGCTGTTCATTGGCTTCACTGTGCAGCAGCGCATCGCCCTGGAGGTGGTTGGTACAGATAATATGATCGCCGCCGGGATCATATACGTCAAGCGAATCAGGCGTTTTTTCGATGATGACGGCTTTGTTATCGGCGGCTGATCCGATGAGAAAAGATTCGGATACGAACATCTTACGCCTCTTTGCCACCGCAATGGCTTCCCCGATATTGGAAGCATACTGTAATATTTCCCTGGCCACCAGCGAAACCGGCGTGGCGGCGCCCGGTGGGATCGCGGTTTTGGCGGCATTGATGGTAACGGTCAGCCCTTTTTCATTCATACCGCTCACGGCGCCGATAAAGCCACCCCAGGTTACGGTCATGAAGCCATAGCCATCGGCCGGTTTAAAAAAAGCCACTATCTTATCTTCCGCAAATTTGTCGCCTACCCAAAAATCGAAATTGCGCCCGATGATGAGGCTGCTGTCGGCCGAATGTCCGTTCCAGGTAGCAAATGAAGTACATCCCACCAGGGCCATGCTTTGCAGGGCATGGCCGATATCGTGCGCCGCATGGTAATTCAATAACCGCTGGTAGGGCGTGCCGATATAACCATACTGGCCGGAGGCAGACAAAGAAATGCCATAGATCTCACGTTTGTATTCATCACTCACCTGGTGCGGCAGGTCGCGGTTGAACCAGCCTACAAAATATTTAAGGAACTGCCGGTAAAACGCCGACGGTATCATCTTGCTGATCTGTTCGGCAAAGTGGTCTTCCTGCCTTTGTACCAGCTCTTGGGTCAGCTTGCCGTTGATGACACCTCGCTCAAAGTCTTTACCTTCTACATAGAGTTCGTATAATCCGCTTTTACTATGCCTGAACCAGTTGGGGCCAAGGGTATAAAAACCGGCGGATGGCTCGCTGCGCTGCCATTGCAGGACGCTTTTATCAGCAATAACCGGCGGATCAAGCTTCGATATACGGTAGAGATAAATGCAAAGCACGAGGAACAGGAACAGAAAAATGCCCAGCACGATCAGCAGTATCTTTCCCAGTTTTTTCGCTATCCTACGCATGTCTGATCTTTTCTAAAAGTTCTGTCGGGTCCACAAATTCAGAACAAGTCTGCAGGGCGCCGATGGCCACGCCAGCAGCCCGTGCATCAGGAGGTTCTGGCCGGTAAGGTACAAATTCGGAACCCTGGTACGAGCCGCCACAAAGCTGCTGACGGGTTCGTGAACATTTTTGGCAATGCCGTAGAGGGAGCCGTCGGCCGTGCCGATATATCGCGGTACGAGAGCGGGGTTGCGCTGCAGACGGAATGAATAGCCGCAGGCAGATTCGGGAAATTGCCGCAACGGCTATCAGCTTCTGTTCCATTTCTCTCTTGAAAGCGGCATAGGTTTCGCCGCGGTCGCCCGGTTCGGCATCGGTATTAAAGCTGTTGGCCCAGGGTTGCATCCAGTTATAAGGCATATAGGCCATCAGGATAACGGTGGTAGCACAGTCGCTCTGCTGGCTGCTGGCGCCGAAAAAAACAAAAACCGTCTGCGGCCACGCTTTCGGGTCGCAATGCACCGCTTCCCAAACGCCATTGGTGGTGTGCAGGTAGTAGTTCGCTTTTTCATACCGTATCGCACCCGGCTTCAGGGTAAGGTAAGCGCAGAAGCTGGAGGTGGTGTTTCGCATAGCGGTTATGCGTTGCCGGTAGAGCGGCCGCAGCAACCGGCTGGTGGTCAGCTGAATGGTTCGCTGCGGATGCAGGTTGGAGATAAATTTCTTTCCTTCTATACGCTTCCCATTCCTGAGTACCGCTGCGCAGATCAGCCCGTCTTTTTCTTCCAGCGAAACCACTTCGCTGCGGTTGAAAAGGGTACCGCCGTAACGCCTGATCGTTTTCAGCAGCAGCCGCGTAATTTGTGCGCCGCCATCCACGCATTTCCAGGCGCTTTCTATATAACTGTTCATGATCAGCGCATGCACATAAAAGGGGGTGATGTCACCTTCTCCTGCATACAGCAGACCATTACCGGCCAGCACTTCCTGCAAGCGGGTATTAGATGTAAGTGACTCGAGGTACGCTTTCAAGGGAATACCCAGCACAGGTTGCTTCTCCTGCAACCCCTGCCCCGGACGCAGCTGGTAATACGCAAAATGCCGGCAAATCAATTGCAGCTTTTCGCAATAACGGTGAATGGCGTCGGCTTCTTCAGGAAACTGCCGTATCAGGGTATCGGCGAAATTGGCATAACCCTGCGCCTGGTCGTAGGATTCATTGTCGTCGAGAAAAACAATCCGGTCGAACACCGCCTCATCCATTTTCTCCAGCGGAAGATCGTCCATAATCTCAGCATATTTGAACACCTGGTGCAGGGTTTCGCCAGGCGCCAGCGAGCCGATATAATGCACACCGCTGTCGAACACCTGCTTGCCGCGCGCGAAGCTTTGCAGGCAACCGCCATACTGCCGGTTCTTTTCGAGTACGCATACCCGGTAACCATGTTTGCCGAGAATAACGGCACAAAGCAGCGCACCGAGGCCGCTGCCCACCAACACAATATCATAACTGTTTTCAGACACCGGCTGCTGTTTTTGTGAACACAAAAATAGTATTTGAAGTGCGGCGGCTGTCGGCTTCCTGCAGCAGGCTGAATCCGTTAGCCGCGGCCAGCCGTTGCATTTCACCGGCGCTGGTAAAATGCAGGTCGCCGCTTGTTTGGTTAAAGCCCAGTAATTTGGTCGAAAACAATTCGGTCAGTTTTGTTTTTTCATGCTTTTCCTGCTGCCCCGCATCGCCGTCTCTTACTACCAGCTTTCCGCCGGGCCGCAGGTGCTGCAGCGCTTTTGTCACCAGCATTTCCTGTTCGTGCGGTTGCAGGTAATGTAATACATCCAGTATATATACCAGGTCATATGCTTCCCAGCGCAGGCTGGTAATATCACCCTGGTAGAATTGCAGCGATTCGCCGCGCGACCAGCCTCGCTGCGCCACGGCGATCTTTTCAGCATCATAGTCGATGCCGGTGATCTGTCGCGCCTGACCGGTGTATTGCAACATATAACACAAGAATCCATAACCGCAACCCAGATCAAGAATTTTGGCGTCGGGCGGCGCAAAACGCAGCAACGGTTTATAATTCTTTTCCAGCCTGCTTTTCACGCGCAGGTACCATTCCAGCACAGGGCCTTTGTACACATAGTTACTGACCAGTTTCTCCCGGTATAGATCGGCATTTTCCACCTCCTGCCGCCGCGTATTGTATTGCTCACGGAAAAAACGCCCGATGGTTTTGGTCCTCACTGCGTATCCCTTCCCCCAATTGCCGTCGTCAAAACGAATGCGGGGCAGGTAATGTATCTCCACTGCTCCGTTGCGCAGCATCAGGTCGTTTTTGTATAAAGTATAACCGGTGCCGATGAGCATCACCGGCAGAATATCCAGCTGCAATTGTTCTGCCAGCAGGAATGCGCCTTTGTGGAAACGCTGGAGATTGCCGCTCGCCGACCGGGTACCTTCGGGGAAAACAACAACGGAATACCCTTCGGCGATCAGCTCTTTTAGCCTGGGCAACTGTCCGTCCAGCCGGCTTTCGCCAAAGGGCAGGTAGCCGGCAGCCCGAATGCCATACCCGAAGAAAGGCGACCGCCACACCCTTTCATTGGTAAACATAACCAGTTTGGGATGCAGCTGCATCACGGCTACCACGTCGAGCGAGCTCTGGTGGTTACAGATAATGATCGCCGGCCGGCTGAAATCTTCCTTCGCCGTGTTCATGGTGGTTTTCCTCACATTGGCCATCACACGCATCAGCCACCAGTTGAAGGCATATATAACACAGTGGTACGCATATTTGGTGCGCCTGCCGGCAAAGGGATTTGCCCTGACCATCACAAAAGCGCAACAATTAACCAGGAACGACCCCACCGTAAAACAACCGAGCGAAAACACCGAGGTGAAAAGATAAAATGCCGTCCACGGATACTTTCCTTTTTTTGTTCTATCGGTAATGAGTAACCGAAACAACCAGGGGATCAATACCTGCGAAATCAGCACCACCGAACCAATGCCGGTGATGGCGATGCCGGCGATGCTTCGCAATGAAGGATGTTTGGCGAAAAGCAGCACGCCCAATCCCGCCAGTGTAGTGATGGCCGACAACAGGATGCTGGACCGGAAAGACGTACTGTTCTTTTTTCCTGTTTTATATTCCTGCAACAGTCCTTCCAGCGTAAACAAACTATAGTCATCACCCAAACCGAAGATCAGCGCCGATATGATCACATTGATGATATTGAAGCGCATGCCGGTGATGCCCATGATGCCCAGTATCCAGATCCAGCTGATGAGCATGGGAATAAAAGTAACCAGCGCCAGTTCAATGCGCCCGAATGAAACCAGCAGCACCACAAATACAATGATCCCCGCCATCCAGCTGATGCGGTTGAAATCGTTTTGCACCATATCGACCAGGCGATTGGTGATGTATTGCATGTCGACGGCAAGGCTTCCCGTAGCCACTCCGAGCGACCGGTAAGCCGCTTCTTTTTGCTGCGGCGTGGTTTTCAACAGGCTGATCAGCTTTACCGAACTGTCGGTGCGAATCAGGTAATTGTCGAGCAGGTCATGGCCCAGCCCCGCCGCCATGCTGTCTCCCATGGGATGAAAATCTGTATTCAGCAGCTGCCGGGTGGGTTCGAAAGCCGCGGCTGCAAAACCCGCTTCCCGGCCATTGCGCGCCAGCAGGTCCATAAAAGCCTGTTTCTTTCCAGGCGTCCAGTACGCATTCCAGCGGTCGATCCGCTCCTGTTGCAAAGAGTCTGATAATAATACGGTTTGCAGTCCGCTGACTTTTTTAATAACGCCACGCTGCAATAATGCAGCAAGGGTATCGTGCCGCGCCTCCTGCCTTCGCAGCGCCGTTTCCAGGTCACGGCCTTCACTGATGAGGTAGATCGATTGCAACGCAAATGCATTCAGTTCGTTCACCTGTTTTTCTGCCGCCTTCAGTTCGGGGCGCATGAAATTCATCCGGTTCATATCGGGCTCAAAGCCCACGCGGCCTGCGAAGAAAGAGAAGAATACCGTCAGCAATAATATGCCCGCCACCAGCTTGCGGCTGGTTTCCACGCGATAACCGGCCAGCTTGTCGAGCGGACTTTCCTTCATCGTTCGCTGTGCCGGTTTTCCCAGCAGGGCCGGCAGGAATACCAGCGAGCTGATGCTGGCGCCGGCAAGGCTGAGGGCCGCAAACAGGCCAAGGTCGCGCAACAGCGCCGATTCAGCCCATTGCAAACAGGCAAAGCCCAACACAGTGGTGAGGCTGCCGATGGTAAGCGGCTGCCAGAGATCTTCTATCACCGTTTCCATATCGGGCTCGTGCCGGTAATGGTTCAGCACATGCAGCGAATAATTCACTGCAACACCCAGGATGACAGAGCCCGTAGCCAGTGCAATCACCGAGATGCTGCCTTTCAGCAAATAAATAACCGCGAGCGAAAACAGGGCTCCCATAACGGCAGGCACCAGTATCAGTACCGGAGCCAATACGCGCCTGAAATACCATCCCAGGAAAACAACCAGGAACAGCACCGTAATGCCCTGTGTCAGCAGGGTATCCTGCCGCAGCTGTTTGGCATTGCCCGCAGCAACGGCTGTTCCGCCATAGTAACTGATGGCGAAACCCGGGTGTTGCCGTTGCAGGCTGTCGATCGTTTTATCGAAGGCGGCAAGAAAACGATTGTTCTCACCGGTATTGCTTTTCGGGTAAACCGGTGTGATAAAAAGTACGGCCTGTTGCTGGTTCCGGCTGAGAATATGCGCATCGTACAGTTCAAACTGGTTGTCGACCTGCAGTTCCTGCAATCGTTTCAGGGCATTGCTGCCGAGGCCCGGCACATCGGCCGCTATAAAGGATTTCAGCGCCAGCCCTGCCGGCGACGACAACAAGGTCTTTTGCCTTTCCAGCCGTGCTGCCAGGTAAGCAGGCTGCTGCAGGCTGTCGAGCTGACTGTAATCAGCCGCTTCCAGGTACAGCGGCAACCGCGCCTGCACAGCTTCCAGCAATTGCAGGGTGGTTTCTTCAGGTACGGTCCAATAAACTTCTTTTACCCAGTTTGATAATTGACTGGTACTTATGGCAGCGATGGTGTCGCTAAGCGCCACCAGGCTATCGGGCTGCGCTTCGGCGCCGCTGCGTTGCGACACCGTCACGATCATTTTATCAAGCAGCTTGCTTTGCTGAAAAAGCTCGCCGAGTTGTTTGGTCTTTTCGTCCTGCGGAATAATGGTATTGATATCTTCCTGCAATTGTATGCGCGACGCAAAGAATCCCGGCACGGCGATGGCGAGCAGGAAGCAGCACCAGAAAGCCCGCCGGTTTTTGCGGAAGTATCGATAGATCAGGCTGAAAAGATTCGCTCCCATTTCATAACAATATAAGAAAGCAATCCGATCGCGCTGCCGGCCACTACCGCCAGCACACAGGCGCCCACCAGGTATTGCTGCAGGTTCTGCTGGATACCGGATAAGTTCAGCTGGCTGGTCCAGCTGATTTCCCTTGCACGCTCACCCATAAACGGTTTGCCGGCCAGGAAGCTGCCATATAAAATAAAAGGGATAACCGGCGGAATACTGATATTAGCGGCGGCGATTACCAGCGCTTTGTTGAGCCTGAACAATACAGCGAGAAAGATGGCTGTCAGCAGCTGGAAACCCCATATCGGAACGATGCCCATAAACACGCCGAAACCGATCGACAGCGCCTTTCGTTCGGCCGACTGCCCCGGCTCGAACAAAGTCTGTATCAATTCCTGCCGGCCGCTTTTTCGAAACAGCTTCCTGAAAAAATTCCGCGGCCAGATATAAAAAAAGCAAGCGAAGAAAAACACCGTGTTCAATACGCTGATCCGGCTGAAATCCTTGAACGGCCTGAAATGCGATACCCGTTCTGCCGCCGGAGGGTAGTATACGCTTACGGGCACCGATATTACCGGTATGCCCGCCCAGGCCGCGCGCACGATCACTTCCACTTCAAATTCATATTTTACGGTATACCACCGCATTTTCTCCAATGCATGCAAGGGATACAACCGGTATCCGCTTTGGGTATCGGGTGCGTTGATGCCTGTATACAGTTTGAACCAGAAATTGGAAAAGCGATTGCCGAAGCTGCTCTTGCCCGGTACATTCTCGGTGCCGCCGAGGTTGCGGGCCCCGATCACCAGTGCCCGGGGATGTTCTTTCATGGCTTCAAAAAAAACCGGCAGGTCGGCGGCATAATGCTGTCCGTCGGCATCCAGGCTCACAGCGTGGGTAAACCCCGCCTCCCGGGCCGCTTTGAATCCCTGCCGCAGGGCATAGCCCTTACCCCGGTTCTTTGGATAAGCGATGGTTTTCACCGCCGGATAGGCCGCCAGTATAGCTGCCGTTTCATCGGTGCTGCCATCGTTTATCACAATAAGATCGCCCGTATATGCCAGTACGCCTTCGATCACTGATCGGATGGTACCGGCATTGTTATAGGTAGGCAATAGTACACAGCAGCGCATAAGGGGCAAAGATCGTTTCAATTCTGCAATACGGCTAACAATAAAATAATCCGCCGGCAACGCCTGCCTGTTGCCGCTTTGCTACTTTTAGGGCCTAATTTCTTTTATCGTGAGCAATAAAATAACGGCGCTGTTTGTTTTTCTGTTCCTTACGGGGTGTTTTGCACGCGCCCAGCAGGCAGAACATGTAATCGTGGTGATGATGGACGGCCTGCGCTGGCAGGAGATCTTTCACGGAGCCGACTGCCTGCTCTGTTTCGATACAACGGCCACCTATAACCGCGAATATGCACAGAAGCATTTCTGGCTGCCACCGAAAAAGAAAGGAGAAATAAACTGATGCCCTTCTTTTGGTCCACCCTGGCATCGCACGGCTTTATATCCGGCAACCGCGACCTGGGCAACGAGGTCAACAATGCCAACCCCTGGTGGTTTTCCTATCCCGGTTACAATGAAACCTTTACCGGTTTCCCCGACACCTCGGTAAACTCCAACGACAAGATCTACAACCGGAATGAAACGGTTTTTGAATACCTGAACAAAGAGGCGGCCTTCAAAGGCAAAACAGCCGTAATAGGTTCGTGGGACCTGTTCAGTTATATCTTCAATGAAAAACGGTCGGGCATTTATGTGAACGACGGCTTCCGCGAATTACCGGGTATCAACGCCAAGGAAAAAGAACTGAATAAATGGCAGCAATACATGCCTGATCTTTTTCACGGCGGCGAAAGACCGGATGCGGCTACAGCGGGCATAGCGATGTATTACCTGAAACAACATCATCCGCGGCTTTTCTTTTTGAGCCTGGGCGACACCGATGAGTTTGCGCACGGCGGCCAATACGATTTATACCTCGACGCTGTTTACCATTCCGACCAGTGGATCAAAGAGATATGGGAACTGGTACAAAGCGACCCTTTTTACAAGGGGAAAACAGCCCTGCTGATCACCACCGACCATGGCCGCGGACTGGCAGCAGACGGCGGCTGGAAACACCACGGCGATAAAATACCGCATGCCAACGAAATATGGATGGCTGGAATCGGAGCAGGTATCAAAGCGCACGGTGAACTGACGGAAAAAGAAACCAGCTACCAGGGACAGATTGCCGCTACCATTGCAGAACTATTGGGGAGGAAATTCAAACCGGCGCACCAGGTAATGCCGGCGCTGAAGTTGCAGTAAGGCTGTAAGACTCTTAATAAGCGGAACCCATCAAAACGAACGCAGCAGTTTCATAAAAATATCTGCTTTCTCTTGCGTATTGATCACTTTTCCCAACGACGAGGTTTCACCCGAAAGTACAGTCAACTCCCGTTGCTCTGACTTGGGTATTTGCTTTGCTTTTTTTGCAAGCGCCCGGGCCTCTTCGAGCCATTTAGCTTTTTCTTTCTCGTCCATAATACTTCATAAATTTATCAATTAAATTTTGCTTTCTACGACTTTGTTTTAGCCGCAGATTTCATTGTGAAAATGAAATAGTTATACACTCGTAAAGAGGGCGGCGGCGGCAGCCGCTAATCATACTGCTTAAATCCGATCTTATTACGGGTCAACGGGTTTGCAGTTTTCGCTATCAACTCCTTTAACACAGCAAATATATTTTCAATGTCTTTGCTGTTACCTTTAACTTCCTTTTCCATTTTTGCAAGTTGTAGCAGAATCTCATTATGGGTCAGTGCATATTCTCTCATTTTTATGAATACACGAATGATGCGAATATTTACTTCTATCGCTGTTTTGCTATTCAAAATGCAAGACAACATTGTTACTCCCTGCTCAGTAAAACAGAATGGTTTTGCCCCGCCAAAATGGCTTTTAGATGGTATCACATTTTGTGATACCATACCTTCAATTTCTTTCAACGTCATAGCAAACATAAAGTCTTTAGGGAACCGATCCTTGTTCCTTTTAACCGCTTGTTTAAGTACCCGGGTCTCCACACCATACAGCTCAGCCAGGTCTTTATCGAGCATTACTTTTTCACCCCGAACCATATAAATCCGGTTCAATATCTTTTGCTCCATTACCAATAGTTGCAGTTCCCGCTTCGCCATAACAATTCATTTAAACGGTATAATCAATCTTTGAAAATGTAAATGCTAACCGTCAAATATCTGTACCGGAAGCTTACTAAAAAACCGTAAAAAAACCCGATTGTCTTATCGACAACCGGGTTCGGTATCATTCAGGCAGGCATAATGCCTGTTATTTGTACTTCTTATCCCACCTCTTCCGACTTCAGCATTTTCTGGAAGCGGCTGCGCTCATTTTCATCAAGGTATATCTTACGCATGCGGATGAAATTGGGCGTAACCTCGATACACTCGTCGTGCTGAATGTATTCCATACATTCTTCCAGGGTCATCAGTGTTTTCGGGGCGATGCGTGTAGCATCATCGCTGCCGCTGGCGCGGTGGTTGGTCAGCTTCTTGCCTTCCGTTACGTTTACCACCAGGTCACCGGGTTTGATGTTTTCCGCTACGATCTGCCCGGCGTAGATATCTTCACCAGGATCCACAAAAAAGGTTCCGCGGTCCTGCAGTTTATCGATCGAATAACCCGTTGTTTTCTCTGTGTTTTTGGAAATCAGCACCCCATTGTTCCTTCCGGGAATAGCGCCTTTCCAGGGTTTGTACTCTGTAAAGCGATGCGCCATCACGGCTTCACCGGTAGTAGCCGTCAGCATTTGTGTACGAAGCCCGATCAGCCCGCGGGAAGGGATCTCAAATTCCAGGTGCTGCATTTCGCCCTTTGTTTCCATCACCATCATTTCACCCTTGCGGCGGGTCACCAGGTCGATCACTTTTGACGCGAACTCCTGCGGTACATCCACTACCAGGTTCTCATACGGTTCGCATTTTTTACCGTCGATGGTTTTCACGATCACCTGCGGCTGGCCTACGGTCAGCTCGTATCCTTCGCGGCGCATGGTCTCGATCAATACCCCCAGGTGCAAAATACCGCGTCCATATACCTGGAAGCTGTCGCCACTATCGGTATCGTACACCCGAAGCGCCAGGTTCTTTTCGGTTTCCTTCATGAGGCGGTCGCGCAGGTGACGCGATGTCACAAATTTGCCGTCCTTGCCAAAGAAGGGAGAATTATTGATGCTGAACAGCATGTTCATGGTAGGCTCATCCACGCTGATCACAGGAAGTGCTTCCATATTCTCCTGGTCAGAAATGGTATCGCCGATACCGAAACCTTCCAGTCCCACCACGGCGCAGAGGTCACCGGCCTCCACTTCAGCCACGCGTTTCTTGCCCATGCCTTCAAACACATAAAGCTCTTTCACACGCTGCTTTTTCACCGTACCATCGGCCTGCATCAGGGCAATGGGCTGGTTTTCCTTAATCGATCCACGCGTTACTTTACCGATGGCGATCCGGCCGAGGAAGGAAGAATAATCGAGCGAAGTGATCTGCATCTGAAGAGGGCCTTCGGTCACTTTGGGCTCGGGAACATATTTAAGGATACCTTCCATCAGCGGCGTAATGTCTTCCGACGGTGTGAGGCTGTCGTTGAACCAGCCGTTCTTTCCGCTTCCGTAGAACGTGGGGAAGTTGAGCTGCTCTTCGGTGGCATCGAGGTTGAAGAACAATTCAAATACCGCATCGTGTACTTCGTCGGGGCGGCAATTGGGCTTGTCTACTTTATTGATTACTACGATGGGCTTCAGGTTCAGTTGCAGGGCTTTCTGCAGCACGAAACGGGTTTGCGGCATCGGGCCTTCGAAGGCATCCACCAGCAGGATAACGCCATCGGCCATTTTCAGAACCCGCTCTACCTCTCCGCCGAAATCGGCGTGGCCAGGGGTGTCTATCACGTTGATTTTCACGCCATTAAACGTAACGGCTGCGTTCTTACTGAAGATGGTAATACCCCTTTCCCTTTCGAGATCGTTGTTATCCATGATCAAATCACCGGTTTCCTGGTTTTCGCGGAAAACCTTGGTGGTGTGCAGGATGCGGTCAACGAGGGTAGTCTTCCCGTGGTCAACGTGCGCAATGATGGCTATATTTCTGATGTCCATAGATCGTTTTGAAAGCGGTTTTAGAACCGGCGCGCAAAGGTACGCCCATTTTACCAGCCTGGCAAGCGATCTTGGGTTAAGAAAGGGTTATACCCGTATATAAATCTTCTTTTTGTTGAGCCACCAGCCTACCAGCCAGCATACCAGCATGAAACTCAGGGCAAAGGCGAAGGAGGCATAATAAGGCGGCAACCATTCAAAAATACTATTATATATGACTTTAAACCAGGAATCGCCCGCCTTATTCCTGAAAACGTAGAGCAAAGTCACCAGCACTTCCGAAAGCAGGTAAATGAAGAGGGTGTTTTTGCCGAAAATGGTGAAAAAGCGGGTCCAGCCGGTCAGCTTGCGGAAGTCGATGATATAGATAACCGCAGCCAGTATGATGCAGTCGAGCCCCACGGTGAGCAGCACAAAAGAGCTGGTCCACAGCTTCTTATTCACCGGCAGGAAATGATCCCAGCTCCAGGCCAGGGCGGCGAGGGCACAGCCGGCCAGCAGCATTTTGGCGATGGTTTCCCAGTTGGAGCCGTTTTTTCTGATCCAGTTGCCCGCCAGGTAACCGCCAATCACATTGGCAACGGCCGGCAGCGTGCTCAGCAGCCCTTCAGGATCAAAAGCAAGACCTTCGCCATGGTAGAGATGGGCTTCGCCCAGCAGCCAGAGGTCAACGCGCAGCACCGCATTCCCCTGCAGGCTCAGCGGATCGCCGGCATCACCCAGCAGGTACAATAATCCCCAGTAGATAAACAGAAACGCCGCCGCCAGCCAGGCGCTCGCCCTGGGTTTCAGGAACCAGATCATGCAGGCGGCGATGCCATAACAGAGGCCTATTCTTTGCAATACGCCAAATACACGCGTTTCGCCAACGGGGGCCATGTTCCACCCGTCTGCCGTATGTTTGAAAAACGGGAACCAGTACATCAGATAGCCGAGCAGAAAGATCAGGAAACTTCGTTTAAGGATTTTCGTTAGTACCTGTCCTGCTGCCATCCCTTCCCACTTGGGCATCACGAAGGCCATTGCATTGCCAACGGCAAAAAGAAAGGAAGGGAATACGAGATCGGTGGGGGTGAATCCATGCCAGATGGCATGCAGCAGGGGCGAAAAGGTGGGCGCATTGTAACCGGGTGTATTCACAATGATCATGAAACAAACGGTCATGCCGCGAAAAACATCCAGAGCGAGAAATCGCTCCGATTTAAGAGCCTGCATGTTGGTGGGTT
The DNA here is from genome assembly GCA_047605345.1 of Flavihumibacter sp. Classification (GTDB taxonomy): domain Bacteria; phylum Bacteroidota; class Bacteroidia; order Chitinophagales; family Chitinophagaceae; genus Flavihumibacter. Next base: position 19,829 of record JASGFZ010000002.1, on the reverse strand, counting down.
TTTGTGAAATTAATACGAAGATCACAAAACGATCATTCAGTAAATTGAATTATGGAAAAAAGATGGAGTAACCGGGACGTACCAAACGAAGAGTTATCGCACTATGAGGTAGAAAACGAAGAGGCCGACCCCATATTATACCCCGACAACCTCCGGCCGGTCGACCGGCCCATCACTGCCATCGTAATCGGCGGAGGCAAGCGGGGAAATATCTATGGCAACTTCGCCCTTCATTTTCCCGACCAGGTGAAAATGGTTGGCATTGCCGAACCGAATCCGGTGCGCAATGAACGTTTCGCGGCCAACCACCGGATCCCTGCCGAAAACCGTTTCACCAACTGGCAGGATATTTTTAAAAGGCCGCGTTTTGCCGATGCCGTCATCATTTCAAACCCCGATCATTTGCATTATGCGCCCTGCATAGCGGCTATGGATGCGGGTTATCATATCCTGCTGGAAAAACCGATCAGCCCCAGCGAGACCGAATGCCGCGACATCCTTGCCCGCAGCCGGCGGTCAAACCGCATCCTCGCCGTATGCCACGTGCTGCGGTATGCACCTTATTTCCGAAAGCTGAAAGAGCTGATTTCGAAAGAAGTTATCGGCCGGGTGTTGAGCATACAGCACTTCGAGCCGATTGAATATGTTCACATGAGCCATTCGTATGTGCGCGGCAACTGGCACAACAGCGTGCTGACCACACCGATCATTCTCGCCAAATCGAGCCACGACCTCGATATCCTCCGCTGGCTGATCGGCAAACCCTGCAAATCGGTGCATGCTTTCGGTGAGCTGGGCTGGTTCAAATTCGAGAATGCACCTGCCGGCAGTACCGACCGCTGCACCGATGGCTGTGCAGTGGAAAAAACCTGTCCGTATTCGGCTATCCAGATCTATTACCGCGACCGCAAAAGGAATTATGTATTTGATCTGCCCACCGAGAAGGCGGCGCAGCCGGCTTTTATTCTCGACCAGCTGAAGGTAACCGATTACGGCCGTTGCGTGTACCGGATGGACAATGACCAGCCCGATCATTATGTGAGCAACCTGCTGTTCGACGGAGGGGTCACCGCCAGCTTTTCGATGGAAGCCTTTACTTCTTATGAAGGCCGCCGAACCCGCATCATGGGCAGCCACGGCGACATCGTGGGTGATATGACCGAGTTCACGATTACCCATTACAGAACCGGCAGGCAGGAATACTGGATGGAAAAAACCGATAAGCACGGCGGGGGCGACTGGCGGCTGATGGCAGATTTTGTGCAGGCGGTTTCGAAAAATGACCCCGGACTGTTAACTTCAACCATCGATGCGTCGATCGAAAGCCACCTGATGGGCTTTGCCGCCGAGAAAAGCCGGAAAGAAAAGCTGGTAGTGGATATTTGTCTTTGAGAGGCGCCCGCTAAAATAAACTGTCCATGCGATACAAATGGGGCTGGATCATGCTGCTGCTCTTGGTAGCGGCGTATTTACTGGGACCGCATCCCGGCAAACCTGTTTATTCAACCGCACTGCCGGCACCGCCTGCTGATGCCGGAGCCCTGACGCAATATGTAAAAGCGCTCGACGCCGGTCATAAGCTAAAGCCCGACAATGAAGCGCGCATTGTATGGCAGGACTCACTGCAACGCCCAACCGAATATGCTATCGTGTACCTGCATGGCTTTACCGCTTCGCAGTTTGAAGGGGCGCCCACGCATACGGCTATCGCTAAAAAATTCGGCGCCAACCTTTACTTGTCCAGGCTCGCCGAACACGGCATCGATACCAGCGATGCACTTGCCAACCTTACCTGCGATAACTATTGGGAGTCGGCGAAAGAAGCGCTGATGATCGGCAGCAGGATCGGGCATAAGGTAATTCTGATGGGCACCAGTACCGGCGGCACACAAGCCCTGCAACTGGCCGCAACTTTTCCTGACAAGGTATATGCGCTTATCCTGCTGAGCCCGAATATAGAGATCAACGACCCGGCCGCCTGGTTGCTGAACAACCCCTGGGGCCTTCAGCTTGCCGAGCTGGTGAAGGGCGGAAAGTTCAACCGTGCGGCCGACGAGCGCGAAACATACAAACAGTATTGGAGCAGCCCGTATCGCCTGGAAGCTGCTGTGGCCCTGGAAGAAATGCTGGAAACAACTATGCTGCCGGCGCTCTTTGCCCGCGTACAACAGCCGGTGCTGATGTTATACTATTACAAGGATGAAAAGCACCAGGACCCGGTTGTTCGCGTGTCGGCCATGCGAAAGATGTTTAACCTGCTGGGTACACCCGACTCGTTGAAAATGGAAAAACCGATGCCGCTTACCGGTGATCACGTGATCGGTTCTCCTTATAAATCCAATGATGCCGGTGGTGTTGAAAAAGAGATCGCTGCTTTCCTGGCACAAAGGCTGAAGGTGCCGGAGCAGCACTGAGATCACCGGCCAATCATCCGGGCCGATTCATACATCTGCTCCAGGTTATAATCGGTGGTCAGCTTTTTATAATTCACCAGGTCGTAAATGGTTCCGATCAGGCAAAGGCCGCAGGTGAATAAATAGAGTATTCCCATACCTATTTGTCCCAGTGCGAAACGTTGAATACCCCCCACTACCACAAACCCCAGACAGGTCATGAGCAGGATTTCCTGCGGTTGTTTTCTCTTGCCAGCATAGATCATGAAAAACTGCTGTTGCTGGCTATCAGTCATCCTGGTGGTCAGCTCCTTTATGCCGGCCATTTCTTCAGGCTGAAGATCGGGCAGAGACGTCAGGTAATTGTTCATGCGCTGGTTTTTGGCGTAGAATTAAAGATAGTATTCTGTGAGCCAAAAACAAGATAGCCGGTAAGCCGAGCTTATGGTATTGCCACGATGAAGAAAACCTGCCGTGCAGGGCTTCATGCATGCTGCGCGCCAACCCGCATCCCCAGCAGTCCTTCCAGCCCAGCCAATGAAAAAAGCAAAGGCGCGGTTGGGCAGAGGCAGGGTTTACCAGAAAGTAGATAACGGCTAAACCCAGGGTCCAGAAAATTGCCTCCTGGTACCTGCCGGCCACCTGACAGATCCGTTTTAAAAGACCGCCTATACGCATGCTCTAAAATTAGCCTATTTCCTCCATGACGCGATTTTAACCCAAAACAGCCCGTTTTTTACCCTACACAAGCAGCATTTTAACCCATTGGGCGGCCCATATCGTATTTTTCGGTAAATTTCATTCACTCAACAACTAACTACAAACACAGTGTATGAAAGTGCTTCAATTCACCATTCCGGTTCCGGGCGAAAAGAACATTATCATCCAGCGGGAAAATCTGCCTTATTTTTATCCACACCTGCATCGTCATGATGAAATGCAACTCACCTGGATTCAGAAAGGGGAGGGCACCCTGGTTGTCGATAACAATATGCATCCTTTCCGGTCTAATGAGATCTATTGCATCGGCGCCAACCAACCCCATGTTTTCAAAAGCGATCCCTCTTATTTTTCAGACGGCATGTCGAGGTCGGTTGCAGCAATGACCATTTTCTTTAACCCCAACGGCAAGTTGCAGCACCTGTTTGACCTGGCTGAATTCAAAACCATTAAATCCTTTTTACAAAAACATCGGAACGGGTTTGCCATTCCCGAAGAACAGGTACCGGCTATCAGTCGCCTGATGGAAACAGTGGCGAATGAAAACGGCATTGAGCAGATCATGAGTTTTATCGAGCTGATGCGGCGCTTCAGCAATATAACAGACCTGAGAGAGCTGTCGAGCCTTTCAGATATGTCGACCGTCAGTGAGCACGAAGGCATTCGCCTGGGCAACATCTATCATTTCATCATGATGAATTATGCCCAGCAGATTACCCTTGAAGATGTAGCCAAACAGGCGCATATGACACCGCAGGCATTTTGCCGCTACTTCAAGAAAAGAACGCGGCATACTTTCGTATCGTTTCTCAACGAAGTGCGTATCAACGAAGCCTGTAAAAAACTGACGGACGGCGCTTTCGAAAGCATAAGCACCATCGCCTATACCTGCGGCTTCAACAGCATCACCAATTTCAACCGCGTTTTCAAATCGATCGTAGGAAAATCGCCCAGTGAGTATGTGGAAACCTACTACCACCATACCCTGGAAGTAGCTTCCTGATCATTCCACAATCCATTCGTGCAGGCCGGCAGAATTATCTGCCGGCAGTTGCACTTCCAGCTTCAGGGCGGTTGTGGTTACCGGTTTAAACCGCACTTCGTCAAATTTATTCTTGGTCACCGGATAGGCCGTTGTTGCCTCCACCGGTACCCAGTCGTTACCGCTCTTATAATAGATCTTCCATGATGCAGGAATACGGCAGCCGCCAAAGGGCCCGTCGTCAAACCAGTACACCTTGGAACCGCTCACTTCATACGCCTGGTCAAAATCATACTGCACCCATTCAACAGTGCCTTTATTCGGCCACCAATGCAGGTACACGCTGTTGTGATCCTGCGCATCGGCCGGCTCATACTGGTCGTTCAGCCCGCGCAACATCCGCTTGTTCGTTTGCGACGAACTTACGGTTGCCTTTGATGCAATCGTTGGTGCAGGTTTGGGGCGCGCCACCGAATCGTTGTACGCGATCCATACCTCCATTTCGGCGGGGCCGCGGTTGTTCCAGGCATAATACGGTATGGCAGTCACTTCCTGTTCCGTATGCAGCAAGGCATTGCTGTTAACCTGTTTTTTGCTGGAGTTGCCCTTTGCCTGCAGCACTTCCACGCCATTCAGCAAACCCGGCTCAAATTTGGCCGTAAACACTGCGTCTTTCTTCACCACAATATTCTGCACGGCGCTGTCGTGGTTATCGGGGCCTTCCAGGCAATACACCAGCGGACCACGTTGCAATGCGAAACGCTGACGGTCATCCTTAACCGAATTATTGGCAATGATTTTCTGAATTTCCATCGGGAAAGTCAGGCTCACCACATCGCCTTTTTTCCAGCTGCGGTTCAGCACCACAAATCCTTTTTCTGTTTTCACCGGCACGGGCTTCCCGTTCAGCAGTACACTAACGGCCGGCAGCTTGTCTTCGAGGAAAGAATACAAAGAGCCCGGTGCAGCCTTGCCCTTCGCCCAGCCGGGAATACGCAGGTGCAAAGCGAAAGCAGCATTTTTTTCAGGATTCACGGTCAGCTTTACATCCCCTTTCCAGGGATAACCGGTTTCCTGGTCCAGTACCACTTTGGTTGCCGGCAACTGGATAGTGGCGGTATTGGCCACATAAAGATTCACATATATTTTGTTCTGCTGCTGTGCATATACATAGCCGGGAATAGAAGGCATAAACCTTGTCATATTCGAAATGCAGCAGGCACAGCCAACCAGGCGCGCGCTGGTGCTGCCCATCGATGCGAGTGGGTTGGGATAAAAAACGATCACCGCTCAGCGAAACGCCGATAGCAACCCGTTATACAAGATGCGTTCCAGCACATCGAAATACTGCGCATCGCCGATTCAGGTAAAACATACGGCTGTTCCAGTACACGTTCGCGATCGATGCGCAGGTTTCTGCATACGCGCTCATATTCGGCAGCTCATACGCCGCTCCGAAAGCTTCGCCATTACCCGTGCGCCGATACCACCCGTCAGGTAAATTTTATGATTCACTACATCATCCCAGATATCATTAATGGTATGTATGTACCCGTCGTTACCGGTCAGCGCCGCCACGTCGGCCATGCCGGTGTACATATAGGCCGCGCGCACGGCATGCCCTACAGCGGTATGCTGCTGCAGCACCGGCACCTGGCTTTGGCTGTATTCGGAACCTTTCACCCGTCCGTCGCCCCTGATATCAAGAAAATATTTTGCCAGGTCGAGATAGGCTTTCTTTCCCGTAACCCGGTACATTTTTGCCAGGCCCATTTCCACCACCTGGTGGCCAGGGAAATAAGGCAGCTTGCCGCCTGCAAAATCTTTCACCAGCAGATCGGCATTTTTGATCGCAATATTCAAGAAGCTCTTCTTGCCGGTGGCGAGGTAATGCGCCGCTGCCGCTTCAAACAAGTGGCCGCTGTTATACAGTTCATGGCTCAGTTCGGGGTCTTTCTCCCAGCGCTTCTCACCGATCCAGTCGTGCAGTTTGGCGGGCTTCATGGTACGGAACGTATATAAATAGCCGTCGGGCTCTTGCGCGGCGCCGATGATCGCGATCAGGGTATCAACCGATGCTTCCAGCGCTTTGTCGGGTTTCACCTGCAGTGAATACGAAGCCCCTTCGATCAGTTTGTAGATATCTGTATCATCAAAGGGATATTCCGTGTATTTGTCGGCCGGCATTTTGCCCGCCGCCTTTAAAAAATTATCTACCCGGCCCTCTTCCCGGCATTTCTGCAATACATAGGGAATGGTAACCGTTCGGTTGACCTCCATCTTTGGTGCCCAGAATTCATCATGAAAATGTACCTGGGTGAAAGGTACCGGCTGGATGGGATAATCCGCTTTCATGGTCTGCGCCTCGGCGCCTGTTCCTGCCAGCAGAAAAGTGGCAGCGGCCAGCAATGTTACATTCTTCATAGATTAAATGTACAAAATACATTTATTACTTGTTGCCTGTTTTTTGTCAATAATTTCCCTACCTTTCTGTTTCCTAAAAACGATGCTATGCCCGCCTCCGCCGCCGCTTCCTGTTCAATCGGGATCTCTCCTGCTTGGATCAGCCTTATTGCCCGCTTTTGGCACCGGCCTCCTGGCCTACAACCCGTTAGGCCATTCGGCCCTCGACAAAATAAACGTGGGGGTGATCGGCATAAACGGCATGGGCTGGAGTAATCTGACCGCCCTGCTAAAAGTACCAAATGTGCAATGTATTGCGCTCTGCGATGTAGACGCAAACGTGCTGGCCAAACGCGCTGCCGAGCTCAAAACACCAGTTAAAACCTACAGCGATTACCGTAAGCTGCTTGAGAACAAAGATGTGCACCTCGTAATCATCGGCACGCCCGATCACTGGCATTGCCTGATGATGGCCGATGCCTGCGCCGCCGGCAAATTCGTGTATGTGGAAAAGCCCTGCGGTAATTCGGCAGAGGAATGCCGCCTGATGGAAGCCGCCCAAAAACGGTACAACAGCTTTGTGCAGGTTGGCCAGTGGCAGCGCAGTGCCCCGCATTTCCGCGACGCGGTCAACTTCGTTCAAAGCGGCCAGCTCGGCAATATCCGCATGGTGAAATCATGGGCCTACCAGGGATGGATGAAACCCGTTCCGGTGCTGGCCGACAGCACCCCGCCCGCCGGCGTTGATTATAAAACCTGGCTGGGGCCTGCCACACTCCGCCCTTTCAATGGCAATCGCTTTCATTTTAATTTCAGGTGGTTCTGGGATTATGCCGGCGGACTCATGACCGACTGGGGTGTGCACATGATGGACTATGCTTTCCTGGGCATGAAAGCCGGTTTCCCCAAAACAGTAATGGCCTCGGGCGGAAAAATGGCTTATCCCGATGATGCCTCCGAAACGCCTGATACCCTCGCAGCGATATTTGAATACGATGCCTTCAACATTGTGTGGGAACATGCAACCGGCATCGACCTGGGCCCTACGGCCTCACACACGGTACGGCCTTTATCGGTAACAACGGCACCCTGGTGCTCAACCGCGAAGGCTGGTATGTAAAACCCGAAGGCAATAAAATGCAGGAACTGCCTTTTCAGAAAGTGCAGGGCGATTCGCTGCTGCTGCACCACCAGAACTTTATCGACTGCATCCGCAACAACAAACCCGAAAACATACATACGCCCATACAGGAGGCCAGTAAAACCGCGCAGATCTGCCAGCTGGGCAATATCGCTTTCCGCACCGGGAAAAAGCTGGCCTGGAACAACGCAACCAGCCAGTTCGACGCCGCCGATGCCAACCAGTTGCTGAAAGCCTCGTATCATAACGGTTACCGGCTGCCATCATTGGGCTAAACCGGTTCAACAGGAATACCTATCTTCCGGTACCAACAAAACACTGCATGAGTCAACACCATTTTCAACCGACCCTTAAACTGCTCGACGCCACCATGATCGTTGCGGGATCGATGATCGGGTCTGGCATCTTCATCGTAAGCGCCGATATTACCCGCAATGTAGGCAGCGCCGGCTGGCTGATCGCCGTATGGCTGATCACCGGCTTCATGACCATCACCGCCGCATTGTCTTATGGCGAGTTGAGCGGTATGTTTCCACGGGCGGGCGGCCAATACGTGTATCTCAAAAAAGCCTATAACCCGCTGATGGGGTTTTTATATGGCTGGAGTTTTTTCTCGGTCATCCAAACGGCTACCATTGCTGCCGTGGGGGTGGCATTCGCCAAATTCACCGCCTATCTTTTTCCCGTAGTTAGTGAAGACAATATACTAATGGACCTGGGCTTTATGCAGATATCCGCTGCCCAGCTGTTATCCATACTGATCATCGTCATACTAACGTATATCAATACCCGCGGCATAGAAAGCGGTAAAGCGATACAAACCACCTTTACGCTTACCAAGCTGATCAGCCTGTTCGGGCTGATCGTATTCGGGCTCATCGCCTTCAAGCCCGATATCTGGCAGGCCAACTGGACCGATGCCTGGAAGCTGCAGTCGCGCACTGCCGACGGTACGCTGGGCGACTATACCACCGTGGCCGCCATGGGCGCCATTGCCGCCGCGATGGTAGGATCGATCTTCAGCTCCGACTCCTGGAACAACGTCACTTTTATTGCCGGCGAAATCAGGAACCCGGCAAAGAACATCGGCTTGAGCCTGTTTTTGGGTACCCTGATTGTTACCGTAGTGTACGTATTAACAAACGTTGTGTACACTGCCGTACTGCCGCTCAATGAAATTGCCGGCGCCGAAAAAGACCGCGTGGCGGTATCGGCGGCCCACTCCATCATCGGTAATGCGGGTACCTATACCATCGCCATCCTGATCATGATCTCCACCTTCGGCTGCAACAACGGCCTGATCCTGGCAGGTGCAAGGGTCTATTATACCATGTCGAAAGACGGGCTCTTTTTCAAAAAAGCCGGTATGCTGAACAACAACAATGTGCCTTCGTGGTCGCTCTGGCTCCAATGCGTATTTGCTGCCGCCTGGAGCCTTTCGGGCAAATACGGGCAACTGCTGGATATGATCTCTTTCGTGGTAGTGGGATTTTATATGCTCACTATTGTAGGCATTTTCAGGCTGCGTAAAAAAATGCCGGAGGTACCGCGCCCTTACAAGGCTTTCGGGTACCCGGTGCTGCCGGTTATTTACATCCTGATGGGCCTCAGCTTTTGTATTTTGCTGATCATTTATAAACCTGGCTTTACCTGGCCGGGGCTGATCATCACCCTGCTGGGTATTCCTATTTTTTACCTTATCGGGGGCAATAGAAATCATGCCGCCGCCAATACTGACTGATATGAAAAAGAGCTGCTTCCTGCTGTTATTATTAACCATTGCACTGACCATGCACGCACAATCGGGCAAACAACTCCGGCACGTGGTGTTGTTTAAATTCAAAACCACCGCCACCGAAGCACAGATCAAAACGGTGGAAGCGGCTTTCAGGCAACTTCCTGCCCAGATCAAAACGATCAAAGGCTTCGAATGGGGAACGAATAACAGTCCCGAGGGCCTGAACGAAGGCCTTACCCATTGCTTCTTCGTCACTTTCGCCAGTGAAAAAGACCGCAATGACTACCTGCCGCATCCCGCACATAAGGCCTTTGTTGAAAAACTCGACGGACTCCTTGATAAAGCAGTAGTGGTAGATTATTGGGCAACCGACCAGCAATAACAAAAGCGGTTGTTTATAATGGCTCCGGCAGTGCCAACATCGAAAGATTCAAGGCATAGCCGGTGCTGTGGCCGTCGCCTTCGAGGTTTTGGCAATACCGATGTATTTCCGGGCATTCATACCGCCCTGGAATCCCTGGTGCCCTTCTTCGAACATGCGCCTGACAACCAGCAGCTGGCGTTCATTCAACTGCGATCCGAACCGGTCAAAAAGCCTTGTCTTTTTCAGGGTGAAGTCGATCTGCAGCTCCACGTCCGTTTGTGCAGCCACGCAGAGGCGCACAAAATAATCCAGCCAATCGCTGATCTCATTGCTACGCTGCGCTTTCCCGAGTGAATTATAGTACAATTTCCGGTTGGCTTCAATGGAACGGGACAAGCTCAGCAATACCGGTCGGCCCGGAAGGCTTCCACAGCAACAGAGGGTTTTTCGCCCGATGCGATCTCGGCCACCAGTTTCCCGGTGGCAGGCCCCAGGCTCAGGCCCATCATGGCATGTCCGCCGCCAATAACCAGGTTATCGGTGCCTTTCGCGGTGCCGATATAAGGCAGGCCATCGGGCGAACAGGGCCGGAAACCGTACCATACCGCTTCCTGCGCCGGCATGGCCTGTTGGTTATCGGGGAAGTATTTGGGCACCGATTCAACAATGCCCCTTACCCTTTGCATATTGACGGTTTCATTCAAGGTAGCCAGTTCCATGGTTCCGCCGTAGCGCATCCGGCCGGCCATAGGGGTGATCGCCACCCGCGCTTCACAAAGGATCGCGGGCACGTTCAGCTTCACCACCGGGTTCTCGAGTGTAAACGAATAACCCTTACCCGGCATCAGGGGGATGCGCACGCCGGCTTTCGCCGTCAACTCCGGCAACCAGGAACCTGCTGCAAAAACAAAGAGATCGCCGGGTATGGTTTCCTGACCGGCTTCCACCGACAGCAGCTTTCGTCCGTTGCGGTGCACCTTACTAACGGCATGGCCTAACCGGAATACTACACCTTTGCGGCGAAGCGCGTCGATCAGCGCAGGCATCAATTGATTGGGATACAAATGACCATCGCAACGATAATGCACCGCGCCCAGCACATCGAGCCGGGTGCCTGTTTCAACGGCCTGGGCTTCTTCGCGATTGAGCGAAGCCACATCCAGGCCCATGGCCCGCGCCTTTTCAGCAAGATGGTATTCTTCTTCGGCTGTTTTCTCTTCTTTGAAATACATCATGATGCCCTTCCGCTCGAATGAAAAATCGAACAGCCCATCGCGTTGCCAGCCTTCGTACAACGAACGGCTCAGCAGGTTGATATCGCGCAGGAAAGGCGCTGCATAATCAACCTTATCTGCCCGGGCGCTGTTGATAAACTTCAATCCCCAGCTGATCAGCCGCAAGCTGGGCGAAGGCTTTACATAAAACGGGCTTTTGGAATCGAACATCCATCTGATGCCCTGCGCCACAATACCGGGTGTTGCCAGCGGCACAAAATGACTGGGCACCACCATACCAAGGTTGCCGTACGAACAGCTGTCCTGCAGGTCGGAGCAGTCTACCAGCTCCACTTCCCATCCGGCTTCGCGAAGATACCAGGCGCTGCAAAGGCCGATAATACCGCCGCCAACAATTACTGCTTTCATAAACCAGGAACAGTATCACGGGTATATACACCATTCAGCTTGCGCATAATGCCAAGCGGGTTTTCATTCTTTAAGGCATCGGGCAGCAGCGAAGCAGGCGCATCCTGCAAACATACCGGGCGCAGAAAACGCTTGATGGCATCTGCACCTACCGAAGTGGTTCTGCCGTCGGTAGTGGCGGGATAAGGGCCCCCGTGCACCATCGCATGACACACTTCCACACCCGTAGGCACTGCATTGTAGATCAGCCGGCCCACCCGGTTTGCCAGTGCCCCGATAGCCGGCTGGAACTGCGCAAAATCAGCGTCGGTGCCGAATACAGAACCGGTTAGCTGCCCGTGAACAGTGGCCAGCGTGGTGGCCATATCTTCCAGTGAATCGCAGCTTACCAGCAGGGTCGACGGACCAAACACTTCCTCCTGGAACGCTTCATTGCTCCTGAAATCAGCGGCGCTCACTTTCATCAGCGCGGCACTGCCTTTGTATTCGGCAGCGGCTTCGGGGTTCTCCACCACCACTTCCACGCCCTGCATCGACGCCAGCTTTTCTTTTCCGCTATAATAAGCCGAGCAGATGGTTTTGTTCAGCATGGTAGCGGCCGGTGTTTTCGCCAATGCTTCTGCCAATGCCTTTTCAAAGTTTTCCGTATCTGCACCCTTAATCACAAAGAGCAACCCGGGATTGGTACAGAACTGTCCCACGCCGAGTGTAACAGATCCCGCCATTTGTGCAGCCAGCGCCGCGGGGTCTGCCGCTATTTTACCGGGCAGCAGCAGCACGGGGTTGATGCTGCTCATTTCCGCATAAACGGGAATAGGTGTTTTGCGGTCGAGGTTGGCCTTGCGGAAGATCGCCATACCGGCGCGGTAAGAGCCGGTAAAACCGACCGCCTTAATGCCTTCGTGCGCCGCAAGGGTTTGCCCCAGGGTAGCGCCGCCCCCGATGATCGACGAAAACACGCCGTCGGGCATACCGGTTTTCTGGGCTGCGGTCTGAATCGCCACCGCCACGATTTCATTGGTACCCAGGTGCGACTGGTGGGCTTTTACGATTACCGGGCAGCCGCTGGCCAGCGCCGCAGCGGTATCGCCGCCGGCGGTTGAAAAGGCCAGGGGAAAATTACTGGCTGCAAATACCGCTACCGGTCCCAGGGGTACCAGCCATTTACGCAGGTCGGCCCGGGGCAGGGGTTTGCGGCCGGGCAGGGCCGGATCGATCACCGCCTCCACATAAGAGCCTTCGCGCAGCACGGCAGCAAATAGTTTTAATTGTCCCACCGTACGATCGCGTTCTCCCTGCAGGCGGCCGATGGTCAAGCCCGACTCAAGGTGGGCGCGCTCCACCAGCACATCGTCCCATGCAACGATCTCTTCGGCAATGGCTTCGAGAAAAGCGGCACGTTTGGTGGCGGGTAATGCCGCATATACGGGAAAGGCACGGCCTGCTTTGGCAAGGGCCTTCTCTATTTCAGCCGTGCTGGCAACTGAAAAGGCGCCAGGCAATTCAGCACCCCGAAGGGTGCTGAATGCATATAATTTTTCTTCCTGTTCAGAACCTCGTTCCAAACCTATAATACTCAAACCACTAAGCATACGCAAGGGGTGTCAGGTGAAGGTAATCAGGTAATTCGGGGCGAACAGCGAGTGCGTCGTCAATCACTTTCTGCACATAAGCACGTTCACTACCGGTAAGAGGCAGGCGCGGCGCACGAACATGCTCGGTGCCGATACCGGTGGCTACTGCCGCCAGCTTGATATACTGCACCAGCTTGGGATGGATATCGAGTTCCAGCAGGGGCATGAACCAGCGGTAAATAGCCACGGCTTCGGCAATGCGGCCGGCTTTCACCAGCTTAAAGATGGCAACGGTTTCGCAGGGGAAGGCGTCTACCAGCCCCGCCACCCAGCCATGCGCACCCAATACCAGGCTTTCCAGCGCAAGGGGATCAACACCGGTCAGTATTTTGAACCGGTCGCCAAAGCGGTTGAGCATACGCGTTACATTCATGGTATTGCGGGTCGATTCCTTCACCGCCTGTACGGTCGGCAAATCGGCCATCTCTGCAAACATATCGAGCGTAACCTCAATCTTGTAATCAACCGGGTTGTTGTAGACCAGGATGGGGAGCCCGCAATTGGTAGCTACCGAACGAAAGAAAGCAACGGTTTCTTCATCGGACGATTTATATCGCATCGGCGGCAGCAGCATCAGTCCGTCGGCGCCATTGGCTTCTGCTTCCTGTGCCAGGGCCACCGCTTCTTTGGTGGTCTGCTCGGAAATATTCACCAGCACCGGAAAGTTTTCCGCTGCAATTTCTTTCGAATAGATCAGGAGGTCTTTCTTTTCTTCATTCAGCAGCGTGCTCGCCTCTCCCAGCGATCCACCGATGATCACACCGTCCACGCCGGCGCTTACCTGCGCGTCGAAGTTGGTTTTATACATCGCGAAATCCACTTTATCGTTTTTGTCGAAAGGTGTCAGCAGTGCGGGGAAGACCCCGTTCCAGTTAATACTTGGCATAAGGTAATATTGAGTTTCAGCAAATGTATCGCTTTCTGCAGCCGGGTTCTGTATGGCAATTAATAGATCATTGACAGATTTTAACTGGATTTACCGCCTCCGTAACATCAACGGTAATCCGGGTTCTGCACCAGCTTGGAGTTCTTGTTCAACTCATCCTGCGGAATGGGGAACAGGTACTTGGTCTTACCGTCGGCATTCGGCCGGTGATTGAACCATTTTTTCCGGGCAAATACGCCAAAGCGGATCATATCGCTGCGGCGATGGCCCTCGCAGGCAAATTCCCATCCCAGCTCGTCGAAAAACCGTCCGAAAGGAATATCGTCGCCTCCCTGGTACTCGGTAACCGCCCCATCTTTCCAGATACCGTATTGGTACACACTGCCTTTCTGCAGGTCGGTAGCAGTTACGGTTGCCTTGGCGGGGTTGGTGGAAGCGAAGGCGCGCTGCCTTACCTCTGTTACCAGGGTGGCGGCAGCAGCGGCATTCCCGGTGCGCAATTCGCATTCCGCTTTCATCATCAGTACATCGGCATAACGGAACAACGGGTAATCGGTGCTGAGGCTGCCGCGGGCGCCGACCTTGATCTCATATTTGCCTACGCGGTATCCCTGAAAGTAGTCGGCCAGCGCCATACCGTCTACATTTTTGGTGTAGGTGAGGATGAGTTCTCCGGTTGTGACGCTGTATTGCGGCCCCATGATCCAGGTGTCTTTCAGGCGGGCATCGTCTTCGTCGTATGTGTTGATGAACTGGGGCACGGCGCAGTTACCACCCCAGGGCTGGGCCGCCATATTCAACACGTTGCGGTGCGCGGTGGCCAGGGTTTTCATGTGAATGATATTCCCCTGTCCGAATACTTCATCGTAAGGAACGGCCAGGAGAAGCTCTTTGGAGTTTTCATTATTGGTGATGAAATTGCTTTTATAGCTGGGCTCCAGGATGTACTTGCCGCTGGCGATGATGTCGTCGCACTGCTGCTTACACTTCTCCCACTGGGCCGTGCCGGTATATACTTCTGCATTCAGGTAAAGCCTTGCCAGCACTGCTTTTGCAGCCCATTTGGTGAAGCGGCCGTAATTTGTTTTGTCGGGTGTTTCACTGAGCAGATCCAGGTTGTCGGTCAGTTCTTTTTCTACAAAAACATACACTTCCGCACGCGGCTTCTGCTCGGGCAGATCCGTGTTGCTCCAATCCACTACGAGCGGCACATTACCATGGTTATCCAGCAGCAGCGAATAATAAAACGCGCGCAGCACTTTGAGTTCAGCCATCAGCTCTTCCTTGCCCGATTCAATGGGCACTGCACCGGTTTCTACCTGGAAAATGATGCGGTTTACGCTGTTGATACCCGAATAGCAGTTGTTCCACAGGTTCTGCGGCTGCCATTCTTTTTCATCCCAGTCGTGGTTGTGCATACGCAGGTAAGTGCCGCCGTCATACCATCCGTTGGGGCGGGTGGGCGTAATAATGGCATCGCCCGGTTCTTCCTGCAGATCGAAATTACCCTGCCAGTCGGCAAACATGGGCCGCATAATGGTATATGCAGGTCCAATAATCGAGGGAATGTCTTTTTCCGTTGGTTTATACGAAGTCTCCAACACCTGGTCGTACACTTTTTCATCCAGTTTTGTACAGGCCGAAAGGTGCAGCAGGGAAGCCATAAGCAACATCCCCAAACCTCTTTTATACAGCTTTTTCATAAAAGTCATTTGTATTTGTTAGAGTCCAAGCGTTACACCCAATGTATAGGTACGGGTAGTGGGGAATTTATCTCTTTCGTCGTTGCCGGGCGAAAGACCGATCCTGTTCACTTCAGGGTCGATGCCTTTATAACCGGTGAGTACCGCCAGGTTCAATGCAGAAGCATATACCCTGGCTGTTTTAAAGACCTTGTTACCTCTGACATTGATATTATAACCCAGGGTCACGTTGTCGATTTTCCAGTGGTCGCCGTTTTCAACATAGTAGGAAACATAAGCCAGATCGCTGTTGAGCCTTGTTTTGCCGTACACGTTGTCAAAAGCCGAGCGCAGCATG
Organism: Flavihumibacter sp.; assembly: GCA_047605345.1. Taxonomy (GTDB): domain Bacteria; phylum Bacteroidota; class Bacteroidia; order Chitinophagales; family Chitinophagaceae; genus Flavihumibacter. The sequence goes on along the minus strand of JASGFZ010000002.1, from coordinate 3,885 downwards.
TTGTAGCTTTTGATCTTGGGGTTCTCATAGTACATGCGCTGAAAATTGAGTATCTGGTAACCAAAGGCGCCACGCATGTTCACCGAAAGATCAAATGCTTTATAGCGTCCGTACAGGTTGAGGCTGGCTATTTGCTTGGGAATACCGTTGCCCAATATCTTCTTATCGGCAATGGTGTTTTCAGTGATCTTTTTGGGTTTACCATCGGCGCCCTCGATAATCCATTCGCCGTTATCATCAATATCAATCGATTTATATCCATAAAACATTCCGATAGGCTGGCCCACCTGAACAATATGGGTGGCTTCCTGTATGGGCTCACCCGTATGGCCGGTCAGGAAAAAGTCCTGGTCGGTTTTGAATTCACCCGATGAAATGGACAGGAGCTTATTGGAATTGGTGGAATAGGTGGCGTTGATCCTGAAATCGACATTCTTTTTGTGAATCACATCATAGTTCACCAACAGCTCCAGACCGCGGTTGCGCATACTGCCTGCGTTGGCCAGCGTATAACCATACAGGTTAGGTGGCACCGGTACCGGGAAATCGTAGAGCATATCTTTCGTATCGCGCTGGTAGAAATCGATGCTACCATTCAGGCGGTTGTTGAAGAACCCGTAATCGATACCGATATTATACTCGGTCTTTTTCTCCCAACGCAGGTTGGGGTTGGGGTTACGCGAAGGATAAATCGGCTGTATCCACACCCCGTTGTTCAGGAAGCGGCTGCCATTGTCGTAGGTCAGTGATACCAGCGACTGGTAGGGATCGGTAGGCACCGTTCCGGTAACGCCGTAACCCGCACGCAGTTTCAGGTCATTGATCCAGGCTACGTTTTCCAGGAACCCTTCCCGGTTAAGCCGCCATCCCAGCGATACCGCGGGGAAAGTACCCCACTTGTAGTTTTCACCGAATTTGGAAGAACCTTCGTGACGGAGGCTCACCATGGCCAGGTATTTCTCGCTAAAGGAATAGTTGATCCTGCCGAAGAAACCGATCAGCTTTGAATTGGATTTATAACTGTTCATGCCATAGGCGTTGCTGTTCTGCAATAACAGGGCATCGCCGGCCTCAAGGCGGTTATAGGAATAGAGATCGGTTGGGAAATTGGAGTTGCTGGCGCCAAATCCTTCGGTGGTAACGTCCTGGTAGCTGTAACCGCCAAGTACCGTGAAGCGGTGGCGGTCGAACGACCTGGAATAGTCGGTAGTGAATTCCATGAGGTTGTCCTGGTACAGGCTGGTAGTGCGTGCTGCATAACCGGTACGGCTGTTTACGACAGACGATTTATGGTTGAAGGTTTCGGCATAACCGGATAACTCATTACGCTTCACGCCCGAAACCAGCAATTTGATATTCAGGTCCCTGATGGGCGAGAATATAACGTTACCATTCAAACGAAGTTCAGACACGCGGTACTCTCCATCGGTTTCTTTAATGGACCGGAGCGGGTTGTCGTAAAAATAACCGTTGGGATCTTCCTTATAATTACCGGTATAATCGTACACGCTGTCGGTAGGATTGCGGATGATGGCCTGGCGATAGATATAATTATAATCCGGGCCTGCGAAATATTTCCGGTTGCGGTTCACCACGTTAAAATTGAACCGGAGCTTGTTGTCGAACATGGAATGGTTAAGATCGATCCTGCCTGTCACCTGGCGGTTATCGGAACGGAGAAAAAGCCCCTGCCAGTCGCGGTAGTTGACCGACGCCACATAATTGGTCTGCGCGTTGCCGCCTTGCAAAGTAAGGTTGTGGTTCTGGCTTACGGGTGTACGGGTGATCAGGTCCAGCCAATCGGTAGACGTGCCCTTGTCGTAATTCAGTCCGTCGTAAAATCCTTCACCTGCCAGTTTGCGCACATCCGATGCATTCAGAAAATCCATTTTCCGCGCAATGGTCTGCACGCTCATATAGCCGTCGTATTGCAGCGAAGCGCTCGTGCCCCCTTTTTTCTTGCGGGTGGTGATAAGGATCACCCCGTTTGTACCGCGGGTGCCATAAATAGCAGCGGCGGATCCGTCTTTCAGTACGTCGACCGATTCAATGTCTTCAGGCGCCACGGTGTTGAGGTAACCGGGAATACCATCGATAAGCACAAGCGGTTCGGTGGAAGCCATGATAGTGGAATTACCACGCAGGGATATCTGTGTGGTGGCATTGGGATCACCGCTGGTGCTCACCACGGCGAGACCTGCCACTTTGCCCTGGATCAGCTGACCGGCATCGCGCGCAAAGCCCTGCGTAAAATCTTCGCGTTTTACACTGGCAATGGCGCTGGTCACTTCTTTTTTCTTCTGCTTGCCATAACCAACCACCACTACATCATCCAGGTTGGAAGCCGTTGTTTCCAGTTCAATAGTAAAGTCTGTGCGGCCTTTTACGGCCACTTCCTGCGAGGCGAAGCCCACATTGGAAAAAACCAGCACAGCATGCTCACCGGCAACCGTGATCCTGAAATGACCTGCAGCATCGGTAACCACCGCATTCTGCCGGCCGCTCTCTGTAATAGTAACACCCTCCAGGGGTGCTCCCTGTTGGTTTTTTACTATGCCCTCGATAGTGCGGGCTTCTGCATTTTGTTGTGCATGCAAAGCTGCACCCGGCAGCAAAATGGCAACCGTTAATAGTAGAAGAAAAGCAAGCCGGATGAACAGCGTCCCTTGTTGAGGGAATTTCCATCCTCTGCGCCTGCATTCATAAGCAGTACGTCCCATAAGCAGATGTTTATTAATGAGCGATCAAATGGCCGAATAACAAAACACCAAAGCCACTATATTCATATGGCATTAGCAGAAGCGGGCCGGGAATAAAATTATCCCGGCCTCTCTAAAGGGCCTTTGCAGATATTAATGTAAAATACACACTTATTAACTGGGGTGCGGTTTTCGGGCGAACCTGATAAGTTCGCGGCAGTTGTGCCTTTTTTAAACCAGTCAGTTTCCTTTTTATTTCAATCCCTGGTAAAACCTCCATTGGGTTGTGAACTTTTCTTCGGGCGCCTTACCGGTGAGCAGGCAGCGTATCATTTCCACGGGCATGGCATTTTCTTTCATCACGGCGTCGTTAAACTGCTTTAATGTCATCTTACCCGAATCAACCAGCTCCTGTTTCAAGGCATTAAACTGCAGAGCGCCCATCATATACGCTAGCTGGTACAGCGGCGGATAGTTGCCGACAAAAGAGCGCCTCACTTCCCCTTCTGCATTGGCGCGTTCATGGCCTACACGATCTACCAGGAAGTCAATACATTGCCGGGGCTTCCAGTTGCCCAGGTGGTAGTTAAGCGAAAAAATAATGCGCGCACAGCGATGCATCCGCCAGAACAACATACCAATGCGGTCTTCGGGGCCACGCGGAAAACCCTTGTCCCACAAGATCATCTCCCAGTACAGGGCCCAACCCTCGACCCAGAACGGAGTATAAAAATCGCGGTAGGCGTGATGGCGGTTGCACATGAATTCCTGCAGGTGGTGGCCGGCGATAAGTTCGTGGTGCACGGTAGCCCTTGAAAAATGGGGGTTGTTACCACGCATGCTCATCATCCTGTCGCTGTACTGCATGGTGTTGGTGGGATAAGAGATCATGAGCGTTTCACCACCCAGGAAAAAGGGATTCACGAGCTGCGCCTCGGGACTCATCATGCGCATACGCCAGGTTTCTTCGGCGAGGGGCGGAATGGTGATCATGTCGTTCTTCTTGATAAACGCGATGCTCTGGTTATAGAGGTCCAGGATCATTTCCGGCTGTTTTCCTTCGGGCACATAGGTATTCTTCACCTTTTCCATGGCCTTGTGCCAGTCGTCGCCGAATCCCATCTCGCGGCTGGCGCGCAGCATTTCTCTGTCGCACCAGGCAAATTCTTTTTCGGCAACAGCGATC
>JASGFZ010000001.1:0-49925 GCA_047605345.1 Flavihumibacter sp. | reverse complement strand
GTGGCGATGAAGCTCGGCATGGACGACTACAATAACCCGATCCGCGACCTGCGTATGAATGCCGACAATGTACCCAATTTCATGAAGGTGCTGGGCTCGGCCTATGCCAACCTCAAGATACTCGACAACCTGGCGCTTCGCACGCAATACGGTGTGGACTACAGCATGTGGTACGAACGCATCATCCAGAAAAAATGGGCGGAGGCAGGCGGCAAAAGCAGCGATGTAAACGGTGTTACGCAGAATACCTGGCAGAACCTGGGCCGTACCTGGACCAACACGCTGACCTATAACCTGAACCTCGGCCAGCACAAAGTGGATGCGGTTGCCGGCGTGGAATCTTATTCGTTTATTACCGAAGACCTGAAAGGCTACCGGCAAAACGTATTGCTGGAAAACCGCGACTACGGTTACCTCAATGCCACCACGTCAAGCACTTCCTATACACTGAACGGCGGCGGCAGCGAAGTGCGCCTGTTTTCCTATTTCGGCAAGATCAACTATGCTTTTGATGCCAAATACCTGCTGAGCCTTACCATGCGGCGCGATGGCGCTTCGGTATTCGGCGCCAATAACCGCTACGGAACCTTCCCCGCTGTTTCTGCCGGCTGGCGCATCAGCGACGAAAAATTCATGAAAGACGTGGGTTTTGTATCCGATCTCAAGCTGCGGGCCAGCTGGGGACAAAACGGTAACTCGGCGCCGCTCAGCGCCGGCAAGCTGGTGAATATTTATACCACCGACCTGGGCGGCACTTCTTATCCCATCGACGGATCTTCCACCAATATTCCCTCGGGCTACCGCCGCGCGAGCCTGGGCAACCCTGACCTGAAATGGGAAACCACCGAACAGCTCAACCTGGGCGTCGACTTCAGCCTGCTGACCAACCGCCTGCGTGGTTCATTCGACTGGTTCAACAAAAAAACATTCGGCATGCTGTTCGAACCGCCCTATATAGCAGCCCTCGGTGAAGGCGGCTACCGCTGGGTCAATGCCGCCGATATGAACAACAAAGGTTTTGAGCTGTTGCTCAGCTGGGGCGAAAGCAAAAAAGATTTTTCATACACCATTACCACCAATTTATCGGCCTTTAAAAACAGGGTAGGTAAAGTGCCTGAAAACGTAAAATATGCTTATGGCGGCAATGGCCTGCTGGATTATATCGAAGGCCGGCCCCTGCACTCTTATTATGGCCTGGTGGCAGACGGTTTGTTCCGCACGCAAAAGGAAGTGGATGATTACGCAGCGCAAAACGGCAAGGGGCTCGGCCGCATCCGTTACCGCGACCTGGATGGCGACGGTACGGTAAGTGAATTGTACGACAGGGCCTGGATCGGCGTTTGGGACCCCCGCCTGGCGGCCGGCCTGAATTTCGAAGCCCGTTACAAAAACTTCGATATCACCGTTTTCTTCCAGGGTGTATTCGGCAACCAGATATACAACAACTGGAAAGAGCTGAGCGATTTCTGGAACATCTCTGTACAGAACGACCGCAACCACCCTTCGCGCATACTCGATGCATGGACGCCCGACAACCCCAACTCCACCATCCCGGCCTTGTCGAGGGGCGATGCCAACGGTGAAAAAAGATTGTCGTCGTACTATATCGAAAACGGCTCTTACCTCAAGCTCCGCACCGTAGATATTGGTTATACCCTGCCGCCTAAGCTGATCAGCCGCCTGGGCATACAACAGCTCCGCATGTATATCTCCGGTCAGAACCTGATGACCTTAACCAAATCGTGGGGAGACGACAAGTTCACCGGCCTCGATCCCGAAACCGGCTTCAACTATCCGCTTCCTGTAAATGCCTATTTCGGTGTAAACCTAACCTTCTAAAGTCTGTTAGTCATGAAACGATCTTATATTTTACCCATCGCCTTCGCACTGGCTGCCCTTGGTTCGGGTTGCAGTAAAATGCTCAGCGTAGAGCCCAAAGCGGTATTGTCGGAAGCCCAGGTGAAAGACCAGCTCGAAAATTTTGTTATTGCAGCGTATTCTCTTATGCCCGGCCTGGGATTTGGTACCACGCACAATCCCTGGATCCAAAGCGTACGCTCTGATGATGCCTATAAAGGCGGCGGCGGTCTCAACGACCAAACGCCCTGGTACGAAATGGAAATATTTACCGCTGTTACACCCAATATCGGCAATAACGATGGCCCCTGGTACCTCGGTTATTGCGGTATCGGAAGAACCAATACCGCCATCACCCTGCTGAATCAATCCAATACAACCGACTTCCCGCTGAAAGACCAGCGTATTGCCGAAATGCGCTTTTTGCGCGGCTGGATCTATTTCGGCATGAAGCTGCGCTGGAAGTATGTTCCGTGGATCGACGACAGTGTGCCCACCGACGCGGTGATCGTGGAAGGCATTTCCAACCGGCCGGAAGGAACCGCCAATGACCTCGAATTGTGGGATAAAATAATTACCGACTTTGAAGCCGCCGCTGCTGTATTGCCCGAAACCCAGGCTGAAAAAGGCCGTCCTACCCTGTATGCCGCGCACGCGTTTGCCGCCAAAGCACTGTTGTTTCGCGCCTACGAGCAGAACGATGCGCACCAGGTGACCAATATCAACAAAGAAACCCTGCAGCGCGCACTGCAGCATATTGAAGTGCTGACGGCCAAAGACGGTGTGCTGTTTGACCTTGAGCCCGATTTCGCCAATAACTTCCTGGAGCAATATGACAATATCACCAAAGAATCGGTTTGGGAAATCCAGCATTCCATTGGTGATGGTACGCAGAACTGGTCTGACGGGCAAACCAATCGCGGCAATGAGCTGAATGCTCCCTGGTGGGCCGGCAAGTATGGCTGCTGCGATTTTCACAAGGCATCGCACAACCTCGTGAACGCTTTTAAAACCGATAACGGCGGACTGCCTGATTTTAACGGCTTCAACAATACCGATCTGAACGGCAATGCCTATGTCGCTTTCTTTAAAACGCATGCCTTTGATCCCCGTATTCTGCATACCGTAGGCATTCCGGGTTATCCGTGGAAATACGATAACAACCTCCTGTTCGACGAATCAGGATCGAGGGCGCCTTTCCAGTATGGCTACTTCAATTCGCTGAAAGAGCAGGTGCCGCCCGACTGCGACTGTATTTACAAACCATTTTATACGTATAATTCGATGAATCGCCGCGAGATCCGTTACGACGAAGTGCTGTTGTGGAAGGCCGAAATACTCATCCAGCTCGACCGGCAGGATGAAGCGCTGCCGATCATCAACCGCATCCGCACCCGCGCCGCCAACAGCACGGCACGGCTGAAAAAACCCGACGGCAGTAACTGGATGAATTTCCAGCTGGCACTTTACCAGCCAGGTGTGAACTGTACCTGGACAAAAGATTTTGCCTTTGAGGCGCTCATGTGGGAGTCGCGGCTCGAAATGGCCATGGAAGGGCGCCGCTTCTTCGACCTGCTTCGCTGGGGCAAGCTCGCGCCGGTAATGAATGCCTATATCGACAAGGAGAAAACAAGGTTCGACTGGTTCAACCTGGGGCATTTCCTGCCGGGACGCGACGAGTACCTGCCCATACCGCAACCGCAAATGAACTGGTCAAAAGGTTCGTATGTGCAGAATCCGGGTTATTAACCTAAAAATCAACCAAGATGAAAAACAGTGTTATCATTTTACTGGTCGTTTTGCTGCTGTCGGCCTGCAACACGAAAGAAACCATCCGGCCTAAGCGTGACCTCTTTTTACCTGGCGTGGAAAACCTGGTGCTGAACAAGGGAACGGATAATATGGCTTCCCTGAGCTGGAGCATGCCCAAAACGGTTCCATCCGAAATTCAGCAACCGCTGAATGTATTGATAGAGGTGAAAGAAACCATCGGATTGAAAACAAATACCGTTGCGTCGGTGATGTTGCCTGATGCGCCCACCAGCTTTGAGGCTGCTGTGCCGAATCCTGAAAAAACCTATACCATCACCGTTAAGGTCAACGGGCAGTTGATCAATCCCGATCCCAATTATTCCAGCAATATTTATTCGCTGGGGCAAACAGTTCAATACAACTAAAAATGTAATTGATACATTTGAAGAATGGAGAAAAAAGTGTCCATAAAAGACATTGCCAAAAAGCTGGGGGTATCGGCTGCGCTGGTCAGCTATGTGCTCAACAACAAGGAAAAAGAAGCGCGCGTGGGATTGGAAATGGCCGAGCGGGTTCGAAGCACCGCGCGTGAATTGAATTACCAGCCGAACCTGATTGCACGCAGCCTGCGAAGCGGCCGAACCAAAACCATCGGACTGATCGTGGCCGATATCTCCAACCCGTTCTTCAGCAATATTGCCCGTACCATTGAAGACGAAGCCAGCCTGAATAATTATACGGTGATCTTCGGCAGCTCTGACGAAAATGCCGAGAAGTCGCAAACCCTCATCAATACGCTGATCAAAAGGCAGGTAGACGGTTTGATCATAGCCCCTGCCGAAAACACGGCACCGCAGCTGCAGGTGCTTTCTGACCGGGGCTTTCCCTATGTGCTGATCGACCGGTACTTCAACGACCTTAATGCCAATACCGTTCGTATTGATAACTACCAGGCTTCTTTCAAGGCAGTGAAACACCTTCATGGCCGCGGGTATCGCCGCATAGCCATGGTGGCCTATAAAACCAGGCTTCCGCACATGGAAGACCGCAAGCAGGGGTTTCTGAAAGCGCTGGAATCACTGGGGCTGCCGGTACATGAAAACAGTTTGATGGAGTCGAGTTACGAAAACATCGGCAGCGATGTGGCTGCTATCATGCAACGCCTGCTCGATCAGGCCGACCACCGGCCCGACTCCTTTCTTTTTGCAACCAACTCACTGGCCATAAACGGACTGAAAGAGATCAATAAAAGAAAACTGAAAGTGCCTGATGACCTTGGCATCATCAGTTTTGATGAAACGGAAGCGTTCGATTTCTTTTATTGCCCCTTAACCTATATCAACCAAAGTACCGATCGCATCGGCAAGGAAGCGGTACGCATCCTGATGCAGCAATTGGAGGTAAAAGACAAAAACACTACAGAGAAAATGGATACGGCCCACCTGGTGATCGACGCAAAACTGGTGGTGCAACATTCCTGTGGTGAATAATTTTTTTTAAAAGGTTTGCTTAAACGTTTGCGCTAATTAAAAACATTCTAAAACGATTTCTATGCTTAGAAGACTTCTTTTATTTGCCTGTTTGCTGTTTGCCGGAACCGCCTTCGCACAGCAGAAATTCAATGGCCTCGATATGAACCTCGGTAACCTGTCGCGTGTGTCAGATGCCAAAACAAGATCGATCAGTCCCGAGAACTTTTCGGGTGGCAAAGGCAAGGGCGGTATGGCCGACGCTGTTAAAGACAAGGGCAAACGCAATGTAGCGAATGCCGCCAATGAAGCCCGCGACCTGGGTACGGGCTGGAAAGTGAACCCTTTTATCATCATCAACGGCAAGGAAACATTTACGATTGCCGAGATAGAAGGCTCCGGCGCCATCCAGCAGATATGGATGACGCCCACCGGTAACTGGAATTACAGCATCATCCGTTTTTATTGGGACGATGAAAAAACACCTTCGGTGGAGGCGCCTGTAGGGGCTTTCTTCGGCATGGCCTGGGGACAGTATGCACCCTTGAACAGCCTGCCTGTAACGGTAAACCCGGGCAGCGCTTTCAATTGCTACTGGAAAATGCCCTTCCGCAAAAAATGCCGCATTACCATGGAGAACATCGATACCGAACCGATGCGTTTATACTACCAGGTAAATTATACGCTGACCGATGTACCCGACGATGAGGCCTATTTCCACGCCCAATATCGCCGCTCCAGCGCTGTGAACAACGACAAGAGCGTACATACGATTATCGACGGCATCAAGGGAAAAGGACAGTATGTAGGTACTTATATGGGGCTGGGCACCACCAATACCGGCTGGTGGGGTGAGGGAGAAATAAAATTCTTCATGGACGGCGATAAAGATTACGCCACCATTGTCGGAACAGGTACGGAAGATTATTTCTGCGGCTCGTATAATTTCGAAAACCAGCGCACGCATCGCTATCAGGAATTTTCCACTGCCTATAGAGGCCTGCACCAGGTGACCCGTCCCGACGGTCTCTATGGTTCGCAGCAGCGCTTCGGCATGTACCGCTGGCATATTATGGACCCGATCCGCTTTGACAGCGACCTGAAAGTGACCATCCAGGACCTCGGCTGGCGCAGCGGGGGCCGTTACCTGCCGCAGCATTCAGACATCATCACGGTGGCGTACTGGTACCAGAAGGAGCCGCACAATCCTTTCCCGCCACTGCCGTCAAAAGATGCGCTTGAAGTCAATTAAGGCCATCCATTCAAAGAAGCCAAATGAAACAAATCAGCCTGCTGGGAATTACCATAGCGGCCTTGATGGCCGGTTCCTGCAACAACGCACCAAAACAAGAAAAACAAGTGGAAACGAAACCGGTCTTTGCAAAAGGCAGCCTGGGCTACGACGAACAGTTTTTGCGTCGTTACGACAGCGACCTCGTGCGGTTGCAATCGGGCGACGCGGCTGTGCTGGTATCGCCCAAATACCAGGCGAAAGTGTTTACCAGCGCGGCTGCGGGCGATGACGGCGCCTCTTTCGGGTGGATCAACTACAAGGCTTTCGATGCTCCCGTTGACCAGCACATGAATGCCTATGGCGGTGAGAATCGCTTCTGGCTGGGCCCCGAAGGGGGTAAGTACTCCGTCTTTTTCCGGAAAGGCGATTCCATGGTATTCGCCCATTGGAAGACCCATCCGTCGATCGATACCGAAACCTGGGAAAAAACCGGCCAGTCGGCAGCTTCCGTGGAGCTTTCAAAAACCATTCAGCTCACCAATTATACCGGCGCGCAGCTGGATATGAAAGTAAACCGGCGCATATCCATTACCGACAGAGCCACCGCCGAAAAAGAATTGGGCGTCAGCATCGGCGACAGTATCCGGCTGGTGGGTTATCAAACCTGGCAAACGCTTACCAATACAGGCAAAGGTGCCTGGAATGAAACCAGCGGTATGCCCTGTATCTGGATACTGGATATGTTCAATCCTTCACCGGCAACGACCATCATCGTTCCCTTTAAGCCGGGTAAAAAAGGAAAAATAGCCACCACCGACTATTTTGGTGAAATCGCAGCCGATCGGTTAACCATCACCGATAGTGCGCTGTTTTTTAAGGCCGACGGAAAAAGCCGCGGCAAGCTGGGTATTGTTCCCGAAAGGGTATTGCCCTTTGCCGGGAGCTACGATGCAGCGGCCAATGTGCTGACCATCGCCCATTTCACCGTTGATAACAAGGGTCGTTACCTGAACCAGGAGTGGAATACGGTAAAACCGGTATTCAGCGGCGACGCCATGAATGCCTACAACGATGGCCCGCTGGCCGATGGATCGCAGATGGGCCCCTTTTACGAAATAGAATCCGTTTCACCCGCCGCCGCGCTGTCGCCCGGCCAGTCGATCGAACACCGGCACGATGTCTATCACTTTACCGGCAGCACCGAACAGCTCAATGCCATCGCCCAAAAGCTGCTCGGCGTATCACTCTCCGCCATCCCCAACCATAAACCATAAACGACAAACCATAAACTTAAATATATGTTTCCACGCATAGGAATCCGACCCATCATCGACGGTCGCCTCGGCGGCATTCGTGAATCGCTCGAAGATACCACCATGAATATGGCCCGGGCCGTTGCCACGCTGTACACGAACACCCTTCGCTATCCCGACGGCAGTCCGGTGCAGGTCGTGATCGCCGACACCTGCATTGGCGGCGTGAAAGAAGCCAGTAATTGTGCCGCTAAATTCGAAAGGGAAAATGTAGGGGTTTCGTTGTCGGTAACACCCTGCTGGTGTTATGGCAGTGAAACCATGGACATGAACCCGCTGTGGCCCAAAGCCATCTGGGGATTCAACGGAACGGAAAGGCCGGGCGCCGTTTACCTCGCTGCCACGCTGGCCGCGCACAACCAGTTCGGGTTGCCCGCCTTCGGCATTTATGGCCGGGAAGTGCAGGACATGGGTGATGCAGCCATTCCTGCCGATGTGGAGGAAAAGCTGCTGTCGTTTGCCCGTGCGGGACTGGCTGTGGCCATGATGCGGGGTAAATCATACCTCGCCATCGGCTCGGTAAGCATGGGCATTGCCGGTTCCATCGTTAACAACGATTTCTTCCAGTCGTACCTGGGCATGCGTACCGAGTATGTGGATTCGTCGGAAATATTGCGGCGCGTGGAGAAAAAAATATACGACGAAACCGAATTTGAAAAAGCCCTCGACTGGGTGCGCAGGCATTGCAAGGAAGGGGAGGATTTCAACCCGAAAGAAAAACAATACAGCCGCGAACAGAAAGACGCACAATGGGCCTTTGTAACAAAGATGACCATGATCATTCGCGACCTGATGTTCGGCAATGACAAGTTGAAAGAAAAAGGTTTTGGCGAAGAAGCGCTGGGTCACAACGCCATTGTGTCGGGCTTCCAGGGGCAGCGGCAGTGGACCGATTTTCAGCCCAATGGCGATTTTGCCGAAGCCATGCTGAACTCGTCGTTCGATTGGAACGGCATCCGGCCGCCGGTAATGGTGGCTACCGAAAACGATGCGATGAACGGCGCCAGCATGTTGCTGGGTTACCTGCTTACCAATACGGCGCAGATATTCGCCGATGTGCGCACCTACTGGAGCCCCGATGCCGTGAAAAGGGTGAGCGGCTGGCAGCCTGAGGGGCCCGCCGCCAACGGCTTCCTGCACCTGATCAATTCAGGTTCGGCTACACTTGACGGAACCGGTTGCCAGTCGGCCGGCGGCAAGCCGGTGATGAAACCCTTTTGGGAGGTCAGTGAGCAGGAAGTGTCCGACTGCCTGGAAGCAACCCGTTTCTATCCCTCGAATGTGGATTATATGCGCGGCGGCGGCTTCAGCTCCAAATTCGTTTCGCGCGGCGGCATGCCCGTTACCATGTGCCGCCTGAACCTGGTAAAAGGCCTGGGCCCGGTGCTGCAGATCGCCGAAGGCGAAACCATCGGCCTTCCCGATAAGGTGCATAATATACTCGACGATCGTACGGATCCTATTTGGCCCACTACCTGGTTTGTGCCGAAGCTGACAGGGCAGGGCGCTTTCCGCGATGTGTACAGTGTGATGGCCGGCTGGGGCTCCAATCACGGCGCCATCAGCTACGGGCATATCGGCGACCAGCTGATTACGCTGGCGTCGTTGCTGCGCATACCCGTGTCGATGCACAACGTGGAAGACGAGCGCATCTTCCGCCCGTCGGCCTGGAAAAGCTTCGGTATGGACACCGAAGGGGCCGATTTCCGCGCCTGCAATGTGTACGGACCTGTTTATAAATAACGATTGAATGCCTGACGATATGCCTGCTAAAAAAGGTTCTTTATTCACGGGAGAAAACGGGGTCCGTTACCTGGTGCCCTTTGTTTTTATCTGCAGCCTCTTTTTAATGTGGGGCTTTGCGCATGGTTTTCTCGATGTGCTCGACAAGCATTTCCAGGACCTGCTGCAGGTGTCGAAAGCGCAAAGCGGCTTTGTACAGTTTTCGCTGTACATCGGTTACCTGGCCATGGCGATTCCCGCCGGGCTGTTTATCAAAAAATACGGCTACCAGCGCGGTATCATTTTCGGGCTGGCGCTTTTTGCCATCGGCGCATTCCTGTTTTACCCGGCGGCGAAGCTGGAAAAATTCATTCCCTTTTTGCTGGCCCTTTTTGTACTGGCCTGCGGGCTTGCCTTTCTGGAAACCGCAGCTAATCCGTATTCTACGGTATTGGGCGGGAAAGACCAGGCGGCGCGGCGGATCAATATTTCGCAGTCGTTCAATGGCCTCGGCTGGATACTGGGGCCGCTGATCGGCGGGCTTATGATCTTTGGCGCTGATGAAGCGGCCGAAGGGGAAAAATTCCATTCGCTGGTACGCCCTTATATGGGTATTGGTACGGTGGTAGTGGCCGTTGCCTTTGTTTTTATGCTGATCAAACTGCCCGAGATCAAGGAGGAAAAAGGAATAGAAACGGAAGAAGACCCGCCGATGCGCAACCTGCTCAAACACCCAGCTTTCATGGTGGCAGTAATTGCGCAGTTCCTGTACGTGGCGGCGCAAACCGGTACCAATTCTTTTTTCATCAATTATGTGATCGATGCCATCCCCAACCTGCGCGAACCTGTTTCGGGTATGATGCAGCACCTCGGCTGGTTTGGCGAGGTGTTTATGCCGAAAAACGATGAGCAGGCGGCATCGGTTATTCTCGCGGTGGGCGGTATGGGCGCTTTTTGGGTGGGCCGCTTAACCGGCTCCTGGTTCATGAAGTTTTTCAAACCGCACCGGCTGCTGGCCGTTTATGCGATCATCAATATTTGCCTGGTGGCATTGGTTATTGCCGATGCCGGCTGGCTGTCGGTGATAGCATTGTTCAGCACGTATTTTTTTATGTCGATCATGTTCCCGACCATTTTCGCCCTCGGTATTGCAGACCTCGGTACCCTTACCAAAAAAGGTTCTTCTTTCCTGGTGATGGCTGTGGCGGGTGGCGCTTTTTGTCCGCCGGTGATGGGCCTCTTCGCCGATCATTTTAAAATGGCTACCGGCTTTTTTATACCGCTGCTCTGCTATGCCTTCATAGCCTGGTATGCGATCTGGGGTGTAAGTAAGTCGGCCCAAACAAGCGCTGTTTCATTTCAACACCATTAAACCATTTTTATGGGTCATTCCAGTAAAAGAAGGCGCTTTCTCCGAAATATAACCCTGGGCGGTATCGGGGCCGTGGTGGCGCCTGCTGCGGGCGAAAAAGCAGCGCCGTCCCCGGCCGGTGCCGGGAAAAGAAAGCCTGTTGAAAAGCATGAAGGCACAAGGGCTTTTAACGGTATTTATGAAAAAGAATACCTGCACAGGATTGCTTTTCCGGTGGGCGGACTGGGAGCGGGCATGTTTTGCCTGGAAGGAACGGGCGCTGTTTCACATATGAGCATCCGCAACCGCCCCGAGATATACCATGAGCCGGGTATGTTCGCGGCGATTTGTGTAAAAGGAGAGAAGAATACGGCAAGGGTATTGGAAGGGCCGGTGCCGGAGTGGAAGTTCTTTGGTATGCGGGGATCGGGCCTGGGTTCGGTTGGAACCACCTATGGGTTGCCCCGCTTTTCGCAGGCCAGCTTCGAAACAAAATTTCCCTTTGGTATTATTCGGTTGTTTGATACCGTTATACCCGTCAGCGTTGAGCTGACCGGCTGGAGTCCTTTTGTTCCCGGTAAGGAAGATGAGTCTGGCCACCCCATCGGGGCTTTCGAATACCGTTTCACCAACACGGGCTCATCGTCAAAAGAGCTGGTATTTTCTTATAACAGCAAAAACTTTTTGTGGTGGCCCGAGAAAACACATAGCATTGACCCCATTGCAAACGGGTTTATCCTGCAACAGAAACCGGGCAGGGACAATAAACCCGACACAGCGTCTTTCGCCATCTTCACCGATGACCCCCGTACCGAAGTGGATCATTGCTGGTTCAGGGGTGGCTGGTGGGATCCGATGACGATGGCCTGGAACAAGGTGCGCGATGGCGAAGCGGCGGCCCATCCGCCAGTGGAAAAAGATGCGCCCGGCGCCAGCCTCTATGTTCCGTTTACATTGGGCGCCGGCGAATCGAAAACGATCCGGCTCTATTTTGCCTGGTATGTGCCCCATTCGAATTTGCGTATTGGCGAGGTGGTGCCTAAAACAGCTTGTGATCCGCAGGCGGGTTGCGCCAAAGATTCTTCCTATCTCGACCCAACGCTGCCGGCAAACACAGGCGATACCCATCGCCCCTGGTACAGCAGCCGGTACCGGAACGTGCAGGAAGTAGCCGCCTACTGGCTGAAGCATTATTCGTCTCTGAAACAGCAGACCGAAGCGTTTACGAAAGCTTTTTATGCCAGCACATTGCCCTCCGAAGTAATAGAAGCCGTTGCCGCCAACCTCACCATCCTGAAATCGCCCACGGTCATGCGGCAGTACGACGGCCGGTTGTGGAACTGGGAAGGGTCAGGTGATGATGAAGGCTCCTGTCACGGTTCCTGCACGCATGTATGGAATTACGCGCAGGCCATACCGCATTTGTTTCCCCGCCTCGAGAAAACCTTGCGCAATACCGAGTTCGCCGAGAACCAGCGGGCAGACGGCCACCAGGTTTTTCGCGCCAATATCCCGATCTCGCCGGCAAAGCACGATTTTCATTCGGCAGCCGACGGGCAGCTGGGCGGCATCATGAAAGTGTACCGCGACTGGCGGATCAATGCCGATACTGCCTGGCTGCAGAAGATATACCCGATGGTGAAGCAGAGCATGGACTATTGCATCCAAACCTGGGATCCGCGCGGGCTCGGCGTGGTGCAGGAACCACACCACAATACGTACGACATTGAATTCTGGGGGCCTGATGGCATGTGTACCAGTTTTTACCTGGGTGCGTTAACAGCCATGCTGGCAATGGGCAAGGCGTTGAAAAAAGACAACAGCCGTTACCAGGACCTGCTTCAGAAAGGAGTGAGGTATATGGAAGAGAAGCTTTACAACGGAGAATATTTCTTCCAGCACATCCAGTATGAAGGGCTTTCGGCGCCCGATCCTTCAAAAGCGCAATCGTTCGGCGGCGACTATTCACCCGAAGCCATTGCCCTGCTCAAAAAAGAAGGGCCAAAATACCAGTACGGAACCGGCTGTTTGAGCGATGGTGTATTGGGTGCGTGGCTCGGAATGGTTTCAGGCCTGCCCGCTTTTATTGATCAAACCAAGATCACCAGCCACCTGCTTGCCGTGCATAAATACAACCTGAAAACAGATCTCAGCCAGCATGATAATCCGCAGCGGCCGGGCTTTGCGCTCGGGCACGATGGGGGGTTGCTGCTCTGTTCCTGGCCCCGGGGCGGAAAGCTTTCCATTCCTTTTGTGTACAGCGATGAAGTGTGGACGGGTATCGAATACCAGGTGGCTTCACACCTTATGCTGGTGGGTCGTGTACAGGAAGGGCTCGATATCGTGCAGGCCTGCCGCAACCGCTACGACGGACGTATCCGGAATCCCTTCAACGAATATGAATGCGGGCACTGGTATGCCCGGGCCTTGGCCAGTTACGGCATGTTGCAGGGGCTTACCGGTTTGCGTTATGATGCGGTAGATACAACCTTGCATGTTCAGTCGCGCATCGGCGCTTTCGAATGTTTTCTGTCTACCGCCACCGGCTTCGGAACGGTGCGCTGGAATGGCGGCAGGCCCGTGCTGAATGTGGTTTCGGGAACCATACCTGTTTCAAAATATATGGTAGACGGAAAAGAGATCAAAGCCTGATCTCTTTTCCGGTTTGTTGTTTCTCTTTCTGTTTGGTTACTCCACCCTCAATTGCATCGCTTCACTGTGGCTGCTGAATTCGGGGGCATACATGCTTTGCGCTTTCGCGATGCCATTGCTGAATGTGCCGGCCTGGTTCACGAAAAGCGCATACTCGAACACGTACGTTCCCTGCGGCAGGTAGCTGATGAAGAAATTCATACTGGCGTCTCGCGGCGCCTGGTAGTAACCGAGCCCGCCCTGCCACTGGTAGCCACTTAACACATTCACCGGCTCCAGGTTACTCGCACGCAGGTCTTTCACATGAATATACTCCATGGCGCGATCGGCTTTCAGGGTGATACGGATCTTCAGCTTATCGCCTACTTTCAGCAGCATATCGTCTGTGTATTTTTGCAGCGTAGGTCCGTTATCGGTCAACCTTTCTACAAACACTTCCTTGTTAAGTGAAAGGGGCGAAGCGGCTGCTTCGATCTTGTCCATTTGCTCAAAATACTGCCAGTACACGGCGCCCCAAACCGGCGGCTGTTTGCCGGCAGCGGCTGCATTGGTTACCTGCACTTTGATGCGGCCCATTTCAGGATGCACACCCGTGCCCGGAATGGTTTGCTGGTAGTAACCGGTGCCCGCTTCGGCGCCCCGTGCTGTTACGGTGGTGATACCACCCAGTTGTACCGATACATTGGGCGCCGCTTCCAGCCAGTTGCCGCCCTGCAGCAACAGCGCATAACAGGCGTCGGCGGTGGCTTTGGTTGAAGGCCAGTGACTGGCCTGCTTGTTTTTCAGCAGCCAGGTTTTCAGCGCAGCCACTTCTTTGCCGCCGGGTTTGATGGTTTGAAAAGCCTCGATCATCAGGGCCTGGGTTTCAACAGGCGCCTGCTGCCAGTAATAAGCAGGACTATTGTCTTTCCAGTACATGCCGAGCTCTTCGCTTTGCACAGCGGTTTCTGCGAGCGATTGCAACACTTTTGCGGCGGTGACCTTATCACCGGTGCGGAACAGCATCGTGGCGATCATGCCGCGTACCAGCCGGCTGCCTTTGATCCATTGTTGCTGGCATTGCTTGCGATAGAAATCGGCTGCTTTTACCGTGCCGCCGGCTATACCGGTTTCAGGAAAATAGCTCCGCATATAGAGGTACTGCGCGGCATATTCGTTCAACGCAGCAGCGGTCTTTGGCGTTTTTTCCCATAGTGCATAATCCTGGCGGATGGCATTATCGAGGTAAGGGATCGCGGCAGCAACAATAGCAGGAATTTCTTTCAGGCCGGCCGGTAATGCCCCCATCAGTTTGAGGCGCCCGATACCGGTTAGAATATACTGCGTAATATAACGGTCATCCCTACCGCCTTTGAACCAACTGAAACCGCCGCTTTCCGTTTGCATCTCTTTCAGTTGCGCGGCGATCTTGCTTGTATTGGCCGATAGCTGCACCAGGTTGAACAGCGCAGCGATCTTTTGTTCCTGTTCCGTTTCGTTTTTGGCGTTCAATACCCAGGGTGTTTCTTCCAGCAGTATTTGTTTCAGCTCGGCATTTTTCTGCAGGTTGCTGATCAGGGCGGCGGTGTCTTTGCCTTTCCAGCTTTCAAGCACCTGCTTAATGGCCGGCATTTTGTTGACGATATGGGCCGCCAGCAGGGTCG
Organism: Flavihumibacter sp.; assembly: GCA_047605345.1. Classification (GTDB taxonomy): domain Bacteria; phylum Bacteroidota; class Bacteroidia; order Chitinophagales; family Chitinophagaceae; genus Flavihumibacter. The sequence goes on along the minus strand of JASGFZ010000001.1, from coordinate 34,932 downwards.
CATACAAACGGTTGAAGGTTTGCTCGGCGCACGCATAGGGATAGTCGGCCAGGTAGGGAAGCGCCTGCACGGCATACCAGGCAGGATTGCTGCTGAACTCGACGGTGAGCGACTGGTTGCTCAGTGTTTCGCTGTTCCCGCTGCTGACCAGGTGCTGCAAAACCAGGTCTTTACTGCCGTTGCCGTTGAGGAAGAACGGTTTTGTTTCAGTGACCAGCTCACGGTTGGTCAGTACGGGCAGACTGGCCGATTCACCGTCGCTGTAATTTTCAGAACGTGCTATGATGCGCCAGGTAAGCGCTTTGTTGTAGAGATAGGGCACTTCTACCGGGAATTTCACGGCTTCGCTGCCGCCCGCCGCCACAGTGAAATACTGGTTGGGAAAGAAGTTGCGGAACCAGCCGTCGACCGGTTGATCGTTAGCGGGATCGATGAGCTGTAATTCTGCCTGCCCGGTCATTTCCTTATCACCCAGGTTCACGATCTTGGTGCTGATCTCCATCTTGTCGCCTTCGCGCAAGAAGCGCGGCATATTGGTTTGCACCATCAGCTCTTTTTGCGTGATAACCGTTTGGGTGAGTGTGCCGAAGGCGAGGTCTTTGGTGTGGGCGAGCAGCTGCCATTTCCAGCTGGTCAGGGCTTCGGGCATGGTAAAACTGAACTGGTAGTTGCCGGCGGCATCGGCCGAAAGCTGCGGAAAGAAGAAAGCGGTTTCACGGAAGTCGGTGCGCGTGGCAATGGGTGCATTGCCGGCAGGTGCCGGATCTGTGGCGGCCATTTCTTCGTCTTTGACCATTTTAGCCGGCGTGAATTTGTCCATTTGCATCTTGGGAGCCGCATTCCTCGCATTCATAAGGCCTGCGTCGTCCGGTGCTGGCGCCATTGCCGATTCCATGACCATTGTACCACGGGCTTCCCTTCTGGAATACATAATACCGCCCGCTGCACCCCGCAGCATCTCTCCATATCCAATATTTAAACCCAGCAATGCATCGTACAGCAAGGGCGGTACCGGAGTGTACTTCAGTTCCGGCTCGGTTCCTTCACCTGCCTCCTGCTCAAAATTATTACTGCCATTCCAGGTATTGCCCGAAGCGTAATGAGGCCAGATGCCGGGTACAGACCAGCCGTGAGGCGTGAACTGATCCAGTGAAGCATCATACATGCTGGTCAATAGTTCGGCGGCTGCCTGCTCGCCCTGGGGACCTTTCACCGTCACCGTCCAGGTTTCCGGGCTGCCGGGCTCCGTTTTGTCCCGGAAGCTCGACACGGCCAGGGAAAGCTGCTTGTTGTTCCAGGGAACAGCGACATGATCGTTGGCCACATACACGCGGTTGTGCTGTACATATACATGGGTCCAGCCCATACCGCCCCGGTCGTTTTCCTGTACGGTATAACCGATGGTTCTGAAGCCGGGTTTCACTTTATTGATATCGAAACGCTTTGCAAAAGGAAGATCGTTTGCTTTGGCCTTGCTGTCATGGTTCTCGCGCTGGCTGATCAGCCAGGCTTCTGTGGCCGTGCCTACCAGCCATTCCAGCTTTTCACCCGGCTGCGCGGATGTCTTACTGCTATAGGTAACCAGGAAACCCGGCGACGGCGCTGCAGCTGATTTGGGGTCGATGAGATAGATGTTTTTTTCAGTGCGTATGCTGTCGCCGAAACGATCCAGCCCCGTAACAACGATGCGATACCAGCCGCCGCTGCGCTGTTTCCAGGCAAGCGGCACCTGCCCTTCGGCGGTGGACAGGAAGCTGCTGCTGAAGACCTCTTGGTTCAGCGCCCAGCTGTTTACATCGGTTTCCGATTTGTATTCGTCGTACGGAAAATATTGCCGGAAATCATTTTCTGCTATCGCAAACTGGTCGGGTTGCTGCCAGTAGCGTGCGCGGATCAGCCGCCCGGGTGATTGCAGGCTGAACAACTGCAGTTTCAGCTGCGCAGGCTCAAACAGTCCGCCGGCATTCCGGGTAGACACGGTAACCGTCTTCAAACTATCTACCGGCAGTTGCGCTGCCAGCTCACCGATCGTAACGTGCAGGGCTTTGTAGGAAACCGACAAATATTGCGAAGCGCTGCGGGTTTCGCCGTTGAGGTCGGTGACATCGATCTGTATCTGATAGTCGAATACGGGGTCGGCCGATTTTTCTATAGAGGGGTCGGGTACTGCGGTAAAGCGAATGGCAAACCTGCCATCGGCGCCGGTGACGGCGGTTCCGTTGATCAGCTCTTCCGAACCTTCGCGGTAAGGCGGCCAGATGCGGTGCCGGTAAAACGGTATCCTGCTGTTTCGGGTGACCCTGTACGTTATACCGGCGTTGCTGATGGCATTACCGGCATAGGCTTTGGCGGTTCCTTCCACTACAATCGTATCGTGCACGCGGTAGCTTCCTTTAACCGGCAGCAGCGCTACCTGGAATTTGGGCCTTTTGTATTCTTCCACCCTGAAATAAGCCGTTCCATTCCATTCTTTCTGCCGAAGGCTGAAACTACCTGTCAGCCCGCCTTCAGGCAACCGGAAACTGCCCTGTATCGATCCGTATGCGTTGGTCTTTAAGGTGATGCTGTCGATGGCTTCGTTATTGGCATTGAAGAGTTGTACGGTCGTCTGTTGGCCGCTATAGGGTTTGCTTTTGCCGGAGCTGTCGCTGCTGATGGCAATGCCCTTGAAATAAACCAGTTGCCCGGGGCGGTAAATAGAGCGGTCGAGGAAGAACCAGGTATTGGATCTTTTTCTCTCCGATTGTTCCTGTTGCCCGGGGCGGTAACGATAATGATACACCATGTCGTCGGTAAACAGCCGGTCGTTGTGGTAGTTGACATCCAGCAGCACGTTGTCGTCGGTTGCGAGGGCCAGGTGTACATAGCCGCTTTCGTTGGCGATAAATCTTTCCCCCTTCACCAGGATATTGTCCTGGCTGGCCCGGTCGTATTTTTCTTTCCAGGTTTGTATGCTTGCTTTGGACAATGGCTGGCCGGTATTGCGGTCGAGAATGAAGTAGTCGCGGTCGCGGTTGATATAGCTGATATTTGACACCCGTACCACTACGGCGGCCATATAGGTTTTTTCGGGCGCGAAACTGGCGTCGCTGCCTGCCAGCAGGATGTATTCGCCGATCGGCAGGCCGTCTATTTTTACTTCGGTGCTGTGTTCGCGGTAGTCGGCCGGCAATGGCAAAGGTTGCTGCCATTCTTTCATCAGTTTGCTGCCGCTGATCTGGGCCCAGGCTTTTTCCGAGAACAGTTGACGTCCCCGGCGGAGGCTGCCGCGCAGCGTTTCTGTCATCGGGTACAGGCGAAAAAAAGCGGTTGACAGGTTGGCATAGTTCACCAGTGCGCGGAAAGGCGCTTCCGGCAGGTTTACTTTTTCGGTGGTCAGCGTGAGGGCCGGCTTTTTGATCTGTTCCGTTAGGTTATGGGCGTCGGCCTTTACACGGGGATTGCTGCTGTTGCGCAAGGCATTGGCCAGTTGCAGGGCAGCCGCCAGGTTGGAGGGATCGTCATTTACCAGCGACTGTGCGAGGGTGATCCGGCTGTCGTCGGCGTTGCCTGGATGGGTTTTCGCAAGTGTTTCGAGGGCCTGCCGGTAGGTTTGTATTTTATGGGGGATGATGGCCTGGTCTTTTACGAAAGCAAGCCGGTCGAGGTCGGCGGCTATCAATGCCGCTTCGTTTTTCGAGCGGGTATGAAATCGCAATAATTCCTGGTAGACTTGCAGGGCGATCAACTGCTGGTGGTTACTGTCTGCATGGTTCAGCGACGCCTGCATGAATACCGGGGCGGGCGCCAAAAGCGCGGGGTCGCTCAACCGGAAGCGGTTTATGGAACGGACGGTTTCGGCGGGCGCTTCCTTGAAATAGTCCAGTGCGTGCCAGGCGACCAGGTCGAAGGCGGTGGGGCGTGTATTGCCGGCATTGCCGTTCGTTACCATGGCGCCGATCGCCTTGGCAGGTGTTGCCTGTAAAAGTGCCTTGTTACTGAGCGAGGCCTGGTAGGCGGCGCTGATCTCACGGTTGAAATCGGCTGTGCTCCAGGTAGTAATATCGCTTTTGGTGCCTCCTGCCACGGTGCCGCGGTCGTAAAGTTGCCAGCGGTGGTTATCGTAATAGTTTTTCAGGTAATCGGCCAGCAGCGACTGGTAAAGCGCTTTGCGGATACCTTCGCTTTTTGTGACCGCTTCCCGCAGCCGGCCGATGGCGGTGGTGTCGCTGCCTTCCTCTACGGTAGCTTCGATCTGCAGGCGGTAGAGCATGGCTTTCACTTCTTCACCGGCGACACCTTCTTTGACGGCTGTCGCCTGTAACGATTTTACTTCCGCTAAAGCGGTTTTCAGCCTGCCTTCTGTATTGATCAGGGCATCGATCTTTTTCCACCAGCCTGTATAGTCGGTTTTTTTCATGTTTTGGGCAAATGAGTTCACTGTTACGAACAGCAGCAATAATCCGATAACACGCATTGGATTCATTTTCATACAATTTATAGAAAACTAAGAGAGAGATGCAATTTCAATAGTCATTACACAAGGCTATAGGCCCTTTTGATCGGAATTTTACAGATTCCGCCCCTTATCTTATGAAGAATTGCAGCAAATTGACGGTTTGGAATACCTGGAACCTGCATTGCGCGAGGCTGGATATTGACATCCGCAACTGCTTTATGGTAAAAATATTATTTGTTGAAATATTATCATAAATGAGCTAAATACCAGGTTAATACGACATACAGAATAGTTAATATAGAACTCCCCGCTTTTTGACCCTTGCTTTCCTTTTCATATTCAGCTATGATGCGATTGCATTTGTCTTTATAGATAAATACGAAATAATTAAATACACCCACCAATATTGCCATAAACCCGCCGATCATTTTTGGGGATAAAAAAAGAAATCCTGCTTATTAAAGATGAAAAATAAGGCAGTAAACACATTCAGTGTAAGCAGTACCGAAACTAATAACATCGCTGTCCAGGTTGCGTCTGCTACTCCTGCCTTTTTGGCAAACTTGTAAAGCCTGTAGTATAAAAAATAGTATGGGTTTATCATTGCCACGTGATCTGTATTAAGCGTTACTAAATTGGATCCATAGATACCCAACGAATAGTTTCCCAGTATAGTATTTGTATTTCTGGATCAAGATTTCGTAAAGCTGATGAATGCATCTAATGCAGTTCCGGGGTGGTGATTTTGCCTTTAAGATACAGCCAACCCAAATGTTGTAATATAGGTTTGCGACCATGATCGTAGTCGTTTTTTCTTCAATAATGTTGTTGAATGTAGTTGTGACCACCCTCCTAATTTGCTAATTTAATTTAACAAAGTTGCCTGTTTGTCTTATTTGCAACAGCTTACAAAGTCGCATTAGTTAGCCGTATCGCTATTATCAAGGGTATTACAGGTAGCGTTTTTGTAAATGACTTGAAAACTTGCTATTTGCATATGACCTCCTCCAAAAAATAGGCAACGAATGATCTGTCATTATAGTATTTGTGAAATTTAAAGGTGTGCTAAAAATAAACTCATTGCGATGTATGCTGTTGTTAAAATAGCCCCGAGTATTTTGGTTGCGGCATCTTCTTCTTTAAAATGTTCGATAATTTTTGAATACCTATCCGTTTTTAAGAAGATAAAATAATTAACGGCTAATAGGGGTGTGGCTATTGCTAGTGCCGCTACCCAAACGGGAAGGACTGATATTTTTTTTATCGGGAAAAGCCAGAAAATGATAGGCGATATATTAAAGTAGAGTAAAACAGTAACATGGCCGTCCAGGCAGCATCTGTTACGCCCATTCTTTTCGAGAATCTGTAGAGTTTATAGTATAGATAATAATATGGGTTTATCATTGTCTAATCCATTTTTCTATATCATCGCCATTGGTAATGGCAGGTGAAACGGAGAAGCCGCAGGCAATCGTTAATGCCGGATGATCTTTATAATATTGACGCTTCCGTTGGCACTTACACCAGTCAAAAAGGATAGATCTGGAAGATAGCCGGAGAAATTCAGTTGTAGCTGCTCTTTGGCGCTCCTCACTGGTTGTGTCAGCAGCAGTTGACCGGTAACACTATGCAATTGAAGTTGTTGCAGCGGGTTGGCTACATCGCGTACCCATCGTACCTGGAGCAGACCGTCGACTGGATTGGGCGATGCAGTAAATGCATCTGGTTCCGCTTTCGAAGCAATGGCAACTGCATCGGCAGTTGCTGTGCGGCAGTTGACGCAGACTGTATTGCGCATAATCTGGCTGCCGGAAGCGTCATAAGAGAAATAAAGCGTGGACGGTTGGGAAAATGGCCGAAAGGAAAGGAGGCATAGGATAGCAAGGTAAAACTGTTTCATTTTCTCATGGTTAGGTTGGTAAAACCAAGCTAACGCAAACAGGACGATTAATCAAATTTTAATTTTCATGCAGGCAAGCCTTCCTTGCTTCTTCACGCCATGGGTATTACACATAGCCACCAACAAAAAAGGGAGCGTTTCGCTCCCTTTTTCAATATTCAGAAAATTTACTTCTTATGCATACCGGCTTTGCCCTTTTGCCCGCTTAGCAGTTCGGCAGGCGGATACCCGGCTTTATCAAGAAAAGCAATGGCAGCCAATCTCTTTTTTACAAAGAAAGGATCGTTATCCAAACACTGTTTTTCAGGAAAAACAGCTTTACCTGGTTTTTTTGGATCTTTTTGTGCCATATTGCCAATTTAGTCTTTTTTCCAAATAAAATGCTATATAATTTGTTCCTTTCCTGAAAGGTTCCCAGTTTTCATCCTTATAGCCGAGCAACTTAAACTTCGGTTCAATAAACCGCCAGTTTCGTGCCAAACCCATCTGGTACCAGCGTGTTCTTTTGGCATCGCTGCCCTGGATGAACAGGGCTGATCCGGCGTGTTTTTCCATGAAATGCAGACCTATGCTCGCCACCGTTAAAAGCACCAGGTCGGCGTCTCCGTTATTGGTGGTAACCGAATCGGAAATGCAACCGGTTTGGGGGTCAAGGTCAGCAAGGCACACATTAAACAGGTCGTCCTGAAGCCGGTCGAATTTCACTATCTTCCTGACAATTCCTTTTGTGCCTACACTGTCAAAGCTGTATATATCGGAAGAACTGTTGTAGTGAAATCTATAACCGCCAAGCATTTCACAATATTCGTATTCCCGGCGCTGACAGAAAACCGTGAAATCACCCTTTATTTCCCCGATTGAATCTTTACTACAATAAAAAACCGCCCCGGATAACGGGACGGCTTTGTATATCATTTCAATCAAATCACTTCTTCATCACCTCGGCCATGCGCTTGCCGATCTCGGCCGGGCTTTGCACCACGTGAATGCCACATTCTGTCATGATTTTCATCTTGGCAGCTGCTGTGTCGTCGGCGCCGCCGATGATCGCACCGGCATGCCCCATACGACGGCCGGGAGGCGCTGTTTGCCCCGCGATAAAACCTACCACCGGTTTGGTGCCGTGCTCCTTGACCCAGCGGGCCGCTTCGGCTTCCATACCGCCGCCGATTTCGCCGATCATCACGATGGCGTCTGTATCAGCATCTTTCATCAGCAGTTCCACCGCTTCGCGGGTAGTGGTGCCGATGATGGGGTCGCCGCCGATACCGATGGCCGTGGTTACGCCCAATCCGGCTTTGGCCAGCTGGTCGGCCGCTTCATAGGTAAGGGTACCGCTCTTGGATACGATGCCGATACGGCCTTTTTCGAAGATCATACCCGGCATGATACCCACTTTACATTCGCCGGCAGTGATCACCCCCGGACAGTTGGGACCGATCAGGCGGGTGCTTTTGCCCAGCAGGAAATTCTTGGCTTTCACCATATCCTGTACCGGGATGCCTTCCGTAATACAAACCACGAGCTCGATACCCGCATCAGCTGCTTCCATAACCGCATCTGCTGCGAAAGCAGGCGGTACAAATATGATCGATACATTGGCGCCGGTCGCTTTTACCGCGTCGGCCACGGTGTTGAAAACCGGCCGCTCGAGGTGCTGGGTGCCGCCTTTGCCAGGCGTTACGCCGCCCACTACGTTCGATCCGTATTCGATCATCTGGGTTGCATGAAATGTACCTTCTGTACCGGTGAATCCCTGAACGATGATCCGGGAATCCTTATTAACTAAAACACTCATAATGATTTGTTTTGGAATCGGGGCAAAACTAGGGAATTATTTGATCAGCTCATCCATATTTCGGTTGTTATCGATCCTGCCGGTTTGTTCCAGCATCCGCATGTCTTTGGCGTCGCGCAGAAACTCGGAGGCAAAGATGAAGTCGTTCAGCCGCTGGTTTTTGCTGAAAATGATCTCTTTATTGGTGCCTTCCCACTCTTTTTCGCCTTTGTACATATAGATGATCTTGTCGCCGATCTCCATCACGCTGTTCATATCGTGGGTATTGATGACGGTGGTGATCTTGTATTCGTCGGTCAGCTCTTTGATCAGCTTATCGATCACCAGCGAGGTTTGCGGGTCGAGCCCGCTGTTGGGTTCGTCGCAAAAAAGGTATTTCGGGTTCAGCACGATGGCCCGGGCAATGCCCACCCTTTTTTTCATGCCTCCGCTGATCTCGGCGGGAAATTTCCGGTGCGCGTCTTTCAGTGCCACCCTGTCAAGTACCTCATTCACTCTTTTTTTCTTTTCGGCGGTGGTCCAGCTGGTAAACATATTCAGCGGGAATTGTACGTTCTGCTCTACGGTCTGGCTGTCGAACAGCGCCGAGCCCTGGAACAGCATGCCGATCTCTTTCCGGATCTCCTTCCGTTTTTCGTCGCTCATGGCGGTAAACTCTTCCCCATGGTAATAGATTTCACCACTGTCGGGCTGAAACAAGCCCACCAGGCATTTCATCAGCACGGTTTTTCCGCTGCCCGACGACCCGATGATAAGATTGCATTTGCCCTCTTCCATCACCGCCGAAACATCTTTCAGCACCAGCTTGTCGCCGAAACCTTTTTTGAGGTGTCTAACTTCTATCATGAAAAATGTTTGAGGTTTGAGGTTTGAGATTTGAAGCCGTCAAACTTCAAACCTCAAACCTCAAATAATTAAAGCAGTATTGCCGCCAGCACATAATCTGAAAACAATATCAATATACAGCTTACCACCACCGATTTTGTACTGGCGCGGCCGATTTCCAGGGCGCCTCCTTCTACATAATAGCCGTAAAAAGCAGGTACACTGCTGATGATAAAGGCAAATACATAGGCTTTGATCAGCATGAAATACACGTTAAAAGGCTGGAAGCTGCCCAACAGCCCCCGGTGAAAATCGTTCGATGAAAGGATGCCCGACATCTTGCCGGCAATCCATCCGCCCCAGATACCCAGCCCCGCACTCAATACGATCAACAGCGGAATCACCAGCAGGGCAGCCACAATCTTGGGTGCCACCAGGTAGGTTTTGGAATTGATACCCATAATTTCCAGCGCATCGATCTGCTCGCTCACGCGCATGTTGCCGAGTTCGCTCGCAATGCGGCTGCCCACCACACCGGCCAGTACAATACATACCAGGGTGGGAGCGAATTCCAGCAATACCGTATCACGCACGATCTGGGCAATGGTTGATTTGGGAATAACCGGGCTTACCATCTGGTAAGCGGTTTGCAGGGTAGATACGGCGCCCATAAAAAAGGAAATGATCACCACGATACCGGCCGATCCGATACCGATATCATTGCACTGGTGCATGAATTCCTTCCAGTAAACATGCCTGTTCTCCGGTTTGGAAAACATGCCTTTCAGCATTAACAGGTAACGGCCAAACTCAGTAACAAATTTCATATTGCTCCACTTCGGTCATAAATTATACGTCTGCCGATATATTCCTGGCTCTTTTCCACCAGTCGCTTTTTTCCACCAGGTCGCGTGTCGACGCCTGCCCGCATTTGATCTGTGCATCTATAACAGCCACCAGCGCCATATTGAAAATGCTGCGCACGCTGCTGCCCAGCTGCAGGATGTGAACGGGTTTGTTGATACCCAGCAGAATGGGGCCGATGGCATCGGCGCCACCCACTTCTTTCAACAGGTTATACGCCACGTTACCGGCAGCAAGGTTCGGGAAGATCAGGGTATTTACATCCTGGTCTACCAGCTCGCTGAACGGGTAGCTTTCGCGCATGATCTTTTTATCGAAAGCGATATTGGCCTGCATTTCACCGTCTACGATCAGCGACGGATTGCGTTCTTTGACCAGCCGGCGCGCTTCGGCCACCAGCTTTGCTTCGGGTGAGGCGCTGCTGCCGAAATTGGAATAGCTCAGCATGGCGATTCTCGGCACCATATTAAAATTCCGGATTTCCTTTGCCACCATCAGCGTGATCTCGGCCAGTTCGGCGGCGGTGGGATTGAAATTGATGGTGGTGTCGGCCATGAACAGGGGCCTTTCTTTGTCATCAGCAGGTACATGCCTGCGATCTTTTAACGCTTTCTTCCACACCTATCACCTCCAGGGCCGGGCGGATGGTTTCATCGTAGTTACGGGTCAGCCCCGAAATCATGGCGTCTGCATCACCGGTTTCCACCATCATACAGCCATAATAGTTGCGGTCGCGCATCATCTTGAACGCTTCGTACCGGTTGATGCCCTTACGTTGTCGTTTGCCGAAAAAGAGTTCGCCGTATTGTTTCCGTTTCTCTTCCTGCTCGTCGCTGCGCGGATCGATAATGGGGAAATCGCTCACGTCGATCTTGCTGTCGGCAGCTATGCGCCGGATCTTTTTTTCATCACCTAACAGTATGGGATAAGCGATGCCTTCTTCGTAGGCGATGGCGGCCGCCTTCATGTATCTTGAGGTTATCGGCCTCGGCAAACACCAGTCGCTTGGGATCGCGGCGGGCCTTGCTACCGATAACCCGCATCAACTGGTTATCGATACCGAGACGGTTGCTGAGCTCCAGCCGGTAAGCATCCCAGTCGGTGATCGAGGCCAGTGGCCACCCCGCTGCCATGGCCGCCTTTGACTGCCGGCGCTACCGTTTCAGCAACCGCGGGTCGAGCGGTTTGGGAATGATGTACCGACCGAAAACATGTTTTTTCATTATAGGCAGGTTCACGATCAGGCACCGGGCTTTTGGCCAGCTCGGCCAGCGCCCGCACGGCAGCCAGCTTCATGGCTTCATTGATCTGGCGTGCCCGTACGTCGATGCGCCCCTGAATATATACGGAAAGCCCAGCACATTGTTCACCTGGTTGGGATAATCGCTGCGGCCGGTGGCCATGATAATGTCTTTGCGCGCGGCTACCGCCTTGTCGTAGGTGATCTCCGGATCGGGGTTGGCCATGGCAAATACGATGGGGTTTTTCGCCATCGACTGCACCATTTCGGTGCTAACCACATTGCCCACGCTCAGGCCCAGGAAGAGGTCGGCACCCACCATGGCTTTCTCCAGCGTCCAGTTTTTATCGGCTACGGCGAAGGGTATTTTGTCTTCCCCGAGATCGGTACGTTCCCGGTGCAGCACGCCGTCTTTATCAAACATGATGAAGTTCTCGTATTTCGCCCCCAGGCTTACGTACAGCTTTACGCAGGCCATGGCGGCCGCTCCGGCGCCGTTGACCACAATGCGCACAGCCTCGATTTTTTTCTTTTGCAGCTCCAGGGCGTTGAGCAGGGCGGCCGAGCTGATGATGGCGGTACCGTGCTGGTCGTCGTGCATCACCGGTATGTTCAGCTGCTTTTTCAGCTCGCGTTCGATGTAAAAACACTCCGGCGCCTTGATGTCTTCCAGGTTGATGCCACCGAAAGTGGGTTCCAGGGCCTTAACGATCTCAACAAATTTCCGGGGGTCTTTTTCGGCGATCTCTATGTCGAATACGTCGATGTCGGCAAAAATCTTGAAGAGTACGCCCTTTCCTTCCATTACCGGTTTGGAGGCCTCGGGGCCGATATCACCCAGCCCCAGTACGGCGGTTCCGTTGCTGATCACCGCCACCAGGTTGCCCTTGGCGGTATAGGTATAGGCATTGTCGGGATTCTTTTCAATTTCTTTGCAGGGTTCGGCTACGCCCGGGCTATAGGCCAGCGACAGGTCCCGCTGGGTTTTGGCTTCTTTGGTAGGGTTTACCTCAATCTTTCCGGGCCGCCCTTTGGCATGGTATTCAAGCGCTTCCGATTTTCTGGATGCTGTATTCATGGCGGTAAATTTAGCGGAAATATATTTGGAGCTTTCCCCGAGCCGGCATTTTTTATACGCTCACGCCTGTGATCCGAACAGCGCCATCATGCCCATGCCGGTTTCGATGGCCCGCTCATCGATGTTGAAAGTAGGGGTGTGTACGCCTGAGGTGATCCCCGCAGCTGCATTCATGACCCCCAGCCGGTAAAAGCAGCCGGGTATTTTCTGGGAATAATACCCGAAGTCTTCGGCGCCCATGCGCAATTCGGTTTCCTCCACATTTTCGGCGCCCATATAACCGACCGCCAGCGCCTTTGCGCGCACCGCCAGCGCTTCGTTGTTATACACGGTAGGATAACCCACGTCGATGTGCAGGTCTACCAAAGCGCCCATACTGTGGGCAACGCCTTCGGTGATTTGCCTGATCAGTTCATGGGCCCGGAAGCGCCATGTTTCGTTCATGGCCCGGAACGTGCCCATCATCTTCACTTCGGCGGGGATGACATTGGTGGTATGGCCGCCCTGTATCGAGGTGATCGACAATACCGAGGGCTGGAAGGGGTCGCAGTTGCGGCTGATCACCTGCTGCAGGGCCACCACGATGTGTGAAGCCGCCAGCAGGGTGTCGGCCGTTGTATGCGGGGCCGCCGCATGGCCGCCTTTCGCCTTCACCGTGATATACAATTCATCGGCGCTGGCCATTACCATGCCCGCCCGGAAGCTCAGCTTTCCCACCGGCAGCTGCGGATGCACATGTAATCCGAAAATAGCCGAGGGAGCCGGGTTCTCCAGAACGCCGGCTTTGATCAGCAGGCTCGCGCCGCCGGGGTTCTTTTCCTCGCCCGGCTGGAAGACCAGCTTTACGGTGCCTTTCCATTCGTTGCTGGTTTCAGCCAGTATTTTGGCGGCACCCAGCAAACAGCTGGTATGCACATCGTGCCCGCAGGCATGCATGATGCCCGGGCGTTTCGATTTATAGGGGATGTCGTTCGCTTCTTCGATGGGCAGCGCATCCATATCGGCCCGCAGCGCCACTACGCGGCTGGCTGGCTCCACACCTTCGATAAGACCAACCACACCGGTTGCTGCCATCACCGAAAAGGGGATACCCATGGCCGTTAGCTGCTGCTGCACAAAGGCGCTGGTTTCATATTCCTGGTAGCTCAGTTCCGGGTGGGCATGCAGGTGCCTTCGGATATCAATGAACTGCGGGGCATAGCCGGCCGCCAGTGTTTTGATGCGTTCCAACAAACTCATTCGGCAAAGATAATGGCTAGTCCTGATCCTGGCTTTTGTCGGGATTGGTCTCAATGATATCGTTCACAACGTAGATATTCTGGCTGAAATCCTTACTCAGCTTTTTAAGATAAGCCTCGGCATCTTTCCTGGTCAGGAAATTGCCGACCCTTACCCGGAAATAGGGCGACTGGTACAGCAGGTAGGCATTCAGCTCGGGGTATTTCTGGTACACTTTTGTTTTTGCCTGGATGGCCTGCGCGCGGTCGGTGGTATTCACCACCTGTATGCGGAAACCGGGTACATTGCTGCGGGCTTCGCGGGTGGTAAACTCGTTGATCTCGATCTGCTTGGCCACCAGCTGGTCAAGACGCGGATCTTTTTTAACCGTTACCGAATTGCTGTCGGCCTGGCTGTAAGCAGCCACGCTGGTAAAAAGCGCCAGCATAAATAATACGGGTCTCCTCATAACTATGGGTGAAGCTACTGAAAAGAGCGGAAACAATTAGCATCAAAGATGTTATGCCAGGGCAGGCAGGGAAGTTGGCAAGCGCATTGCTCAAGCCATTAAATAACGACCCTTTCTGTTTTAGTAACCGGCATCATCGTTTGCCGGCGCCCCCTTGATAATCGCGATGCTGGCGCTGCAGCCCAATCGGCTGGCGCCCGCATCTGCCAGGGCTTTGGCGAAAGCATAATCCCTGATGCCGCCCGAAGCCTTGATCTTCACGTTTTCGGGCAAATGCTTTTTCATCAGGGCCACGGCTTCCACACTGGCGCCTTTTTCGGCATAGCCGGTACTGGTTTTCATGTAATCAATACCCAATGGCCCCAGCTTTTCACAGCAGGCGATGATCTCTTCATCGCTCAGGATGCCCGATTCAATAATCACTTTCAGCAGTTTGCCCTTGTTGTGGCAAACCTCCCTGATCAGCTGCACTTCTTTGGTCAGATAGGCCCAGTCCTGCTGCCGCAGCGCGATCAGGTTGATGACCATATCGATCTCGTGGGCGCCGTCTACCACCGCCAGGATGGTTTCGGCCACTTTGGCTTCGGTGGCCGAATAGCCAAAGGGGAAGCCCACCACCGTGGCTACTTTAACGTCAGTAGGCGCCAGGATCACCGCTGATCTTTTAACAAAGGGCGGCGGCACACATACCGCTGCAAATCCATGTTCGGCCGCTTCGGTACAACAGTTTTCAATTTCACCGATCGTAGTGGTCGGTTTTAGTACAGTATGGTCGATAAACGGAGCGAGGTTCATTGCCAGGGTTAAAATTCGGTTGCCCGAAGTTAGTCCATTTGGCTAAATTCGGCCCACGCATTTAAACTACACGTATGAGAAAATTTTCCCGGTGTACGGGTAGCCGAAAATGGCAGGCGCTGCTGGCCCTGGTTTTTTCGGCAACTATCGTACAGGCACAACCGACTTTTCCGGTGAACGGAATTGCAGACCCCAAACAAACAACCTATGCCTTTACCAATGCAACCCTGGTGGTTGCCCCGGGAACCAGCCTGCAGCAGGCGACGCTGGTAGTAAAAGAAGGTAAAGTGATCGCCGCAGGCACATCGGTGAGCATTCCGAAAGAAGCCATGGTGGTCGATTGCAAAGGCAAGTACATTTATCCGTCTTTTATTGATTTGTACAGCGACTACGGATTGGCCCCCGTTGCACGGCCTTCGCGCGCCAACTGGGGCGCCCCGGCGCAATTCACTTCCAACGACAAAGGCGCCTATGGCTGGAACCAGGCCATCCGTACAACCGTTGATGCCGTATCTGCGTTCACTACCGACGATGCCAAAGCAAAGCCCCTGCGTGATATTGGCTTCGGAACGGTACTGTCGCACGTGAAAGACGGTATTGCCCGCGGTACCGGCGTGGTATCGACCCTTGCAGGCGAAAAAGAAAACAAAACCATCCTGCGCGAGCAGGCGGCCGCTTTTTATTCTTTCAGCAAAGGCTCTTCCACGCAATCGTATCCCAGCAGCCTGATGGGAACCATCGCGCTTTTACGGCAAACCTTTATCGATGCCAAATGGTACCAGAACAATGCCGCCAAAGAAGGCGTGAACCTCAGCCTGCAGGCTTTCAGCAAAAACCTTTCGCTGCCGCAGGTATTTGAAGGAAACGACAAATGGGCCGACCTGCGTGCCGATAAGATCGGCGACGAATTCGGCGTTCAGTTCATCATCAAGGGGGGCGGCAACGAATACCAGCGCATCAACGATATCAAGGCATCCAAAGCCACTTATATTCTTACGCTGAATTATCCGCAGGCCATGGATGTGGAAGATCCTGCCGATGCGCGTTTTGTTTCGCTCGCCGATATGAAACACTGGGAGCTGGCGCCCGGCAATCCCGCTGCTTTTGAAAAAGCGGGTATTCCTTTCTGCCTGTCGGCAGCCGATCTGAAAGAGACCAAACAGTTCCTGGCCAATCTTCGCAAGGCCCTGGCTTATGGTCTTTCCGAAACCAAAGCCCTCGAAGCGCTCACCAAAACACCGGCCACCACACTGGGTATTTACAACCAGGTGGGCAGCCTCGAAAACGGTAAGATCGCCAACTTCCTGATTACCTCGGGCCCGCTCTTCGATGAAAAAACAGTGATCCTGCAAAACTGGGTACAGGGCCAGCGTTATATGGTGAACAACGACACCTGGTCGCCCGTTGCCGGTCAGTATGAGCTGACCCTCAACAGCACAACAAAATATACGCTCGATGTAAAAAGCGCAGGCAGCGCGAAAATTGTCGGTAAAGACAGCATCGACGCCAAATTCAGCAGCGACGGTAAGATTGTGCGCATCAGCTTCCCCGAAGCAAAAGGCAGTAAGAAAACCATTCGCCTGAGCGGTATTGACAACGACGGTAGTTGGCAGGGTACCGGCGACGATGCAGCCGGCAATAAGGTGCTGTGGACCGGCACACTGCTGAAAGCAGGGGCGCCCGCCGCCGATGCCGCGCAAAAGAAACCGGTCGGAGAACTGGGTAAGGTTACTTATCCTTTCAACGGCTTCGGCTGGGACAGCCTGCCTGCCGCTAAATCGCTGCTGATCAAAAACGCAACGGTGTGGACCGGTGAAGCCGAAGGCAAACTGGAAGGCACCGATGTATTGGTGAAGAACGGCAAGATCGCCGCCATCGGCAAAAATCTTTCCGATGCCGGTGCGCAGGTGATCGATGGAACCGGCAAGTATCTTTCAGCCGGTATCATTGATGAACACTCGCATATCGCCGTGCAGTCGATCAACGAAGGCGCTCAGTCGGTAACTTCCGAAGTGCGCATCGCCGATAACCTGAACCCGGAGGATATTAATATTTACCGGCAGCTGAGCGGCGGGGTGACCACTTCGCACATACTGCATGGGTCGGCGAATACCATCGGCGGACAAACACAACTGATCAAGCTGCGCTGGGGTGCCAATGCAGAAGGATTGAAATTTGCCGGCGCCGATCCGTTCATCAAGTTTGCCCTGGGTGAAAACGTAAAACGTTCCAGCTCGGCGCAGAACAACCGCTTCCCCGATACCCGCATGGGCGTGGAAGAAGTGCTTATGGATGCGTTTACACGTGCCCGTGATTATGAAAACGCCATTAAGGCCGCTTCGGGTACTGCGGGTAAAAAAGGCGTGGCAGTGGATCCCTTCAGCGTGGTACGCCGCGATCTGGAGCTGGATGCCCTGGTGGAAATACTGAATAAAAAACGCTTCATCACCTGCCACAGCTATGTGCAGAGCGAGATCACGGCAGCCCTGCGGGTGGCTGATCGCTTCGGTTTCCCCTTCAATACCCTTACACATATCCTGGAAGGATATAAGGTAGCTGATAAGATCAAAGCGCATGGCGCCAATGCGAGCACTTTTGCCGACTGGTGGGCATATAAAATGGAAGTGGTGGATGCCATCGCCTATAACGCCGGCATCATGCACAAGATGGGCATCAACGTAGCCATCAATTCTGATGATGCCGAGATGGCCCGCCGCCTCAACCAGGAAGCTGCCAAGATCGTGAAATACAGCGGTGTGTCAGAAGAAGATGCATGGAAGATGGTGACGATCAACCCCGCCAGGATGCTGCATGTAGACGACCGTGTGGGCAGCATCAAGGTAGGCAAAGACGCCGACCTGGTGCTGTGGAGCGATAACCCGCTGAGCATTTATGCCAAATCAGAAAAAACAATCGTTGATGGTATTGTGTATTTCGATCGCGAGCGCGACCGCCAGCTGGCTGCGGCGCTGAGCGCCGAAAGAAACCGGCTGGTGCAAAAGATGATGGGAGAGAAGAAAGCAGGCATGCCTGTTGCGCCTGCCAGGGCGAGCATGGAAATAATGCAAACCTGCAGTGAGCACTATCACAAGCACGGACTGCTGGTAATGGATGCGATTGATTACGAAAACAACCAAAGCAATTAAGATGAAAAAAATAGTCAGCCTTTTCCTCGCCGCCGGATTCGCCGTATCGGCGCTGGCCCAGGAAACGGTTTATCCCGCAAAAGAATATAAGGGCCTGCTCTTTATCAGGAATGGCATTGTACACACCGGTACCGGCGAAGTGCTGGAGGGCGCCACTATCATGGTCAGCAATGGCAAGATCGAGAAGATTGCGAAAGACATGCCTATTCCGCAGGATGATGTGAAGGTATTTGACGCCAAAGGCAAGCATGTGTACCCGGGGCTGATCCTGTCGAACAGCATCCTGGGTTTATCGGAAGTCGGGGCCGTTCGTGCCACCAACGATTACAAGGAATTAGGTGAACTCAATCCGTCGATCCGTTCGATCGTTGCCTATAACACCGATTCGAAAGTGATCAACATCCTGCGTTCAAACGGTATTCTGCTGGCCGGTATTGGTCCGCAGGGTGGTCTTATCAGCGGCTCTTCATCGGTGGTGCAGCTGGATGCCTGGAACTGGGAAGATGCAGCCTACAAAATGGAGAACGGCATTCACCTCAATATGCCCGAGCTGATGAACCGCCCCAATCCCTATGCGGAATTTATGGGGCTGGCGGCGCCGGAAGGTGATCCGCTGAAGCGCGGCCTGGAGCAGGTGGAGCGGATCAAAACTTTCTTCAAAGAAGCAAAAGCCTATGCCGCAGAAAGCAGCCACACAGCTACCAACCTGAAGTATGAAGCGGTGAAAGGATTGTTCAATAAGTCGCAAAAACTGTTTGTGCATTGCGATATTGTTCGTGAAATGCTGATTGCGGTTGACTTCGCCCGCGAGTTTGGTATGGATGTGGTATTGGTGGGCGCCAGCGAAAGCTTCCAGATTGCGCCGTTGCTGAAAGCCAATAATATCGCTGTTATCCTGGGCCAGATGCACAGCCTGCCTACTTCGGCCGACGATGATGTTGACCAGCCCTACAAAACACCGGCTGCTTTACAGAAAGCAGGTGTGCTGTTTGCCATCAATGATGAAGACGGCAATACCCGTGGCCGCAACCTCGCTTTCAACGCCGGTACCGCCGCCGCCTATGGCCTCAGCAAAGAGCAGGCGCTCCAGGCAGTGACGCTGAACGCCGCGAAGATATTGGGCATTGCCGACAAAACCGGTTCGCTGGAGCCCGGCAAAGATGCCAATATCGTTATCAGCGAAGGCGATATACTCGACATGCGCAGCAGTGTAATTACCCAGGCCTTTATCCAGGGGCGGCAGATCGACCTGACGGATAAACAGAAGCAGTTGAATACACGGTACCTGCTGAAGTACGGACTTAAGTAAGCATTGATTTGTAAAATAAAAAGGCCGGCTCCCATACAGGGCCGGCTTTTTTATTCTATCTGATTAAAAATGTATGTTCCATTTGCTGCATCTCATTCCGGGAAATACCAACCCCTGCAGCAACCTCTTGCCAACGGCTAGCTGTTTTAGTGACTTTATCAATAATGGCTTCTCGTTTTTTCTCAGTTACCCGAAATTTTTCCGCCACTTCACTGGCCAGGTCAAGATCAAGCGCATTACTATATTCTGATATGTTAAGGCTTAGGCCTGTAGACGATGGAATAGGATTGATATCGAAGGCGGGTGATAATACCCATCCTTTGGGAGTTAGCAGGAATCCATGATTGCGCAAATGATCATCGCTGTTGCTTATACATATATTGAATACGATTCGCCGCCACAATTCCTGCAAATCGTCGTCCGGTCTGGCACCATGGCGCATGATGAATTCGGCAATGTGTAAGTAAGATACCCCTGTTATGGCAGATGCCCCATCATTGTAACCCAGCAATGTCATAGCAGAGGCAAAATGAATTCTGTCTTCTTTACGACGATCAAATCGTTTGGTCAGAAATGTATGGTGATCGCGGGTGAGGCGACGGGCTTTCCCTTCTGCGACCCGAACCCCTGCCTGCTAATAATCCTGCGTCTTGCAGCTTCCGTCCTAAAGTGTCATTCGCCGCCACCTGTTGCAGGTCTTTTTCTAACCCCAATACAAAGAGTACCTGCAGGTAAGCGCTCATGGCTACGCCGGGCGAACCTTTTTCAATCAACCCCAATGTTGATCGGGCTATACCCGCTCTTTCTGACACCTGCTGCAGAGACAGCCGCCGCCGCTTGCGGGCAAGCCGGATATTTTCGCCTAAATCCCGGAGAATCTTTTCGGCCGAGGGCAATAAGATGGTTTTTTTGCTCTTCAAATTGGATGATATTTCAGTCAAAAGTAGTAAAAATGACTGAAATGTCATCCAAATTTGCCAATAAGCAGCTTGTTGTTTTACATGCTGCTGGTGAGGTCAGCCGGTAACGCCAGCCCCTGGTCTGTTTGCCCGATGACCGCAGGAATTCAATAATAATGGGTTTAAAACAAATGCTGCTGCAGAAAATCATTCCTGAACTTACCCCTGGGGTCATACCGGTTTACCAGTTCCCTGAACGCCGGCAATTGCGGGTATTCGGCAGCAAGTGTTTCCTTCGGCAGGGTGAACAACTTGCCCCAGTGCGGCCGCGGATGAAAGGGCGCCAGCGTTTTTTCAATAAGCGGCAATAACTTGCGCACGGCTTCCCATTCCTGCTTCCATGTGAAGTGGATGGTAATCGACGGACGCTGGTAACAGGGGCTCATCCACAGATCATCAGCCGCTATGCTGCGGATCTCTGAAATGAACAGGTGCGGGCCCGTTTGCCGGCCCAGCCGCTGGATGGCCAGTATAGCCGGTACTGCCTGCTCCAGCGGAACAAAATATTCCGACTGCAGCTCCTTGCCGCTACTGGGTGTAAAGCCCATTTTGAAATGGGGCATCCGTTCATACCAGGTGCCGCAAACGCCCATCTGCGCAGTGCAGTTTTCGGCCGGCAGCGCGGCGATAGGATGCATATTACGCGTAGCGGCTTTTGCGCCGAAAAAGGTCGTTTCTTTTCCCACCGTTCCTGCGCCATCACAGCGTTCTTTTACCCATACCTCATTGATGCTTTCCTGCTGCCAGTCGGTGAACAGGCTGACGCTGTAACCTGCCGACATGATCTCCCGGAAATGCTGCGTAAGCGCCGCCAGCGGCAGGTGCTCAAACACAAACTGGCGCATATCGAACCGCGGCTGCACTTCCAGCTCTGCATGGCTCACCGCGCCGATAGCACCCAGGTGTACCACCGCCGTTTTAAAGGCGTCTCCGTCGCTTTTCTGCAAACGCACGATCTCGCCTGAAGCGGTGATAAATTCGAGGGCTGTAACCGCAGTTGATAAATTCCCCTGGGCCATGCCCGAGCCATGGGTGGCAGTGCCGACAGCGCCTGCTACCGAAATATGCGGCAGGGAGGCCAGGTTGTGCAAGGCGAATCCCTTGCCGTCGAGAAAAGGCGCCAGGTCGCCATACCGGATGCCGGCGCCCACCCGCACGGTTTTTGCCGTTTCATTAAGCTCCATCGTTTTGATTTCCTGCAGCGAAATAAAACGATGCCGGCTGTCTGCAATGGTATTGAAACAATGGCGGGTACCCAGTATTTTCAGCTTTTCGTGCTGCGCGATCGCAGCGGCCGCTTCGGCCACCGTTTTAGGATAGCTGATGGTATTGGTGCTGTATGTGAGGTTGCCCGCCCAGTTCTGCAGCCGCCCGGTTTGCGCCAGCAGGGGCAGTTGCTGTACAAAGGGCACCGGTGCAAAAGATGCACAGCGTTTCAGGAATGCGCGCTTGTTCATATCAAAACAAAAAATGGCACATTAATATAAAGATTTTTATCATTAGTTTGAGATTCGTTCTCACTTACTTTAAAGAATCGCAAATGACCAAACGATTGTTTCGCCCTGTGTGGCTACTGTTGTTCACCGGCAGCGCCTTGTGTTCTTTTTCCCAGAACAGCAACCGCCTGCCCGACTGGGCGATGGGTGGTTTCGCACGCCCCGAAGGCGTTAACCCTATTATTTCGCCCAGGGCTTCAACCGTATTCTTAGATCCCATCAAGAAAAAGAAGGTGCATTGGGAGGACAACGACACCTTCAACCCGGCCGCCGCTGTTAAAAACGGAAAGATCGTAGTGCTGTACCGTTCCGAAGACAAAACTGGCATTGAAATCGGCATGCGCACCTCACGGCTGGGTTATGCCGAAAGCGCCGATGGCATTCACTTTACCCGCCGTTCCGAACCGGTGTTTTACCCGTCAAACGACGACCAGCAGGAATACGAATGGCCGGGTGGCTGTGAAGATCCGCGGGTGGCGGTTACCGAAGATGGTACCTATGTGCTTTTCTATACGCAGTGGAACCGGAAAACGCCCCGCCTGGGCGCCGCCACTTCCAAAGACCTGATCCACTGGAAAAAACACGGGCCTATTTTCCAGGATGCCTATAACGGCCGCTTTTTCAATATTCCCCATAAATCAGCGTCCATTCTCACCACCATCAAAAACAACAAACAGGTTATTACCCAAATAAACGGCCACTATTTCATGTACTGGGGCGAAACCCATGTATTCGGCGCCACTTCCACCAACCTGGTCGACTGGACGCCCGTGACCGACGAAAAAGGAGCGCTGAAGCCCCTGGCGTCTACCCGTGCCGGTTATTTCGACAGCGATCTTACCGAATGCGGACCGCCGGCGCTGCTTACCGATAAAGGCATAATCCTTTTTTACAATGGCAAGAACAATGCAGGCGACAAAGGCGATAAACGTTTTACCGGTAATGCCTACTGCGCCGGGCAAATGCTGTTCAGCAAAACCGACCCGACGGTATTGGTCGACCGGCTGGATCTTCCTTTTCTCCGCCCCATGCAGCCTTTTGAAAAAAGCGGCCAGTATGTAAACGGAACCGTATTCATTGAAGGCATGACCTGGTTCAACAACAAATGGTTCCTCTATTACGGCTGTGCCGATTCGAAAGTGGGTGTAGCCATCTACGATCCCGCACACCCGGCTGAACCCGACCCACTACCCGTTGACGGAAACTGACCATGGCCGTTTCACCCTCAAACCTCAAACAACCACAAACCACAAACCACAAACCATAAACCACACTTGTCATCCGTTCGCGCCATGGCAATTCTTAAATTTCTTCCCGCTTCCGCATGGGCAAGGGTCATTCCGGCCCACTTTCGGTCCTACACGAACCGGTTCCTGCACGATCGGCCCGCTGTTCGGATCGAAATAATCGTTCTGGTTGGCGGCATAGTCGTCTCCACGGGCCTCTACCTCTTCTTTGTTGGCGTGCAGGCGGCTCATATCGGTTTTCCTTTCACGGCCTTCGCGGATCACCTGCTGCGGAGCAGCCTGTTGTTGCTGCTGCTGTTCGATGGGAATACCGCTGTGGCAGAGGAAAGAAACGATATCGATATTCACCTCGCTGTCCATTTTGCGGAACAGCTCAAATGCTTCCACTTTGTAAATCACCAGCGGATCCTTCTGCTCCAGGTAGGCTGTTTGTACACTCTGCTTCAGGTCGTCCATTGACCGCAGGTGCTCTTTCCAGGCATCGTCGATCAATGCCAGCGTAATGGTTCTTTCCTGTGAGTTCACCAGTTCCTGGCCTTTGGTATCGATGGTTTTCTGCAGGTTGCTCAATACACTGATGCCTTTTTTGCCGTCGGAGAAGGGTACCACTACATTTTCAATATGGTGCCCCTGTGTAACACGGATGTTTTCGAATACCGGCACCGCCTGTGTTTTAAGGTGCTCGTTGCGGCGCTGGTAATTGGCCGTGGCTTCGTTGTATAAGATCTCGGCCAGGTCCTGCTCGTTTTTCGATTTGAAATCGGACTGGCTGATGGCTGTATCGAGGCCAAAGTTGACGATGGCCGCCAGCTTGAATCCTTCATAATCGTCCTGTTCCCTGAAAGAGCTGACCACGCCTTCTGAAACGGTATAGAAAGCATTGTCGAGGTCCAGCGCCAGGCGTTCGCCGAACAGCGCGTGCTGGCGTTTTTTGTACACCACATTCCGCTGCTTGTTCATTACATCGTCGTATTCCAGCAGGCGTTTGCGGATACCGAAGTTGTTCTCTTCCACTTTTTTCTGCGCCCGTTCAATGCTTTTGGTGATCATGCTGTGCTGGATCACTTCGCCTTCTTTGTAACCCATGCGGTCCATCAGCGAGGCGATGCGGTCGCTGCCGAACATACGCATCAGGTCGTCTTCCATCGATACATAGAACTGTGAAGTACCGGGATCGCCCTGGCGCCGGCACGGCCACGCAACTGGCGGTCAACGCGACGGCTTTCGTGGCGTTCGGTACCGATGATGGCGGGCCACCGGCTTCTTTCACACCGGGCCCGAGCTTGATATCGGTACCGCGGCCGGCCATGTTGGTGGCAATGGTTACCGCACCGGCCAATCCGGCCTCGGCAACCACCTGTGCTTCACGGGCGTGCTGTTTGGCGTTCAATACGTTGTGGGGGATCTTTTTCACCTGCAGCATACGGCTCAGCAGTTCACTCACTTCCACCGAAGTGGTACCCACCAGCACCGGACGGCCGGCATTGCGCAGCCGCTCGATCTCTTCGATCACCGCCGCATATTTTTCACGCTTGGTTTTATACACCAGGTCCTGCTGGTCTTTCCTGATCACGGTTACGTTTGTCGGAACCGTTACCACGTCCAGCTTATAGATATCCCACAATTCAGCTGCTTCGGTTTCGGCGGTACCGGTCATACCGCAGAGCTTGTGGTACATCCTGAAATAGTTCTGCAGCGTTACCGTGGCATAGGTTTGCGTGGCGGCTTCGATCTTCACATTCTCTTTCGCTTCAATGGCCTGGTGCAAACCGTCTGAGTAGCGGCGTCCGTCGAGGATACGACCGGTCTGCTCGTCAACGATCTTCACCTGTCCTTCCATCACCACATACTCCACATCCTTATCAAAGAGGGTATAGGCTTTCAGCAATTGCTGGATGGTATGGATGCGGTCGGCTTTCAGGGTGTATTCGCTCAGCAGGCTTTCTTTTTTCTGCAGCTTTTCTTCAGCGGTGAGGGTGCTGGTTTCGATTTCACCCAGCTTGGAGGCGATATCGGGCAACACGAAAAACTCAGGGTCTTCGCCCGAGCGGGTGATCATCTGGATGCCGCGATCGGTAAGATCCACCGAATTGTTTTTCTCGTCGATATAGAAGAACAGTTCGGCATCTACCTTAGGCATTTCTTTCTGCTGGTCGGCCAGGTAATAGTTCTCCGATTTCTGCAGCTTTACCTTGATGCCGGGCTCGCTCAGGAATTTGATCAGCGCACTGCTTTTGGGCAGGCCGCGATAGGCGCGCATCAGGGCGAGTCCGCCGTCTTTGGGGTCGTCGTTCCCTTCGGCGATCTTCTTGCGCGCTTCGTTCAGGACTTTATTCACTACCTGCCGCTGTGCTTCGAACAATTGCTGTACACGGGGTTTGAGGATATGGTATTGCTGGTCGTCGCCACGGGGTACGGGACCGGAAATGATCAGCGGCGTACGAGCGTCGTCGATCAGTACGGAGTCAACTTCATCGACCATGGCGAAATGGTGGCGGCGCTGTACCATTTCATCGGGACTGTGCACCATATTATCGCGCAGGTAGTCGAAACCGAATTCGTTATTGGTACCGTAGGTGATATCTGCCAGGTAAGCGCGGCGGCGGTCTTCGCTGTTGGGCTGGTGTTTGTCGATGCAATCGACTGTCAGTCCCAGCCACTCGAAAAGCGGACCATTCCACTCGGAGTCGCGGCGGGCCAGGTAATCGTTCACGGTTACGATGTGTACCCCTTCTCCGGCCAGCGCATTGAGGTAGGCGGGGAGGGTCGACACCAGGGTTTTACCTTCACCCGTGGCCATTTCGGCGATTTTGCCCTGGTGAAGTACATAACCGCCGATGAGCTGTACGTCGTAATGCACCATGTTCCAGGTAATGGTGCCGCCGGCGGCCGTCCACGAGTTCTGGTAGGTTACCTGGTCGCCCTCGATCTTGAGGTAATTCTTTTTGGTGGCCAGCTGGCGGTCCAGTTCGGTAGCGGTAGCCGACAGCTGGCTGTTTTCCTTGAAACGGCGGGCCGCCTCCTTGATGGTGGCGAATGCTTCGGGAGCGATGGCCTTCAGCACTTCTTCGATCTGCTCGTTCCGTTTTTTACGCAACTTATCCACTTCCTGGTAGATGGCTTCCTTGCCGTTGAAGTCGGTGAAGGGCAGGGCCTCGGCTTCGGCGTTCAGCCGGGCGATTTCGGCATCGGTTTCTTTCAGGTGGTCCTGGATCCTGCTTTTGAAATCGACCGTTTTGTCACGCAGCTCATCATTCGTAAGTGATTGAAAAGCAGCGAAGTATTCGTTCGTTTTGACAGCAATGGGCTGGATGCCCCTGATGTCTTTTTCCGATTTGCTGCCACCAAATATCTTCTGGATAAACCCTATCATAATCTGTTATTGAAATAGAATGTGTCTGATAAAATGTTATTTGGTCTGTCAATTTCAATGCTACACTTTCAGAGCGGTCATATTGACAGGGCGACAAAGGTACAAAATCCATGTTCCCCGGCCCGGGAAACATGGTAATCTGGTTTTCCTGCCTTAGTTTTGCGGCAAATTTCCCAGAAGCATGTCAGGAGCACTGAAAGAAGTACGCAACCGGATCAAATCCGTTCAAAGCACGCAGCAGATCACCAAAGCCATGAAAATGGTCAGTGCTGCCAAATTGCGCCGCGCGCAGGATGCCATCCTCCAGATGCGTCCCTATGCCAACAAGCTCCAGGAAATGCTCAGCAATATCGTCAGCAATACCGAAGGGGAAGTGGGCAGCCGGCTCGCCAACGAGCGGACGGTGGAAAAAGTGCTGCTGATCGTGATCACCAGCGACCGCGGGCTCGCCGGCGCTTACAATGCCAACGTGGTGAAAGCCGCCCGCGCCGTGGTACAGGAAAAATACCTCAGCCAGTACAACAAAGGGAATGTGGTTGTCTGGAATATCGGCAAAAAGGGCTACGAATCGCTTCAGAAAGGCAATTACAATACTTCGCCGCTTTATAAAGATATTTTCCTCGACCTGCGTTTCGAAAAGGTGCAGGCCTGCGCCCAGGCAGCGGTAGCCGCCTTTGAAGCCGGCCAGTTCGACGTGGTGGAGATCGTTTACAGCCAGTTCAAGAATGCCGCTACCCAGGCCTTCGTGGTTGAACGCTTTCTGCCCATTCCCAAGGTGCAGGGCTCGGGCGGTAACAAGAAAACCGATTTTATCTTCGAGCCCAACAAAGAAGAGCTCATCGCCGAGCTGATGCCGAAGATCCTGAATACGCAATTGTACAAGGCGGTGCTCGACGCCAACGCTTCCGAACACGGCGCCCGCATGACGGCGATGGACAAAGCCTCCGAAAACGCCAACGAGCTGATCCGGTCGCTCAAGATCAGCTACAACCGCGCCCGCCAGGCCGCCATCACCACCGAGCTGACGGAGATTGTGAGCGGTGCGGCTGCCTTGCAAGGCTAAATAAGTTTATGGTTTATGGTCTGTGGTTTAGGGTTGCTGGCTTGCTTTCCCGGCAGGCCATTATTGGTTAACAATACCCGCACGCGGCAGCAACCCTAAACCACAGACCATAAACCATTTCGTTTTCCACATTGTGAACAACTCATTTCCCTTTTTTATCCTTTTATTATTTGCTTGCGGCATGTTGCTTGTTGCAACAAATGAAAATCGGAACCATGGAAATAGGAAGTATCATACCCCATATAGAATCGTTGATCTTTGCCAGTGAAAAGCCCCTGAGCGCCATTGAGCTGACCGATCTGATCAACCAGGCCTTCGGCTTTATGGAAGACAAGATCACGCTTGAGCAGGTGGAATCGGCCCTGGAAGGGATTGTAGAGAAGTACCAGAGCGAGTTTTATCCTTTCGAGATCCGCTTCAGCGGCAATGGCTGGCAGTTTTTAACCAAAAAAGATTACCATAAAACCGTCGCCCAGCTGAATGGCGACAAATTCCTCAAGCGCCTCAGCGGCGCCGCGATGGAAACCCTCGCCATCATTGCCTATAAGCAGCCTATTACCAAATCGGAGATCGAAGCCATCCGCGGCGTCAGTGCCGACTACAGTATCCAGAAACTGCTCGAAAAAGAACTGATCATTATAGCCGGGCGGAATGAAGAGCTGCCGGGCAAACCGCTGGTATACTACCTCGCGCTCTTTTATGGATTATTTCGGGCTTAATGGTCCCGAGGATCTGCCCCGGATCAGGGAAGTGCTGGCCGACCAGGTCATCGGACCCACTATTCCCGGCGGCCAGCTCAGAACGGAAAACGGCGATGAAGAAACGATCACCGACGTGCTCGTGGCCGATGCAGATGCGCATGCGGGACTGCAGGTGAGTGAAAGCGGCGAGTTGCAGGAAGCGCCCGACGATACCCCCGCAGCCGAAGAGTGACTATCCGATCTGCCGGCAGCCTGAGAATGGTTGCATGATGCGCCGGCAGCCGAAGAATAAGTATATTCGCTGCCATTTATTAAACTATGGCAGACTTTTTAAGCAACGATCAACTGGTTGCCCTCGCAAAAGAATTCGGCACGCCCCTGTATGTGTACAACGCTGATCAGATCCGCGATCAGTACCACAAGCTGGAAAAAGCGTTCAGCAAATGCAACGCCCGTTTTTTTTATGCCTGCAAGGCGCTCAGCAATATCAACGTGCTTAAATATGTGCAGTCGATCGGCGCTTCGCTCGATTGCGTAAGCATCAACGAAGTAAAGCTCGGCCTCAAAGCCGGCTTCACACCCGACCGCATCCTCTTTACCCCCAACTGCGTTGACTTTGCCGAAATAGACGAAGGCAAACAGCTGGGCGTTAACCTCAACATCGACAATATCTCCATACTCGAGCAGTTTGGAAATAAATACGGCGGATCATACCCCATCTGCATTCGCTTCAACCCGCATATCATGGGCGGCGGCAATTACAAGATATCCACCGGGCACATCGACAGCAAATTCGGCATATCCATTCACCAGTTGCGTCATATCGAAAGGGTGGTGAAAAAAACGGGCCTCCATGTGGCCGGCATCCATATGCATACCGGCAGCGATATCAAAGATGTGAATGTATTTCTCCAGGGGCTTGAAGTGATGTTTGACCTGGCCCGGCATTTCCCCGATATACAGTTCATCGATCTCGGCAGCGGCTTCAAAGTGCCCTACCAGGATGGCGATGTACAAACTGATATCGAATTGCTCGGCAGAAAAGTGACCCAGGCTTTCGAACAATACGAAAAGGAAACGGGTAAAAGCATTCAGGTATGGTTTGAACCGGGTAAATTCCTGGTAAGCGAATCGGGCTATTTCATTGTTAAGGCCAATGTGATCAAACAAACCACCGCCACCGTTTTCGTGGGCGTGAACAGCGGCTTCAACCACCTGATCCGCCCCATGTTCTATGAAGCCTACCACCGCATCAAAAACATCAGCAACCTCAATGGTCCCGAACGTATCTACACCGTTGTGGGCAATATCTGCGAAACCGACACTTTCGCCTGGGATCGCACACTCAACGAGGTGCGCGAATCCGACTTCCTTGTTTTCTACAATGCCGGCGCCTACGGCTTCGAAATGTCGTCCAATTTCAACTCGCGCCTCAAACCCGCCGAAGTGCTCGTCATAGAAGGCAAAGCGCACCTGATCAGGAAGCGCGATGTTTTTGAAGACCTGCTGCGTAACCAGGTGGAAGAGTGAGTCCGGTGCGGGCACATTTCACGCCGCGAACTTTTTTTGGCGCAGAGACCGGTTTTTCTCACAGAGGTTTTCTGCACGGCTTTTTTGTTTCACGCGAAAGTCTTTCTGTTTCTCGCGACAGTTTCTTTGTTTCACGCGAAAGCTTTTTTGTTTCACGCCAGGCGCGCAAAGGAGCAATGACGCCAGGGAAAGTTTGTCGATTCGATATGCTTGTTTCTCACGAGAGCAGTTTTTTGTTTCTCACAGAGAACACAGAGGAACAGAGATATCGGGTGGTTTAATCTGTAATACGGTCTCCGTTCCTCTGTGTTCTCTGTGAGAAACAAAACCCGACCTGTGCTGTAAGATAACTTTTTGCCAGGAGGCCCCATTCCAAGTCCTTTGCGTCATTGCTCCTCTGCGCGCCTGGCGGGAAACAAAAAAGCTTTCGCGTGAAACAAAGAAACTGTCGCGAGAAACAGAAAGACTTTCGCGAGGAACAAAAAGCCGTCGCGAGAAACAACAACCCCCGGCGTAAAAGAGGTCTGGCCTCAAAAAAGCTGCCGTTTACCCGTACCCTCCACTTCCTGTGCCCATTTTTCAGTTTTCCCTTACCTTCCATTTCCAATACTTTACCCATTGCCTCCCGAGAACGATTTTTTTCAGCTTGTCAATAGTCCCTGAAATTCAGGCTTTTCCTATTGACCAAGATACCCGCTGCTTTTTTTTCGGCGTAAGAGTGAAATCCGTTTCTGCGGAGGCGGCCGAAGTAACGGTTCCTTACAAATGGTTTTCCACCAATCCTTTTAGGTCCACCTATTTCGCCTGCCTGGCAATGGCGGCAGAAATGAGCACCGGCATACTGGCGATGGCGCATACCTACCAGCGAAAGCCGGCGGTATCGATGCTGGTAGTGGGCATGGAGGCCGGCTTTGTCAAAAAGGCAACCGGGCTCACCAGCTTCCGGTGCAACGACGGCATCGCTATTGCCGAAGCGGTTGAAAGGGCGGTTACTACCGGTGAGGCACAAACGATTATTGCACAGGCGCAGGGCGTAAACGAAAAAGGAGAGCCTGTTGCCTCTTTTCGCATTACCTGGTCTTTTAAAAAGAAATCATCATGAAAATGGCATTCCACGGAGCGGCACGCACCGTTACCGGCTCAAAACATTTGCTGACACTGAAAGACGGAAGAAAAATTTTGTTCGACTGCGGTATGTTCCAGGGTATGGGTAAAGACACGGATATGCTGAACCGTACCTGGGGATTCGAGCCCGCCGAAGTGGATATTCTGTTGCTGTCGCACGCCCATATCGACCACAGCGGCCTCATTCCCAAACTGGTGAGTGAAGGCTTTAAAGGCCCCATTTATTGTACGCCGGCTACCAAAGATCTTTCGGGTATTCTCCTGGAAGATTCGGCGCATATCCAGGAAGACGATGTGAAGTATGCAAACAAAAAACGCGCCGCCGCCGGGCAGCCTTATATCCGGCCCCTGTACACTTCCGACGACGCCCAAAACGCCCTGCAGTATTTCAGGGCGGTTGAATACGGGCAGTGGACGAAAATCGGGGAGGGGCTGGAAGTGCTGTACACCGATGCCGGCCACATCATCGGCAGCGCGGCGGTTCATCTGCGGGTAACCGAGAATGGCGTTACCGAGCAGATCAGCTTCAGTGGTGATGTGGGCCGCTACCGCGATGTGATATTGCGCTCGCCCGATGTGTTTCCGCAGGCCGACTATGTGCTGATTGAATCTACCTACGGCAACAGCCTGCATGAGCTGCAAACCACCACCCCCGACCAGCTGCTGGGCTGGATCGAAAAGATATGCCTGCAGCAAAAAGGCAAGCTGATCATTCCGGCTTTCAGTGTGGGAAGAACCCAGGAAATATTGTATTCCTTGAACCAGCTAGAAGTGGAGCGGCGCCTGCCGTCGCTGGATTATTTCCTGGACAGCCCGCTGAGCATTGAAGCAACGGAGATGGTTAAACGCTATCCGCAGTATTTCAACCGCACCATCCAGAAAGTGCTGGAGCACGACGATGATCCGTTCCGTTTTGCGGGGCTCAAATACATTAAAACCGTTGAGGAGTCAAAGCTGCTCAACTTCAGGAACGAACCCTGCGTGATCATTTCCGCAAGCGGCATGGCAGAAGCCGGGCGTGTGAAACACCATATCTCCAACAATATAGAGAACAGCCGCAACGGTATTCTGCTGGTGGGTTATTGTGAACCGCAATCGCTCGGGGGCAGGCTCATGGCCGGCAAGAAAATGGTGTCCATTTTCGGTGTGGAGCACGAAGTGAATGCAACCATCGGCTCTATCAGGAGCATGAGCGCGCACGGTGATTACGAAGACCTCTGCCAGTTCCTTGCCTGCCAGGACCCCAAAAAGGTGAAACGCTTATTCCTGGTGCACGGCGAATACGATGTGCAGCAACAGTTCAAGCAACGGCTTTACCAGAAGGGCTTTAAAGATGTTGAAATTCCCGAACGGCATTACGAAGTCGGGTTGTCGTAAACGGGTTACGCTGCCGGTTTTGTCAATAGTCACCGTTGCATTAACCGTCATCGTTTGCTTACGGGCCGGTGCTATTGCGTTTTGAGCTTCGGCATTGCTGCCTGTTCACCACATCCATTTCGGCTGATTGCCGTGGAAGCTGTTCTCAGGCTGGTAGCTGATCCAGCGCCTGCCTGATATCGGCGAGGATATCATCTACATGTTCCAGCCCCACCGAGATGCGGATCAACCCGCTGCTGATACCCACTGCCTGCCTTTCGGCATCGGTGAGTTTGGCATGGGTGGTGCTGGCCGGGTGCGAGGCGATGCTCCTGGTATCGCCCAGGTTTGCCGTAATGCTCAAAAGCCGCAGGGCATCGAGAAACTGTTTGCCTGCTGCCAGTCCGCCTTTCAGCTCAAAGCACACCACGCCACCGCCCGAACTCATCTGCCGGGTGGCAATGGCGTATTGCGGGTGGCTGGGCAGGAACGGGTATTTCACCCAGGCAAGCGCCGGATGATCCTGCAGGGCTGTTGCCAGCTGCAGGGCCGATGCGGCGTGCCGCTCCATTCTGACCTCCAGTGTTTCGAGGCTGCGGCTCAGGATCCAGGCATTGAAGGGCGACAGTGAAGGCCCGGTGCTTCTGCAAAACAGGTAAATCTCCTTGATTAGCTCCTTTTTGCCCAGTACGATACCACCCAGCACCCTGCCCTGGCCGTCGAGCCATTTGGTGGCTGAATGGATAACCAGGTCGGCGCCGTATTCAATCGGCCGCTGGGCGATCGGTGTAGCGAAACAGTTGTCTACATTCAGCAGCAGCCCGTGTTTTTTGGCCAGCGCCGAAAGGGCTTCCAGGTCAATTACCTCCAGCGCGGGGTTGGTAGGGGTTTCGAAGTAGATCATTTTCGTTTCGGGCCGGATGGCTGCTTCCCAGGCGCTGGTATCCGCGGCAGCGTCAACATAGGTGTGGCTGATGCCGTATTTCGGAAGGTATTTGGTGATAACGGTGTGGGTGCTGCCGAAAATGCTCCGGCAGCTCAGCAGGTGATCGCCCTGTTTCAGGAAGCTCATGAAGCTGGCGAAGAGGGCGCTCATGCCCGATGCGGTGGCAAAGCCCGCTTCGGCGCCTTCGAGTGCGCACATACGGTCTACAAATTCCTGCACGTTGGGATTGCTGAAACGGCTGTAGATATTGTCGTCGGTTTCGTCGGCAAAAGCCGCGCGCATTTCTTCGGCATTGTCGAAGCAAAAACTGCTGGTAAGGAACATGGGCTGTGCATGTTCCATTTCATTGGTGCGCTCCACCTGGCTGCGGATGGCGCGGGTAATAGGGTGCATGATTTACTGAACTTTTACTTCCCAGGAAATGGTGGTGCCCGCGCGGCGCAGGGTTTCTGCTACCGAGCAATATTTATCCATCGACAGCTGAACGGCGCGCTGTGCCTTGTCGGCATCAACCTGGCCGCCGAGGGTGAAAACGATCTTTGCGCTGGTCCACAGGGCAGGCTCTTTTCCCGTTTCGCGTTCCGCTTCAATGTGCATCGAGAAGCTGGTCACTTCCTGGCGTTGTTTTTTGAGAATGCTGATCACGTCGATACCCGAGCAGCCGCCCAGCCCCATCAGCAGGGCCTGCATGGGGCGAATGCCGTAATTGTTCCCGCCCGTTTCAGGGCTGGTGTCCATCCGGATGCTGTTACCGGTGGCGTCTGTGGCTTCAAAACCAAAATCCCCTTCCTGGCGAATGATATCGATCGTAACCATAACTGTTTTTTAAATTTCTCCACAAAGGTAACGGTGGGAGCGTTTATTTTGCAGTCATGCTGCATCGTTTTGTATCGAAAGAAGAATTTGTACTGGAGAGCGGCGAGGTATTACCGGCGCTGGAGATAGCCTATTATACCTACGGTACGCTGAATGCCGATGGCTCCAATGTGGTATGGATATGCCATGCCCTCACAGCCAATGCCGATGCGGCCGGCTGGTGGCCCGGCG
Organism: Flavihumibacter sp.; assembly: GCA_047605345.1. Lineage (GTDB taxonomy): Bacteria > Bacteroidota > Bacteroidia > Chitinophagales > Chitinophagaceae > Flavihumibacter. Next base: position 1,009 of record JASGFZ010000001.1, on the reverse strand, counting down.
TGGTGGGCGCGGGGGCAGCGATCGATCCGGCAAAATATTTTATTGTTTGCGCCAATATCCTCGGCTCCTGTTACGGCAGCAGCGGACCCCTTATCATTGACCCGCAAACGGGCAGGCCTTATTACCGCCGTTTTCCGCAGGTAACCATTCGCGACCAGGTGAAAGCCCATATGCTGCTGCGTGCAGCGCTGGGCATTGCATCCATCGCGATCTGCATGGGCGGCAGCATGGGCGGCTACCAGGTGCTGGAATGGGCGCTGATGGAGCCCGACCGTATCAAAAGGCTTTTCCTGATTGCCACCTCGGCGGCGGAAAGCGCCTGGGGGATAGCGGTTCACGAAAGCCAGCGGCTGGCCATCGAGGCCGATCCCGATTGGCAGGCCGACAGGCCCGATGCCGGCAGCAACGGGTTGCGTGCCGCCCGCGCCATTGGCATGCTTACCTACCGCAATTATACCGCGATGGTGCAGCAGCAGTCGGAACCCGATGTGAATAAAACCGACGGCTTTAAAGCGGCATCTTACATCCGCTACCAGGCCGATAAGCTGGTGAACCGTTTCAATGCGCAGAGTTACTGGCTGCTGACCAAAGCGATGGACAGTCACCAGATCGCCCGCGGCCGGGCCGCCACTGCGGCCGAGGTATTGAAAACCATCCGGCAGCCTGTTCTGCTCATGGGTATTACGAGCGATCTCTTATGCCCACCCGAAGAGCAGCGCAAAATGGCCGCCGTGATACCGAATGCCAGCTATGTGGAAATAGACTCGCCCTATGGGCACGACGGCTTCCTGGTCGAAGCCCCGAAGGTAACTGCGGCGATTGTGCATTGGCTGGACTGAGAAACGCCCGCAAAAAAACCTGTTGACACCTTTGCGTAAAATACGCATTCCGGTACAACAGGCATTGACGAGAAAAGCAACCTGACGCTAATTTCCGAAACAGGCATGGCTCCGGCGACTTTATTAGACTGCTGGGATGGAACGGGCGATGAATGGGACAAAAATGAAGG